>JAKOUL010000039.1 GCA_029776735.1 Dictyoglomota bacterium
AGAAGATAGTATGTATCTTATTGAAGGAATCAAAAGAGCCATCTTATTTGATACAGGAATGGGTACAGGAAATCTTAAAGGATTTTTAGAGGGATTAACAGAAAAACCTATTGAAGTAGTAATATCCCATGCTCATTGGGATCACATAATGCAAGCAAATCTTTTTGATAAAGTATATATGTCCCCAAAAGATCAGGAGCTCATAAAAATTTTTGATATAAAAATAGATTATTCTAATTTTATAGATATTAAAGAAGGAGATATTTTTGATCTTGGAGATAGAATCCTTGAGGTTATAGAAACTCCTGGACATACACCAGGTTCTATAGTGCTCTTAGATGAGAAAAATAAACTTCTCTTTAGCGGCGATGCCGTAGGGGCTGGACATGTATGGATGCATCTTCCTGGATGTGCACCATTAAAAGCCTATCTTGAAACCTTAAAAAAATTAGAAGGGAGGCTAAATAAATATGAAAAAATATATAACGGACATTTAGCTCAAAAGGATTGTAAACCTGTTCCTAATTCATACATTCTTGATTTAATAAAAGCTGTAGAGAAAGTAATTTCAGGTGAGTTAAAGGGAGAATCTTATCCTTATAGTGAGTTCAAGGGGTTATATGTAACTTATGGTTCTGCTACCTTAGTATATAATCCGGAAAACATAGGGTGAAAAAGGGAGGCCTACCTATGAAAAAGTCTTTCTCGGTTTTCTTAATAGTACTTTTGCTTTCCCTCTTATTACAATTAAATTTAGGTTTAGGAGAGGAATATCCAATGCCTAATAAACTTTGTGCCCTTGCCTTTGACGATGGTCCCAGTGCAAAACTCACTCCTTTAGTTCTTGAGAAACTTAAAAAGTATAATGTGGTAGCTACATTCTTTGTGATAGGACAATTAGTAAATAACAGTACAAAACCTGTTATAGATGAAATGATTGCTTTAGGTTGTGAGATAGGTAACCATTCTTGGGCATGGGATAGCATGGATAAGATGAGTCCTGACCAGATTAAAGAATCCATAAGAAAAACTGATGAGGTTATTAAAAAATTCACTGGCACTGTTCCAAGATTCTTCAGACCACCAAATCTTGCTATAGGACAAGTAATGTTTGATAACATTGACAAAGTTTTTATTAGTGGAGTTATTGGGTTTGATTGGGCAGGATGTGACAGAACAGCAGAAAAGATTGCAGATAATATTATTAAAGGTATGAGAGATGGGGGTATTACTCTCCTTCATGATGTACAACCAGAACCTCATCCAACACCTGAAGCTTTAGATATTATAATTCCAGAACTTAAAAAACAAGGATATGAATTTGTTACTATAAGTGAACTATTTAAGAGAAAGGGAATAGATCCTTTTGACCCTAAATACAAGAATAAGGTATGGGTTTATGTAGAATAATAAAAAATTTTAGATATGGGGGGAGAGTTTATCTCCCCCCACCCTTTAATTACTCTGCTACTTCCTCAAGTTTTACATCATCAATATAGACTTTTCCTATAGCAGGGGAGGCAGTTTTTCCTAATTCCATAGAGAGATTTGTCATAGGATCATCCGAATTAAATGTAAATGTTAATTCAAACTGTTGCCAATCTGTAGTCAAATTATAGGTACCTTGAGCATATAAAGTATAAGATGTAGGATGTAAGAATTTCACATTAATATCTCTTGGCTTTTCAGCTTTTGCCTTAAATGTAAGCTTATACTTTTTATCTTTTGTAAGTCCTACCCATTGATTAAACTGTACATGCCATGACTCCCATCCAATATCCTGTACATTTATAACTGCTGCTCCATTTTCAATACTGACAGAAGCAGTTCCACCCATCCCATAAGGAGATCCATACCATAAGAACCAATCATCAGGATCATTAGTTTGATCGTTTGTTAATGGATAGTCAAAATTTCCGTTATCAATAGAGCCCATGGTTACACCTTTATATACTCTTATGTATTCTACATACATCTTCTGAGGAAATACTGTAGTCTCATCAGGATATCCTGGCCAATAACCTCCTACAGCTACATTTAGTATTAAGAAGAATGGATGATCAAATACCCATTCTCCATAAAATTCAATCTCTGGTCTTGTTATCTGGAAGAATTTCACATCATCCACATACCACGTTATAGCTACAGGATCCCACTCAATAGCAAAGATGTGATAATCCTGATTAAAGTCTCCTGAAGGTAAAGTATAGTTTCCGCCCTTTCCATTTGCTCCTGAATATCCAGGACCATGTGCAGTACCATATACTTTATTGGGCTCGTGTCCCAAAAACTCCATTATATCAATCTCACCGCAAGTAGGCCAGCTCACTTGTGTGATATCTTCTCCAAGCATCCACAAAGCAGGCCATATACCTTTCCCTTTTGGAAGTTTTGCTTTTATTTCTACTCTTCCAAATTTTACGTTAAACTTATTCTGAGTTTTAATTCTGGCAGAGGTATAATTATATGTCTCAGAAGTTCCATCTTGGTTATCATCAGCCACTACAGTTTCCTTTTTTGCCTCTATTACTAAATTACCATTCTCAATATAGGCATTCTCTTTCTTATAGTATTCCCATTCACCATTGCCCCATCCTGGAAGATTTGGTCCACCATTTCCTATTTCAAAGCTCCAAATATTTTCATCTAAGCTTGTAATATTCTTAAAGTCTTGCTCCCAGACTAACTGATACCAATATTTTTGTCCTAAACTTGGAGGAGGAGCAGGAGGCTCTGCTGTTCCAACTTTTATAAGCTTTACATTATCAATATAAATTGTCCCATCATCTTGCCCAAGCTCAAATTCAAATCTTGCTCTTTCATCAGTCTCATTCACCATCTTAAATTCAAAAGTATAAGTTTTCTTCTCTGTAGTAATATTTATTGCATAACCACCTGTTTGATCTGTCTGTCCTGATGGTCCAGGATTATAAGTTGTCCATCCTCTATTGGCATTTCCGCCTACTTTTAGCCCAACTTTTCTTTCTTTACTTGCCCAGGCGTCAAAACTTACCCTGTATATTCCTAAATACTCTATCTTTACAGGAGATTGCAAAAGTTGTATAGACCAAGAATTAGGCCCTCCATTTGTGATCTCAATCTTCAAAACTCCATTTTCTATATTAGCATTAGCTACTGCCCCATCCCCTGTCCTAAATAGCCAATTCTTCTGAGTATCAAAGTCTCCTGTATCTACATCTTGAATATCTACCCCTAAGTAGAGAATTTCTTTGGAAAAATCGCTATTCCCTAATAAATTCTCATCCGGTGGGGTTGGCGGAATAGGTTTTCCTATACAACCTGAAATAAATAGAGAGAGCACAATAAGAAGTAACCCTAAGTAAAATCTCCTCATAATATAACCCCCTTTCTACTTTCTTTCTGAAAGAAATTATATAAAAAAATAAGACAAAAATCAATATACTCAATTAAGAATCTTGAAATGGGTAAAAGTATAATCCATAAGAATACAAATCTCTATATAACTCTATTTAGAATTAATATAGGGAAAATATAATTAATAAAGATACAACTCTAAATATAAATCTTTAGAGTTTAATATAGAAAAAAAGTGATATTTACTAAAGATAAGACTTTCTATATAATTTTTTTACAGGTAGCTATCTCAATAAAAATCTCAGAAAGGTTAGGGTCAAATTGAGTCCCTTTGCATCTTTTGACCTCTTCTATAGCCTCCTCTAAAGAAAGCTTCCTTTTATAAGGTCTAAAAGAAGTCATTGCCTGGAAACTATCTGCTAAGGTTATTATTCTTGAAAAAAGAGGAATACTTTCTCCTGCTAAACCATCAGGATATCCATTACCATCCCATCTTTCATGATGATTTCTAATAATCTTACCAATTCCTTTAAAAACTGAGAAATTTTTAACAATTTCCTCTCCCCAAATTGAATGCATTCTTATAATACCAAACTCCTCCTCATTTAGTTTTTCAGGTTTTCTTAATATAAAATCAGGAACCTTTATCTTCCCTACATCATGAAGATAACTTGCATATTCCAATATTTTTAAATCCTTTTCTTCTAATCCAATCTCTTCGCCTAATTTTAAAGAAAGATCTCTTACTACTCTGGAATGCCCTCCTACATATGGATCTCTTGCTTCTATTGCTTCAACAAGGATAAATAATGCCTCTTTATTAAGAGTCTCAATCCTTTCTTCTAACTCTTCTCTATACAAAACTGACGCCAAAAGTGGTGCTATTTTTTCAACTACTAAGATATCTTCTTCATTGAATCTTCTATATTCATTAAAACTATTGATATTTAAAATTCCTATAAATTTATTCTCATATATTAATGGGTAACAGATAGCAGACTTGACATTAAACTTATTTTCTAAGATTAATGGTTTTCTATGTTTTATCATTCTATCTAAGATTTCTTTATCCAGTTTTAAAATTGTATTTTTCAGATTATCCTCGGACAAACCTACTGATGCCTTTATAAGCAACAAGCCTTCTTCCTCCAAATAACAAACGATAGAACTCACATCTGCATGCAAGATTTGGATAATCCTTTTTAAAAAATTTTCTAATACTATAGATTCTTTATAAGTTGAAGAAGAAAACGTATCTAAAAGGCTTGAAACTTCCTGACTCTTTCTCAGCTTTTCCTGAGATTCCATATTTAAAAAAAGATGTTCCAATTCCTCAGACAAAATATTAAATGCTTCCTTAGATTCTTCCAGCTCTTTTCCCTCAACCACAACAAAGGATAAAACATTATCAGAATCTTTAAATAAATATTTCTCTCCCTCCATTTCATCTAACTTTTTCAGATCAATAGTATATTCTGGCTCCTCTGGGTAAGATTTAGAAAGAAGATATTTTCCATCAATCTTCTTAAAATATTTTATTTTACAATTAGGAAATAATTCCTTTAATTTTTCAAAATATATCTCCTCTATCTCTTCTATATTTTTAGAGGTTGTTTCCCGAAGAAAATTGTAAACTTGAGTTAGTTCATTATATTTTTTCTTATTCTCATCCAATAAATTTCTAATCTCTAAAGTCTGTCTATAAACTTCCCTTTTCAAAAATCTTCTACTTATTAAAAAACTTAAAAGGACTAAAAGGGTTAAAGAAAAGATATAGACTAAAATCCGAGAGGTTTCTTCTCCTTTTTTTAATTCTTGTTTTAAAATAATCTCTTCTCCAAACCATTTTTTAAGAAGATCATTATATACAGGTTTTGCCATAACTTTTGAAATCCCTGCCTGAAACTCCAAAAGAAGAGGACTTCCCTTAGGAAGAGCTATGCCAGAGTAATTTGTAAAAAGTTTATCAGGAAGAATTTTTAATTCATCTTGCCATTCATTTTTAGTTATAATCCATCTTGCCGCATAATAATTAACAACTCCAGCCTCTACATTCCCATTTAAAACTGAAGCCAAAACTTCCTCTGAAGAAATTTCAGGTATTACTTCTCCAATCTCCAGAAGGAAGCTTTGAGCCACATCTCTACTAAAACAAGCGATCTTTTTACCTTTTAAATCTACAAAATTCTGGATAGATGAGTCTTCTAAAACAACAATAACACTATGAGTTTCTATATATGGGATAAAATCAAATTCCTTTTTCCTTTCTTCAGTAATTCTCATGAGTTCAATCCCATGAGCTTTTCCCTCTTTTAAAGTGTTCATTGCCTCATCCCATGGCATAAGCTTTACAGTTATAGTTTTACCAATCTCTCTGCTAAGTTCCTTTACAATATCTACTGAAAATCCTCTTGGATTACCCTTTTCATCCAAATATTCAAAGGGGGGAAGTTTGTAATCGCCCACTAAAAGAATATTATTACCTTCATCCCCTATACCAGGGGACAAAATCATCAATAACGTTAGAAAAATAATTATAATATTTCTCATGAATACTCATAAAAAATGGGGAGAAAATAATTCTCCCCATTTTTTAAAAACTACTCCGATAAATTCTCCACCTCTACTCCAGCAGCTGGTGGAATCCTTGTAGTTTGATTACCATGTTCACTTGGGTCTGCAAAAATTACACCAACAATAGTTAATAAAACTACCAAAATTATCGTTAAGACCTTCTTTTTCATCTTCTTTACCTCCTATACACATTTTATAGTTCTATTATACTCATAATCTCATTTGATTTTCAAAATTCATTACTCTATGATATTATTAAAACATGTACTTTGGAGGGATTACTTTTACATGATTTTAACTTTTAAAAATTTTTTTCTTTTTACAATCTTCTCTAATATAATAAAAATACATTATGAATAGGAAAGTTCCTAATACAGCCTACATACTTTTTAAATATGGTTTTTTAGCAAAACCTTTTCTTAATTTAATCTTAGAGGAAAATATTAATAAGGCATGGAAACACTACTTTAAGAGCCAGAAATTTGAATGGCAAAATAATTATGAAAAGGCATTAGAAGAAGTTGAAAGGGGCTTAAAGCTTTGTAAAAGAGATTTAACTCTTTTTTATCTATTATATGCTGAGAAAACCCTATTTCTAAAAATCTTAAGAAATCCAGAAGGGGATACACTTTTTCAAAGAATAAGAAAAGACTATGCTAAAATTCCTACCCTTGCAAGAAAAATTGTAGCCCCTACACTATCTGACTACTTTGTTCATAAATATGAAGATTTAAGTGTTCAAAAAATTAGATTTTGGAGTAAGGAGTACAAATTAGATAAATCTTCTTATTTATTCCTACTACTAGCAAAGGCGAGAATAGAGATAAAGAACAACAATTTAAGAAAGGGTATTTCACTATATTTTGAAGGCTTCAGAATTGCAAAAGAAATCCCTCATCCTACAGGAATTTTATCAGCTTTAAATGATTCAAGTTGGTATATAAAAGAAAAACATCCTAAATTTTCTTTAAGATCAATAAAAAATGCGTGCTACTTTGCAGGATGGTATAAAGAAGAGATTGGCTGTGTATTTTTTGTGTTAGATACGCTCCTTGAGGTTCAGAAAATCACAAAGGATCCATCAATTTTTGAGACTATAAATATAATAAATACTGTGGAAAAAGAGCTTCCAAAAGGATCTGGATGGGGGACAAGGGAACATTATAAAAATACCCTTGAGTTTGCTCAAAAATTTTCCATAGATATCAAGAGCAAAACCTATGAAAATTCCGAAGAGATAAGAAAATATTTAAAAAATACATTGGGAAAACGCAAGATTTATGAGTCCGCAGAGATAGTGGGATTAACTCCAAGAAACTTATCCTTACTTTTAAATGGAAAAACCCAAAGGGTCAAAGACGCGACCATAAGAAAGTTTATAGAGAGCTTTAATCCTTCTATAGATATCTTAAAATCACCTCTACCATTCCTAACAGAGTGTATCAAGATGGAGATGGAGAAAAACTTCAAAGAAAATTTAGAGAAGTTTCTAAATCTCCCAATAGAAGAAAGGAATCTTCTTTTTATCTCCACATATATGAGCCTTTTAAGAGAAAAAAATTTTTATCTTTCAAGAGAGGGTAGAATTAAAAGCCTCTTTGAATTAATGATTAAAGATCAGAAAAGGTTTATAAAGCAGGTTGAAAAGGATTACGAATTTATGAAATTTTTCAATAATATGTTTAACTCTATAAACCTTATATATTCTGCAAGGAAAAACCTTGCACTAAACTTTTTAAGGAATTTGCCCCAAAGCAGACAGGAAGAATTTATAGAGTTTTATATAAAATTAGAAGAAAAGGACAAGAAACTAATAGATACTTTTGTGAGAAATTATGTGAGGTACGATAGAAAATGGGAGGTTAATGTCCCTTCTTTTAAGGAATTAGAAGGCTTTAGGAAAAAGTTTCGTTTAAAGAAAACTCCAATAGCCCTATCCCTGTACTATTTTGATAAAAAATCCCAAAGAGAAAGATTAATATCACTTTTAAGAAAAGTAGGAAAATAACTAAAAAAATTCAATTTTTTATTATTCCATAATCTATGAGAAGATTTTAAAAACTGCAGGATATTTAATCTTATCAAATTCAGGAATTTTTATTCTTACCCCATCATCTTCTCTTGAGAATTTAGCCTCTGCTTTTTTCTCAAGAAGTTCTATCCTAACAATTTCCCTATTAAATACATGGAAATTTTTTCCGAGGGATTTTATTACTATCTCATCTCCCTCTGGCTTCTCCATCAATATGACATAAAGGACATCCTTCTTTGTAGTAAAACGAAAATCTTTAGAAGTATAAGTTGTAGGCTTTTCACTAAAAGATCCTGCTTCTCCTCTTGTAGGTCCTTCTCCATATATTCTCCATGGTCTTGTTCCATATATAGCTTCTCCATTTATCAAAAGCCAGTTTCCAATCTCAAGAAGAGTTTTCTCTGCTTCCTCTGGAATTGTACCATCTGCCTTTGGTCCCACATTAAGTAATAAATTTCCATTTCTACTAACTACATCAATAAGCTCCCAAATTAACTCCTTTGCAGGTTTATACACATCTTTTTCAATATACCCCCAGGAAAGCCGAGAGATAGAAGTATCTGTCTGCCAATAAACAGGATCTATATCAGAAAGTTTTCCTCTTTCCATATCAAATACTGCACATTCTCTGGGGACAGCATTCAATTTATAGTTTATCACTACACCTCTTTCCCAGTTACAAGCCCTGTTATAATAATAAGCAAAAAATTTCTTAAGATATGGCTCAAAGGCTGGCTGTTCTATCCACCAATCAAAGTATATAAGTTGAGGTTGATATTTATCCACAATCTCTGTAAGCCTCAGATACCAGTCATTTAAAAAATCCTCTGTAGGTTGCATAGTCTCAGGCTGCGCAGGTCCATAAAGATCAAAATACTCTTTATCCCTCACATCACTATCAAATTTCATCCCTTCATTAAAAAACCACCAATGTTCTGCTCTATGGTAGGAAACACCAAAGGTAAGAAAATTTTCTCTTACTGCCTTTGCAAGCTCACCAATGATATCTCTCTTAGGTCCTATTTTTGTAGCACACCATCTGGTAAAGCTACAATCATACATTGCAAATCCGTCATGGTGTTCAGCTACTGGCACCACATATTTTGCCCCTGCTTTTCTAAAAAGATCTGCCCAAGAATAAGGATCAAATTTTTCTGCCTTAAAAAGAGGAATAAAATCCTTATACCCTAATACTTTTTGGGTCCCATAAGTTTTTAAATGATGCTCATATTCAGGTGTACCTTGTACATACATATTTCTTGAATACCATTCATTTCCAAAAGCAGGTACCGAATATACCCCAAAATGGATAAATATACCAAACTTAGCATCCTTATACCACTCAGGTATTTTGTAATTTTTTAACGATTCCCACTCAGGCTTAAAAGGACCCTCTGGCAGATTTATATTTTTCATAAGCCACCCCTCTTCTTTTTGTTTTAACCTTTAAATTATAACATCCAACCATATGCTTATGATATAATTAAAATATGGGGATAAAAGAAAAGTACAAAGATCTTCCACCACTCCCTCCAGATACAAAAGAAAGGGTCAAAAATCTGAAAGGGATTTTTGATAAGAATAGAGTTCTTCTTGCATATATTTTTGGATCCTTTGAAGAGAAAGAAAATCCTGAAGATATAGATATCGCAGTTCTTCTTGAGGGAGATTATTTTGAGCTATTAAAATCACTTAAAAGCTATTTAAGTACTGAGAGGATAGATCTTCTTGACCTTTCTGCAGTTTCTCCCTTCTCTGCTCTTCATATTCTAAGGACAGGAAAGCTTATATACTCAAAAAGTACAAAGATAGAAAATTCTTATGAGATGAAAATATTAAGAGAATGTTGCGATTTGGAAGTGCTAAGGAAGAAAGAAATTGAAATGATAAAAAAGGGATTTTTATGACCTTTGATAAGAGCTTAATACAAGAAAACATTATAGAGTTTACAAAGGTTATCTCAGAACTTGAAAAGTATAAAGATATTCCAGAAGAGGAATTTAAGCAGAACTTAAGTATCAGGTGGACTATTGAAAGAGGACTTTTAGCAGGAATTAATATTATTTTAGATATCGCTAATCACATCCTTGCATCAAAATACAAGTATTATCCTTCCACCTATGAAGAAGCATTAAAAGAGCTTCAATTAAGAGGCGTAATCTCTAAGGAACTATATGCAAAAATGAAGGGAATGGGAAGCTTCAGGAATGTGTTAGCACATGAATATATTAAAATTGATCCTTCAAAAGTTTATGAGAATTACAAGAAGTTTTTAGAGTTTTGTCCTCTATTTATAGAAGAAATCTCTCGTTTAATTTAACAAGGGCAGGAATTTTCATTCCTGCCCTATTCATATATTTAAAGTGTTACTTCTATCTCTTTTATCCCTTTATCAGGAGTTATTAGTATTCCTTTCTCCTTCTTCTCTCCCTTTCCTCCTAAGACACTTTTTATCTCAAAAGTATTAAAAAGAAGTATAGAGAAGGCTTTTCCAGAATCCTTGTCTATATGAATATTTATTCTATTCCCTTCTTTGATAAGTCTTACCTTAAGCTCTATTTCCTTTTTCTGGTTATATACAACCCCTAAGGACTCTATTTTGTCCTTAGGTTCAAATACATATAATGTTACATTATTAGTATAATCATAGTCAGGTTTCTCTTTATTATTCCCAATAGGTATAATGCTTCCTGGTCTTGCCATAAGAGGAAGAGAGAAATAATCAAACTTTTCTTTATACCATTTTCCACCCTCTCTTTTTTCTCCTGTTATAAGATTAGTCCATATACCCACATCTGGTAGATAATATTCTGCCTCTCCATCTTCTGAAAACACTGGAGCTACTAATAGATCATCTCCAAACATATACTGTCTATCTAAGTAATGACAGGTGGGGTCTTCTTGAAAGTCAAGAATCATAGCCCTGAGCAATGGGATTCCATTTTGTACTGATTCTACTGAATTTGCGTATATATAAGGCATTAAAGTACATTTTAAATTTACAAAAAATCTTAATACATCTACTGCTTCTTCATCATAGAGCCATGGCACTTTATATTCATAATTTCCATGAAGCCTACTATGTGAGGAGAGAAGACCAAAAGCTACCCACCTTTTATAAAGATCAGGAGTAGCAGAGCTATCAAATCCTGCAATATCGTGACTCCAGAATCCAAATCCACAAAGTCCTAAGGAAAGTCCACCCCTTAACGTCTCTAGCATAGATTCATAAGTAGAAAGAGAATCTCCGCCCCAATGAGTGGGGAATTTTTGACTTCCTGCTGTAGCAGATCTTGCAAAGACTATAGCATTTCCTTCTCCCAGTTCTTTTTCTAAAGTTTCAAATACTGTTTTGTTATAAAGATAGGTATAAAAATTGTGCATCTTTTGAGGATCAGATCCGTCATAATAAACTACATCTGTAGGAATTCTTTCTCCAAAATCTGTTTTAAAAACATCTACACCCATTTTTATAAGCCTTTTAAGCTTTTCAGAAAACCACTCTCTCGCTTCAGGATTTGTAAAATCTACAATCCCCATACCTGGTTGCCAATCATCAGTCTGCCAACAGCTACCATCAGGTTTCTTTAAAAGATAGCCTTTTTCTTTTCCTTCCTCAAAAAGCTTTGATCTTTGAGCTATATATGGATTCATCCATACGCATATCTTTAGCCCTTTATCCTTTAATCTCGCAAGCATCTCTTGAGGATTTGGAAATACTCTATCATCCCATTCAAAATCTACCCAATGATATTCCTTCATCCAGAAGCAATCAAAATGGAATACATGCAATGGGATATTTCTCTCCCTCATCCCTTCTATAAAACTTGTCACAGTCTTTTCATCATAATCAGTAATAAAAGAAGTAGTAAGCCAGAGTCCAAAGGACCAATCAGGAGGCATCTTAGGCTTCCCTGTGAGTTTTGTATAATTTCCTAAAACTTCTTTTAAATTTTCTCCCCCTACAACAAAATAATTTATATTTTCTCCTGGCACACTAAACTGCACTCTTTCCACATTTTCTGTGGCTATTTCAAAGGAAACCTTCTCAGGATGATTTACAAACAAACCGTAGCCCCTATTGGTAACATAAAAAGGAACATTCTTATAGGCTTGATCAGAAACTGTTCCTGCATCAGCATTCCACATCTCCACTGTTTGACCATTCTTTACAAATGCACCAAATCTTTCTCCAAGCCCATAGACAAGCTCTCCCACAGCAAGATCCAGTGCCTCTATCAT
>JAKOUL010000042.1 GCA_029776735.1 Dictyoglomota bacterium
TTAAAGAATGGGATTCTATAAAAAAAATATAAGAGAAAACTTAGGGTTCCTCCACCTATCCCCAAAAGAAAGCCGAATAATTTAAAAACTTCTGAATCTTTCCTCTCTTTTCCCATAGGCTCTATTTTAATTTCTTTACTAAATCCTCGCAATAGCTATGGATGTTTTTATCAAACTATCACTAAGTTTTTCAAGCTAATATCTTTTGTTTGCAGATAAGCCAAGAATACCTTTAATAGTCTTCAATTGATGGAGACTTTTTAATCAGATGTTATCCTAAGAAGTCTCTTTAATTAAGATGCAGTATGGAGATTAAGCGTTTTTCCCTACTTGCAGCTTATCTTTCCAGCATTTATGTTTTGAAGAGAGTTCACTTTCCCATATGGGATCTGTAATACTCTTATATGCCTTGGAGTATTCATCTAAGAATTTACAGATATCTTCTCTCATTATTACGTCATAGCTTCCGTTATAAGATGGTTTGGCATTGAATTTTGTAACAATATCCCTTAAATATTGGGGGTTATCAATTAAGGCACAGGGCGTTAGTAAATTTTTGTTTTCACAATAAGGTTGAGCATCTTGTAAGGCTTTAAAGAATGGAGACTGGATTACGTCTAAGAGCTTTTTCCCCTTTATATTATCCACAGCAAATTGTAAGAATACACAAGGCTCCACGTCACCATTACTATTTATGTGGAAATAACCGCCTGGTCTTGCTCCTGCAATGCATCCACCTACATGAGGTCCATCATTCCAAAAATCTCCAATAAATATGGGTTTAGTCTCACGAATTTCATTAATTCTTTCTCTTAATCTATTTCTCTGTTCTGGAGTTGACATTAAGCTTACATCAGGATTTTTTCCAATAGGTACATACTGGAAGTACCATCCAAAGAGGCATCCTTTTTCTATCATAAGATCAATAAATTCATCGGAAGATATAATCTCACTGTTATTTTTTGTAACAGTTGCAGAGAATCCAAAGGCAGCTCCTGCTTCTCTTAGGTTATCCATTGCAGCCATAATCTTTTTGAATGTGCCCTCTCCTCTTCTCTGGTCAGTTTCCTTTTCAAATCCCTCAATAGATATTCCAGGAGCGCAGTTCCCAACTTCTGATATTTTTTCTGCTACGTCTTTTGTAATTAGAGTTCCATTTGTATAGATTAAGAAGTACATATCATTATGCTTTTCTAATGTTTTGAAAAGAGGACTCCAAACAAAAGGTTCTCCTCCAGAGATTACTACAAAGTAGATTCCGAGATCATTTTTTGCCTCTGTTAGTATTCTATCTACTTCTTCAAAGGATAGACCTTCATTTTTTTCGTATCTACCAGCATAGCAGCCAACACAATTAAGATTGCATCTTGCTGTGGGACTTATAACAAGAAGCCAAGGCAATCCAAAGCCGTATTTTTTAGTTAATTCTTTCTGTTTTTGTGACCCTAATATTCCTGCATTTATAAAGAAGTTCTCAATTGCTTTATCTTTTGCATTTTTAGAGAGTCTTTTTAAACCATTTTTTGCAAGGGTAAGTGAAGGATGCCCTTCTTTAAATGCTTTTTTAACCCCTTGAGTATAACGTCTTGTGTTTTCATCGGTAAAGAATTTTTCTCCTATATCAACTGCCCTAATAATGGTTTCATCAGAGACATTTGTGACAAGATCCAAAATATTTTTCAAGGTTCTTCTCTTTATGGTTTCGCTAATCATATTTATTTTCCCTCCCCTTTCTCCAAAATAACCAAAATATCCAAAATAATTATAACAAAAATTAATGGGGGAGACAAGAATCTGTTATAATAGAGCATTGACTTAATGTGATTTCTATTAAGGAGATAGTATTCTTTTTATGAAAAAAATTCGTTTTTTAGCTTTGAGTAATGGATATGGGGAGGACTATGTAGCTGTAAATATAATAAAAGAGTTACAAAATTTGTATCCTCATATTGATATCCTTGCTATCCCTTTAGTAGGTGAAGGAAAACTTTATATCCAAAATAATATTCCTATAAAAGGACCTCTCAAGATGATGCCTTCAGGTGGATTTATAAGGGATCTAAAGACCCTTTTTGATGATATTAATGCAGGGCTTTTAAAGGTTCATTGGGAGAAATATAAAGAGATGAAAAATTGGGCTAAGGAAGAAGGATATGTAATTGCAATAGGAGATATCGTACCTTTAGCTTTCTCTTATATTACTAAAAGACCTTATTTCTTTGTGAATATAAATATGGAGAAGTCTATTTATACAGTTTGTGATGAAGATATATCTATGGAAAATCTCTCTCAAAGTCAAGCACAAAGATTGGCTAAGAAGGTATATAGTGGATTGGAATTACACATTATGAAAAATAAAAATTGTAAATCAGTATTTTGCCGTGAAAATTTAACTAACCAGGTTTTGAAAAAGGCAGGTGTAAACTCTGAATATTTAGGTAATCCTCTAATGGATAGACTTAAGCCACAAAATATATTGGATATTTCAGGTTTTGAAGATTTCTATAAGGTTATCCTTCTTCCTGGCTCAAGGATTCCAGAAGCCTATTATAACTTCTCGGTCATTCTTGAAGGTGTTGATAGCTTAATCTCTTCTATTTCTTCTGAAATGTTTCTCTTTCTTACTTCTCTTGCAAGAAGTGTTTCTTGGAAGAGGATAGATGAGATATTAATTCAAAAAGGTTTTGAAAGGGTAAAAGAGGGGGATAGGCAGATCCTATATAAAAAAAGGAATAGTTATTTGATTGTAACTGATATATTCTCTGACTGTATTAATGTTGCAAGCTTAGGAATTGCTATGGCAGGTACTGCTACAGAGCAGTTTGTAGGGCTTGGGAAACCTGCTATTGCCATTCCTGGAAAAGGTCCTCAGTATATATATAGGTTTGCTAAAGCTCAGAAGAAGTTTTTAGGTCCTTGTCTTTTCCTTGTGGATACGCCTCAGGAGATTCCAAATATTTTTGTAAAGATATATAAAGATGAAAGATTATTGGAAGAGGTAAAAGAGAACGCAAAAAAGAGGGTAGGAGAAGAAGGTGCATCTCAGAAGATTGCTCAGAGAATTTTAGATTATGTAATGGGAGGATAATTTATGGAAGATGTAAAGAAGAAATTTAAGAATCCTGAAAAAGAATTTAGGGCAGCTCCTTTTTGGTCATGGAATGATAAGCTTTCTTCAGAAGAGCTTATTTCTCAAGCAAAAGCATTTAAAGAGCAAGGAATTTTTGGTTTCTTTATGCATTCTCGTGTGGGTCTTGAGACTGAATATATGGGAGAGGAATGGCTAAAGTGCGTAGAAGATGTGGTTAAAGCTGCTTCTCAGGAAGGTATGGATCCATGGCTTTATGATGAGGATAGATGGCCTTCAGGATTTGCAGGAGGCAAAGTAGCTGAGAAAATTGGAGATGAGGGAAGGGTAAAAGTTCTGGTACTCTCCATTTTAAGGGATAAGGTAGAGATTAAAGGAGATGAGCTTGCATGCTATATTGCTAATCTAAATGAGGATAGGATTAGCAATATAGAAAAGGTTAAAGAGGTAAAAGAGATTTTAGTACCTGAAGGTAAAGTGGCACTTATTTTAAGAAGAGTGATAGGACCAAAGAGTGATTGGTATAACGGAGATAGCTATTCTGATAATCTAAATCCTAAAAGTGTAAAAGCCTTTTTAGAGGCAACCCATGATGTTTATTTTGAAAGATTAAAAGATAGTTTTGGAAAAGTAGTAAAGGGCATATTTACTGATGAACCTAATATTTTCCCTTTCTTATGGAATGAAGGACCTTCAGGGGATTATATATTGCCTTGGACTGATATTTTCCCAGCATACTTTAAAGACAAAAGAGGTTATGATTTTTTTGATGTAGCACCTTTTGTATTCTTCCATGGAGAAAAATCTATAAAAGCAAGATATGATTTTTGGAGGACGATCTCAGAGCTTTATGTGGAGAGTTATACAAAACAGATAAGTGAATGGTGTAAAGAACATAATCTGCTATTTACTGGGCATTATTTAGAAGAGGATAATTTTCCTCATACAATTCTTTGTTCAGGAAGTGTTATGCCCCACTATGAATATATGGATATACCTGGTGTGGATATCCTTACAGAAAGTAGATATGAGTTTCTTACAGTTAAACAGGCATCAAGTGTAGCAAATCAGCTTGGTAAAAAACGAGTGATATCAGAGACCTATGGTTGTACAGGCTGGGAGTTTACCTTTGAGGGACAGAAACATGTGGGTGATTGGCAATATGCTCTTGGGGTTAATTTGAGATGTCAGCATCTTTTCCTCTATAGTTTAAGAGGATGTAGGAAGAGAGATTATCCTCCTTTCTTCAATTATAATTCTGCATGGAAGTATCAAAAGATTGTAGAAGATTATTTTGCAAGGCTTTCTTATATCCTTACCTTAGGAAAGCCTGTAAGGGATATATTACTTCTGCATCCTATTGAAAGCAGTTGGTGTGAATTTAATGGAAAAGATAAGAGTATTCCACAAGAGAGAGGAGAAGAATTTCAACGTATAGTAAAGGCATTTTTGGGAAGACATTATGATTTTGATCTGGGAGATGAAAGCATAATAGAAAGATATGGGAAAGTAGATACAGAGAGAAAAGAATTTGTTGTAGGGGAAGCAAGGTATAAACTTGTTATACTTCCTCCTATGCTTACCATCAGGAAGTCTACTCTTTCTCTTCTTATGGAATTTTTGGAAAATGGTGGGAAGATTATTATTCTTGGACCTACCCTTGAATACGTAGATGAAGAAGAAAATAAAGATTTAATTGAAAAACTTTTGGATCATGAAAATACTATAAGCTTAACAGGAAGTAGAGCATTGATGGAATCTATAGAGGAGGTAATTCCCAGAAGAATTGCTATTAAAGATATTGCAGGGCAAGAGACAGAACAATTTCTATATATGGAAAGGGAGTATGATGGTAAAAAGATTTTTTTCATTGTGAATAATGATAGAGAAAGAGAATATGAGGTAAATATTTATCTTTTAGGAGAAGGAAGGATTGAGGAATGGGATCTTCTATCAGGAGAAGTAAGGAACCAATTTTCTCTTGCCACAGAGGAATACCAACATCTTAGGACAAAATTTGGTCCTTCGGAATCTAAGCTCTTTGTAATGTATCCCAATGAGATGGGGAGTATAGAAAGACCAAAGAGATCAAAAGTAGCATTATATCTACATCCTACCTTTGAATTTAAGAGGGAAAGTCCCAATGTGCTTGTTCTTGATAAATGTCAGTATAGATTTATGGATGAAGATTGGTCTAATACTTCTCCTATATGGATTGCTCAGAGGAATATAAGGGAAAAGTTAGGTATGATTAATATTGATCTAAATAATGGGGTGCAGAGATGGAAATGGGTAAATATACCTCATCCAAAGGATAATACAAAGGTAGAGCTTCATTTAAGTTTTGTAGTAAGTGATATGCCAGAGAAAGAAGTATATCTTGTCACAGAAAATATAAAAGACTTTTCTAAAATAATCCTTAATGGAAAGGAGATCCCTATAGAGGAAAAAGGATGGTTTATAGATAGGGCTTTTAAGAAGATACTTCTTGATAATCTTATCTTAGGTGAAAATGAGCTTTTGTTTGAGTGTCATTATAAAAATGCTACAGAACTTGAGGATATGTTTATCATTGGAGATTTTGGAGTAAGTATGGAGAGAGAAATTACCAAGGAGAAAAATAAGCTTTACTTAGGGGACTGGTGTCTGCAAGGCTATCCTTATTATGGAGGAAGTATAACCTATTCTCAGAAGATAGAGATTGGGAAGCCAAAATCTGAAAAGATCTTTTTAAGTTTAGAGGATTACTCAGCGGCTTTTATAAGAGTTTTAGTTAATGGAAAAGAGGCAGGCTTTATTCCATGGAAGTATTATAAGTTAGATATTACTGACTTTTTAAAAGATGGAGAAAATGTCATAGAGCTTGAGTTAGTAGGAAGCCTAAGAAATATGTTTGGACCTCTTCATCATAGGGAGAGAAGGATTCCTTTTGTAAGTGCAAATTCTTTTAGACCTAATGAATATGAGTATACTGATGATTATGTAATATATCCTTATGGGATTTTTTCTCCTGTAAAGCTGGAGGTGATAGGTTAAATTTCTTTTCTATCTTCCCAAGATCTATAGTATCCACATAGCCAATTAAGAGTTAAATATCTTTCTATGATTACACCTGTTAGAAAGATGTAGTCTTCTTTATTTATTTTTGGAAAAGGTTCTCCATTTACAGGAAAATCATTCTCTATAATCTCTAGAATGGCACCTTCTTTATAGGCTTTTTCTGCAATTATTCTTATAGCTTCTTTATAAGACTGCTCTTTCCCTAATTTGTACTCTTCCTCTTCCATCTTTTTAAGTTTCCATCGGAAATACCAAAGCTCTGCCTTTTCTCTTTCTTTTGTAATCTCTTTATATGGACGAAGTTTTGCTCGCCCTTTAAATTCATCTATGGATCTAATGGTATTAGTAAATTCTAAGACATCATTAAGACGAAATCCTCTCTCATAAGGAGGAAGGCTCTCTATGAAGGAAAGGGACCATAAGAGTACACCAAGAGATTCTAAATAACTGAAAGAAAGGAGAGCTTCTTCTTCATCCCATGTACCCATCTCCTTGTTTAATAGATTCTTTTCTTTTTCAGTGAAGTATGGAAGCAGATTTTCTTCTTCTACTAAGTCTTTTACTTCACTAAAGAATCCATTTTCAATATGTAATATCTCTTTGTCGGGAGAAGATAAATATATAGCTTCGGCTTGTGCTCTTGTAAGAAGTACAGCAAGACAAAGGGTACGATAGATTACAGTTTTCTCATCGGGTGGATTTAATAAAATTTCCTCTTCCATAATTTACCATTTATAAGTAAAGAAGAAGATTGCGGCATAAAGAAAAATTACAAAACTCATTATTAAGCTTATGAGTCCTAAAATATCTGCATATTTATTTTTAATAGTTTTCATAACAAATCTCCTTTTATATTTTTACTGTTTATATTATAATAATTACAATAATACCGCAATGAATTTTTTAAAGGGGAAAAAGAGGGGGAAAGGATATGTTTTATACATTAGAGCTTCCTAAAAAGATCCTCTATGGTAGAGGAAGTATAAATACCTTAGGTTCCGAACTTAAAAATATAGGTTCTAAATTTATTTTTTTAACAGGAGAAGCATCTTTAAAAAGAAGTGGATATTTAGATAAGATTATGGAAGATCTTGAAAAACATGAGATTAATGTAGTCTTGATTACAGGCATTCCTTCAGAGCCTACTTCGGATATTATTTATCAGATATGTCATAAGATAGTGGGAGATAATTTTGATGGGGTAATTGGTGTTGGAGATGGGAGTGTCATGGATACTGCAAAGGTCATTGCTATTGGTTTGAAAGCTAAAAAGGATATGAGGGAACTTCGTGGAATAGAGATAGAAGATGCATTACCTATTGTAGCTTCTCCTACTACTGCGGGTACTGGAAGCGAAACTACACGTTTTGCTGTAATTACTGATAAGGAAAACAAAAATAAATTTTTGCTCATGGGAAAGGCACTGGTTCCTACATTATCCATCATAGATCCAGAGCTTACTTTTAGTATGTCTTCACTGGTTACTGCTTATACAGGTATAGATGCTTTTTCCCATGCTTTAGAGTCTTATCTTTCACGGGGTTCTAATGTAACTATAGATATCTTTTCCAAGTCTGCTATTGAAGAGATATATAGAACTTTACCTGAAGCAGTTTTAGAAAACTCAGAAGATGCAAAAGAGAGGATGGCATATGCTGCTTTTAGGGCTGGTATTGCTATAGATAATGCTAAGACTAATCTTATTCATGCTATGTCCTGTCCTTTAGAAGATATATATTCTATACCTCATGGTATTGCAAATGGTATTCTCTTACCTGCATACTTAAGATTCAATGCCCCATTTATTCCCACAGAAAAATATAAATTTCTTAAGGATATATTTGGAGGAAATCCTTCTGAGAAAGTGGAAGAATTTTTAGAAATGGTGAATCTTCCCTTAAAAATTTCTCAAGCTACATCAGAAGATGTAGATGTAGATCTTCTTGTAAGGAGGACTATGGAAGCTAAGTGCAATTTGGAAAATAATTTAAGACCTGTTACTGAAGAGGATGTATATAACCTTTTCAAAGAAGTACTATAGGTTATGGGAAAAATAAAGCTCATTACCATGTCCCGAGATTTTGGGACTGATATAGATGATCTAATAAGGAAGCTTTCTCAGGAGATAAAGGGAGAGGTTTTGGATAGAGAAAAATTATATGCAGAGCTTGAAAAATTAGGGATTTCAAGAGAAAAGATAGAAAGAAATGGTGAGTTAAGTAAAGAAGAGAAAGAAGAATTTATAGATCTTTATAAAGAAGGTATAAGAAAGGTCGTAGGAAATTATTTGGAAAAGGGTATGGTCTTTCTTTTGGGAAGAGGAGGTCAGTTTCTCTATCAAGGAGAAGATTTTGTCTTTCATATAAATGTTATAGCACCTTTAAATTATAGGGTGAAATATCTTTGTGAAAAATATCCTCTTTCCCAAGAAAAAGCTCTGGAACTTATAAAAGAAAAGGATCTTCAGCGGGAAATTTACTATTATTCCTTCTTCTTTTCTGATTGGAAAGATCCTTATCTTTATCATCTTGTCATTGATAAATCTTTCTTCTCTGATAGGGAGATAGAAGAGCTTATATGGAAAGTTTTGGAAAAAGAAGAAGTCCCTGTGCCAGCTTTGGAACAGCTTTCTTTTCCTACAAAACCTACTTTTGCTAATGAGAGTGAGGAAGAATTTGCTAAAATTCTGAGTTTTTATCAGATAAAATGGGAATATGAACCGAGGGCATTTCCTCTGGAGTGGGATAGTGAGGGACAAGTGTTAGAATCTTTTAGCCCTGATTTTTACCTTCCAGATTTTGATCTTTATATTGAGCTTACTCTTCAAAAACCTAAGTTAATAAGTGAAAAGTTAAGAAAGATCAGAAAATTAGAAGAACTATATCCTGATATAAAGATAAAACTTTTTTATGGTAAAGAATATAAAAAACTTTTGGCTAAGTATGGAATAAGAATAGGATAAAGGAGAATGGGAGAAAAGATAGGCAAAATTTTATTTACAAAAGAAGAGATTGAAAGAAGGATAAGGGAGCTTGGAGAAGAGATAAGTAGAGATTATGCAAGGAAAGAGCCTATTTTAGTATGTGTACTAAAAGGGGCAGTATATTTTGCAGTAGATCTTACAAGAAGTCTTACCATACCTTTTATATTGGATTTTATCTCCATACTAAGTTATGGATCCTCTCAAGAAGATCAGGGAGTTGTGAGGATTTTAAAAGACTTGGATGTGAATATATATGGTAGTGATGTGCTTATTATAGAAGATATTGTAGATACCGGACTTACTCTTTCTTATCTCTTAAGGAATTTTCAAGCACGAAAACCTAACTCATTGAAAATTTGTACCCTTATTGACTGTCCAGGAAGAAGGATTATAGAAGTAAATATAGCATATAAGGGATTTGAGATCCCTGATTCTTATGTAGTAGGATATGGACTTGATTATAAAGAAAAATACAGAAATTTACCTTATATTGCAGTTCTTGACGATTAAAAATCATCTTTTATAGCACATTCTAAGAATTTATCAATATATCCTTTCATTTCCTCTACATAATTTAGTATCTCTTCTCTCAGTCTTTCTCCATCTTCAGTAAGACG
>JAKOUL010000074.1 GCA_029776735.1 Dictyoglomota bacterium
ATTTAAAAGAGCTGGCACCTATTGTTAAGGAGAAGGAAGAGAGATTACTAATTGTTGATGCAGTGAGTTCCTTAGGGGCTATAGACCTTCCTACTGATGAGTTAAAGATTGATGTGGTAATTACTGCTTCTCAAAAGGCTTTGGAGACACCCCCAGGACTTGCTATGGTTTCTGTAAGTCCTTTGGCATGGGAGTTTAATAGTAATGCTAAGCTTCCAAGATTCTATTTTGATCTGAAACAAGCAAAGAAATTCTTGGAAGATGGAGCGACACCTTTTACTCCTGCTGTTTCCATATTCTTTGCTCTGAAAAAATCCTTAGAAAATATTTTGAATAGAGGTTTAGAGAATAATTTCAAGAGACACATGATTTTGGGTAAAGCAGTGAGAACGGGAATTTCTTCCTTAGGTGTATTAAAACTTCTTGCTGATGAGAAATGGGCATCAAATACTGTGACTGGAGTTTTTCCTCCTGATGGTGTGAATCCTGATGATCTTCGTAAATTTATAAGGACAAAGTATGGGGTAGTCCTTACAGGAGGTCAAGGGGCACTAAAAGGAAAAATCTTCCGAATTGGACATGTTGGTTATGTGGAACCTACGGATATTTTAGTTGCCCTGTCTTCGTTGGAAATTGCTTTGGAGAATATGGGTTTTAAAGGATTAAAGGGAAAGGCTGTAGAAGCTGCAGAGAAGATTTTTGCAGAAAATTAAGGAGGGACAAAAATGGCAAATCCGATGAAAGTATTGGTATCGGATCCAATTGCCGAAGCTGGACTTAAAAAGCTACGAGAGTACTTTGAAGTAGATTATAAGCCAGGAGTTTCAAAAGAAGAACTTTTAAATATAATCTCTCAATATTCAGGACTTGTAGTAAGGTCTGAAACAAAAGTGACTAAGGATGTTATTGAAAAAGCAAATAATCTAAAAGTCATAGGAAGAGCTGGTGTTGGAGTAGATAATATTGATGTGGAAGAAGCCACAAAAAAGGGAATTTTAGTTATAAATGCTCCTGAAGGAAACACTATTGCTGCTTGTGAACATACTTTTGGCTTAATGCTTGCTATGTCCAGAAAGATTCCTCAGGCTTATTTTAGTCTTAAGCAAGGGAAATGGGAAAAGAAAAACTTTGTAGGAAATGAACTTTATGGAAAGGTTCTTGGTCTTGTGGGACTTGGAAGAATTGGTTCTGAGGTAGCAAGAAGAGCGAAATCATTTAAGATGAGGATTATTGCATATGATCCCTTTATATCTCCTGAGAGAGCAAAGGACTTAGATATAGAGCTTACTAATGATCTATCATATCTTCTTAAAGAGTCTGACTATGTATCTTTACATACTCCTCTTACTGCGGATACGAGAAACCTCATTGGTAAAAAAGAGCTTGAAATGATGAAACCCACTGCTTATCTGATAAATTGTGCCAGAGGTGGATTGGTAGATGAAGAAGCTCTCTATGAAGTTTTAAAGGAGAAAAAGATTGCAGGTGCAGCTGTAGATGTATTTAAAGAGGAACCTATAAAGCCTGATAGTCCTCTTCTTACTCTTGACAATATATTACTTACTCCACATCTTGGAGCTTCTACTCAGGAAGCACAAGAAAAAGTTGCTGTCATTGTTGCAGAAGATATGATTCGTTTCTTTAAAGGGGAAGTGGTAACTCACTCAGTAAATCTTCCTATTCAAGTTTCTCCAGAAATTCTTCCTATTGTAAAACTTGGAGAAAAGCTTGGAAAGTTACTTGCTCAAATAACTAATTCTAATCCTGAAGAACTTGAGATTGAGATACGTGGTGAACTTGCCAGTAAGATAGAGACTTCACTTTCTTCTGCAGTATTAAAAGGATTTTTAGAGCCTATTCTTGGGGAGACAGTGAATCTTATTAATGCTCTACCTATGGCAAAGGATAGAAAATTAAAGATTACTGAAATAAAGAAAGAAGAACCTGACGTATATAGATTTTCTTTAATATTAAGATTAAAAACTGAAAGAAATGTGGTAGAGGTTTCTGGTACTGTAACAAGGGATCAAGAAAGACTTATAAAAATACAAGACTATCATCTTGATCTAATGCTTGCTCCTTATCTCCTTATAATCTTTCATATTGATAGACCTGGAATTATTGGTCAAGTAGGTACCATCTTAGGAGAGGGCCAGATTAACATTGCAGCAATGCAGGTAGGAAGAGTAGAAGTAGGGAAAGAGGCTGTTATGGTTCTTGTAATAGATAGTCCTGTTAAAGAAGAGGTCTTAGAAAAGCTAAGAAAGATTGAAAATATTGAAGAAGTTTATTATGTTCGTCTGTAAATGACAAAGCTTACAAGAGGATTAATACAGGTATATACAGGTAATGGAAAAGGTAAAACTACAGCGTCCTTAGGACAAACTGTAAGAAGTCTTGGACATGGCTTGAAGGTACTTTTTGTACAGTTTATCAAAGGGAATAGTTTTACTGGCGAGTTTTTATTTGCTCAGAAAGTTGCGAACCTTACTTTCTGGCAATTTGGGAGAGACTGTATATATTCCTCAGGTATTAGAGAAAATATAATCTCTTGTGATGAATGCTCCGAGTGTTTTATTGGTAAAGAGGGACCTAACGAAAAAGATTTTGAGATTGTAAAAAAGGGGTGGGAAAGAGTAAAAGAAGAAATAAGAAAAGGAGATTATGATTTATTAGTGCTTGATGAAATAAGTGTAGCATTAACATTTAACCTTATAAGTAAAGAGGATTTTATGAATTTTCTTAAAAATAAACCTGAAGAGTTAGAGATAATTCTTACAGGTAGGAATATGCCTGAAGATATATGCCACCTTGCAGATCTTGTAACAGAGATGAAAGAAATTAGACATCCATATCAAAAAGGAATATCTGCAAGGTGGGGTATTGATTATTAATCTTTAAAACTTTAATGTGCCTGTAAGTTTATAATTTAATCTTGTTTGATCATCTTGATCTTGAGATAAGAAAGTACTAAAGTCTACCACAAGAATATTAAGCCTTACTCCAAAACCAAGGGTATAATTTTCAAATTGAGTTATATCTCCTGATGAGCCCCATCTTAAAGTGAAAATATTCCCAAGTTTCTGTTCAAGACCAAACCTAAAAAGACTCATATCATTTGTAATACTAAATCTTTCCACATCAATTAAATCTAAGTATAGATTAGTAGAGTCTTTGAAGAGAGAAAGATTTAATCCCACATTATATCTTATAGGTATGGCAATGGTATATTCATTATCCGAAAGCTTTTTTACTGTGAAATTTTCTCCTGTAATTCCAGCTTTTAAAAAATCTGTAATATCTACAATAAGTCCTACATTTCCCTTTAGAGCTTCCTCAGCATCTATATAAGTAACACTGGTTCCCCAATATATATTAGATGTCAGAGGAAAGGCTATGGCTCCTTTGAAATCTTTAAAAGCATAGGTTTGTGAAGTTTTATCATAGATAAGACTCCCACTTATGGCATAAGAGCTAGTAGAAGGGATAAAATAGGAGAGGTTTAA
>JAKOUL010000089.1 GCA_029776735.1 Dictyoglomota bacterium
AAGCTCTCCACCTTCTTGAATAGATCCTGGAAGTTCAGGAGTGCAGTGGCTACCAAGTCCTCCTGGGAAGGAGAAGGCTTTAAAGAGATTTTTAAGCCCCTCCTCATCTTCACTAAATTGAGAATATAGCTCACTTATAGTGCCTTCTAAGTATGCTGGAGCAATAATCCCTGGTGCACCATGACCAGGACCTGCAATAAATATACAGTTTAAATCATACTTATTAATTACTCTATTTCCATGCACATATGTAAAGGAAAGTCCAGGGCTTGCTCCCCAATGTCCCAGAAGTCTCTCTTTAATATGCTCTGGTTTAAGAGGTTCTTTAAGAAGAGGATTGTCTTTTAGATAAATCATTCCTGCGGAGATAAAGCAGCAAGCTTTCCAGTATTCATTTAGCCTTTCAAACACATTAATCACTCCTTTCTTTTTCTATACGTATATATTTTAACATAATTAATTCTCTGCAAGTTTTTTATTAGGAATAAGATAACTATAGAAAGGGGTTCTTGTTTAAGAAATTTATAACTGTTATAATTTCTATAAAAACGAAAAAGGAGGTAGGGAGTTATGAAGAAGATGACAGAAAAACTTCTTAATGAAGCTTTTGCAGGAGAAAGTATGGCTCATATGAGATATACTATTTTTGCCGAGGAGGCAGAGAAGAAAGGTCTTCCTAAGCTGGCAAATCTTTTTAAAGCTATAGCCTATGCAGAGTTTGTCCATGCAAGAAACCATTATAGAGAGCTTGGTCTTATTCAAGATATGTCTCACAATGTGCAGCAAGGTATAGATGGAGAAACCTTTGAGATTGAGGAGATGTATCCTGTATATAATAATACTGCTATCTATCAGAATGAGAAGGGAGCAGAGAGAAGTACAAAATTTGCATGGGAAGCAGAGAAGATCCATGCAGGTATGTATAAGAAGGCTAAGGAACTTGTGGATAAAAATGAGGACTATACTGAGGGGACAATCTATATATGTCCTGTATGTGGATATACTGTAGAGGGAGAGGCACCTGATAAGTGTCCTATATGTGGTGCTCCTAAAAGTTCCTTTAAGAAATTCTCTGTGTAATTTCATATAAAAATTTTAAGAATCTTATAGGGGCAAGATCCATCTTGCCCCTTTTCATTTGTAAGTGATAGTTTATAATTCCCAAGGAAGATGATATATTAAGGTATAAAATACTTCATGGGCTCAATCATATTTATCCTTTTTAAAATAATATTGTTATGGATCTTGAAGAAGAAAAAGAGAGAATTATAAAATTTTTAAGGGAAAAGCTCCAAGAAGAGAATAAAGATGGATATATAGTTGGAGTAAGTGGTGGTATTGATTCTGCTGTGGTTTCTTACCTTTTGAGAGATGCTGTAGGAGAAGATAGGATTTTTGCTCTTATTATGCCTGAGATGGATTCTGACCCCTCATCAGAAAAAGATGCACTGCTCGTGGTACAAGACCTTAGAATCCCATATAAAAAAATATCTTTAACAAAAGCATTGTGGACATTAGGAGTTTATAGAAGTATTCCTTTATGGCTTATCCCATTTAGATCCTTGAAGAAAAAAGCAGTAAAATATTTATATAGTGAGTATACAAAAAATTTAGATAAGCCTGTATTCTTTGCACAAAGGGAAAAGGTTGATCTGAAATGGTTCTATGATGGAATTGCCTACTATAGGATAAAACATAGATTAAGAATGATACTTTTATACTACTTTGCTGAAAAGAAGAATTATTTGGTGGTAGGATGTGAGAATCTAACAGAAAGTCTCATTGGATATTATGTAAGATATGGGGATGATTCTTGTGATGTGGCTCCCATATCTCATCTTTATAAAACAAATGTGAGAAAGTTAGGAGAATTTTTAGGT
>JAKOUL010000117.1 GCA_029776735.1 Dictyoglomota bacterium
AAAGAGAAAGAATAATTTAAAATAGTATATGCTGTTGTAGGATCTACTTGTTTTGTCTGATTATATATATTTGAGATGTTTGAGGCTAAACTACTTGAAGAAAGAAGATTTGATAGATAAGTTTGAGTAATCTCCGATACTTTATTCTTTGGAATCTCTCTTTGTAATACAAAATGAGCTACAGAGAGGACATTTTTAACTCCCATTTGGGCAGCATTTATTACCTGATCCCTCGCCTGATCTCTTTTGGTAAGAGAGCCTTCAGAAACAACAGAATTTAAGAGCATAAAAACCAGCACCGTGATTAAAGCACCAAAAATAATCGCAGTTGCTAAGGAAATATCCCCTTTTTCCCCTTTTCTATATCTCATATTTTCTATATCTCATAATCTTCACTCCTAATCACCAAATTTAATTTATTATCTAAATTTATTATACCCCAAAGTTTATAAATAATTCAATAGAGATTGAAATATAAATACTAAAAGTTTTCTCTAAATTTCATTTATCTTTTCCTCTCTTAATTTCCCTATTTTAACTTTACATAATATATATTATCGGAAGCAAAAGAAAAGCAAGGAAAATTCTATTAAAAATTTCCATCTTTTCCTCTTTACAAAAATTTTTTACTATGATATGATTTCAATTTAATAATCATAAAAATCAACGGCGATGAAGAGGAATAGTATATAGGTTTGTACTTTTCCAGAGAGTCAGGGGTTGGTGAAACCTGTCAGTACAACCTATAGAACTCGCCTCGGAGCTGAGAGGCTGAAATTATAAGTAAGACTCTCCGTACTCCTGCGTTAGAGGAGTAAGTGCCCATAAAGAATGATCCTTTATGGGCAATGAAGGTGGTACCGTGGGAAAGCTTCTCACCCTTTTGTGGTTGAGAAGCTTTTATTTTAAGAAAGGAGGAAATTAGTAGAATGCAAATGACTGTGGCTGAGGCTATCATAAAGTTTTTACAAGAAGAAGGGGTAGATATTATTTTTGGATATCCTGGAGGGTCAGTCATAGGATTTTATGATGCCCTTTATGACTCTTCTTTAAAACATGTACTTGTAAGGCATGAACAAGGTGCAGCTCATGCAGCTGACGGCTATGCCAGGTCTACTGGGAAAGTTGGGGTATGTGTAGCTACATCAGGACCTGGCGCAACAAATTTAGTTACAGGTATAGCTACTGCTTATATGGATTCCATCCCACTTATAGCTATTACTGGACAGGTTAAGACTTCTGCTTTAGGAAAAGACTCTTTTCAAGAAGTAGATACCCAAGGAATTACTATGCCAATTACAAAACATAATTACCTACTAAAGAATCCCAATGATGCTCTAAAAGTTTTTAAAGAAGCTTTTTATATTGCAACTACAGGAAGAAAAGGACCTGTATTAATTGATGTCCCTACAGATGTTTTTGCATCAAAGATTAATTACTCTTATCCTACGAAGATTGATCTTTTAGGTTATAAACCTAATTATGATCCCCATCCTATGCAACTTAAGAAAGTAGTGCAATTAATAAAAGAGGCAGAAAAACCTGTAATTTTAGCTGGGGGTGGAGTGATTGGTTCTGAGGCTTCAAAAGAGCTTTTAACTTTTGCAGAAAAAATAAATGCACCTGTAGTTATTACTCTTATGGGTAAAGGGGCAATTTCGGAAGATCATGATTTGTACTGCGGATTTGTAGGAATGCATGGACCAGCATATGCTAACTATACTATTAATGACAGTGACCTTGTTATTGCTATAGGAGTAAGATTTAGTGATCGCTCTACAGGAAAGGTAGAAACTTTTGCTCCTAATGCAAAAATTGTCCATATTGATATCGATCCAGCTGAAATTGGTAAGAATGTTGTGCCATATATACCCATAGTGGCTGATGCTAAAAGAGCTCTGGAAAAATTGATAGAAATGGTAGAACCAAAGCAGAATCCTATGTGGTGGGAGAAGATAAAAGATTGGAAAGAAAGATATCCTCTTAAATATAGATGGTCAGATGGAGAAATCAAACCTCAGTATGTCGTTGAGAAAATTTATGAAAAAACAAAAGGTGATGCTATTGTGGTAACTGAGGTTGGTCAGAATCAAATGTGGGCAGCTCAATACTACAAAGTGAAAAGACCGAGACAATTTATTACCTCAGGTGGATTAGGAACCATGGGATTTGGCTTTCCTGCTGCAATTGGAGCTCAGATGGGAAATAGAGATAAAATCGTTATTGATATTGCGGGAGATGGTAGTATTCAGATGAATATACAAGAACTTGCTACTGCATCGGCAGAAAAATTACCTATAAAAATTTTCATCTTAAATAATAGTTGCTTAGGTATGGTAAGACAGTGGCAAGAACTTTTTTACAATAAAAAATATGCCTGTACTTTATTTGATGTAGCTCCAGATTTTGAAAAGCTTGCAGAAGCATACGGTGCTTATAGTAGAAAGGTTACGAAGGCTGAAGAATTAGAAGAAACTATAGAATGGGCTCTTAATATAAATAATGCTCCAGTTATCGTAGATATAAAAGTGGCAAAAGAAGAGAATGTATTCCCTATGATTCCTGCAGGTGGTTCCATAGATAAAATGATGATAGATTAAGGGGGTTTGAAAAAAATGCAACATACTTTATCTCTTCTTGTAGAAAATAAACCGGGAGTTTTGGCAAGAATAGCAGGTCTCTTTAGTAGAAGAGGCTACAATATAGAGAGTTTGGCAGTTAATACTACTGAGGTTCCAAATCTTTCAAGAATTACATTAGTGGTCTTAGGAGATGAGAGAGTATTAGAGCAGATTACAAAGCAAGCATATAAATTAATTGAGGTAGTTAAGGTTAATGACTTTACAGGAGTACCTATGGTAGAAAGAGAACTTGCTCTTATAAAGGTTAAATCAGATGCTTCTACTCGTAGAGCTATTATTGATTTAGTTGAAATTTTTAGAGCCAATATTGTAGATGTAAGTGATAAAGACCTTATCATTGAAATTACTGGTGATAGTGAAAAGATAGATGCATTTAAAAAGAACCTTGAACCTTATGGCATCAAGGAGATGGTGAGAACTGGAAAGATTGTTATGGAAAGAGGAATGAATCTAAATAATAATAAATAAAAATAAGGAGGCCCTGAAAGATGGCAAAGGCATATTATGACTCAGATGTTGATCTTAATGTATTGAAAGATAAGGTTTTAACAGTTCTGGGATATGGAAGTCAGGGACGTGCTCATTCAAGAAACTTAAAAGATAGTGGATTAAATGTAATAGTTGGACTTAGACCTAATGGAGATTCATGGAAGAGAGCATTAGAAGAAGGAATGCATGTAGAAAAAATAGAAGATGCTGTTCAAAAATCAGATATTGTAATGTTCCTTGTTCCTGATACAGAACAACCTCTTGTATATAAAGAAAAGGTTATGCCTTATTTAAAACCAAATCAAGCCCTTGGTTTCGCCCATGGATTTAATATTCATTTCTCACAGATTACTCCTCCTCCTTTTGTAGATGTATTTATGGTTGCTCCTAAGGGACCTGGTCCTCTTGTGAGAGATCTATATGAGGAAGGTAAAGGAGTTCCAGCCCTTTATGCTGTTTATCAAGATTATACCCAGAAGGCAAAAGAAATTGCTCTTGCATATGCCAAGGGTATTGGAGCTACCCGTGCAGGAGTAATAGAAACTACTTTTAAAGAAGAAACAGAGACTGATCTTTTTGGGGAACAGGCAGTTTTATGTGGAGGAGTAAGTGCTCTTATCAAAGCTGGATTTGAAACTCTTGTAGAAGCAGGTTATCAACCAGAAGTAGCCTATTATGAATGTCTTCATGAGATGAAACTTATTGTGGATCTTATTAACCAAGGTGGAATTACTCTTATGAGAAAAGCAGTAAGTGATACTGCAAAATATGGGGATATAACAAGAGGTCCAAGAATAATTAATGAGGAAACACGTCAAGAAATGAAAAAGATATTAGAAGAAATTCAAGACGGAAAATTTGCAAAGGAATGGATTCTTGAAAATCAAGTAGGGAGACCTGTATTTAATGCACTTCTCAAAAAAGATGAGGAACATATTATTGAAAAAGTGGGGAAGGTTTTAAGAGATATGATGCCTTGGCTTAGATCTAAAAAGTAAAGAGGGGGTGAGGTTTCATGTCAAAGGTATATATTTTTGATACTACTTTAAGGGATGGAGAGCAAACACCTGGAGTAAATTTAAATACTGAGGAAAAATTAGAGATTGCAGAACAACTTACAAAGCTGAATGTGGACATCATAGAAGCAGGTTTTCCTGTTTCATCTCCAGGAGAATTTGAGTCTGTAAAAATTATTGCAGAAAAAGTAAAAGGTCCTACTATTGCAGCTCTTGCACGTGCTATTCCTTTAGATATTGATAGAGCTTGGGAAGCTATTAAATCAGCAGAATCTCCCAGAATTCATATCTTTATTGCAACATCTGATATTCATATTGAGAAAAAACTAAGAAAAACACGAGAAGAGGTTTTAGAGGAAGCAGTTTCTGCTGTTAAATATGGGAAAAGATATTGCAATGATATAGAATTTTCTGCAGAAGACGCATCAAGGACTGATTTCAACTTTCTCTGCAGAGTCTTAGAGGCAGTTATTGAGGCTGGTGCAACAGTGATAAATATTCCAGATACAGTAGGTTATGCATTACCTTGGGAATTTGGAGATCTTATTAGAAAATTAAGGGAAAATGTAAAGAATATGGATAGGGTCATAACAAGTATACATTGTCATAATGATTTAGGACTTGCTACAGCGAACTCTTTATCAGCAATAATTAATGGTGCTCAACAGGTTGAGTGTACTATTAATGGACTTGGAGAAAGAGCAGGAAATACTGCTATGGAAGAGGTTGTTATGGCACTTAAGGTTAAAAAACTTCCTTATGATGTGGGAATAAATATTTCAGAAATATATAAAACCAGTAAGCTTGTAAGTAATCTTACCGGAGTGCTTATCCAACCTAATAAGGCAATTGTAGGAGAAAATGCTTTTGCTCATGAATCTGGAATACATCAACATGGTGTGCTACAAGATCCCAGTACTTATGAAATCATAGATCCCAAAACTATTGGAATCTCAGAAAGTAGAATAGTACTTGGAAGACTCTCTGGTAAACATGCTTTTGAGAAGAGGCTTCAAGAACTTGGATACAATCTTCCACCGGAACAATTAGAAGAATCTTTTAAAAAGTTTAAAGAATTAGCGGATAAGAAGAAGGAGATTACTGATAGGGACATTGAATCATTAGTCTCAAATCAAATCAAATATATACCTGAACATTATAAATTAGTCCACCTTCAGATAGTAAGTGGAATAGGTATTGTTCCTACCGCAACAGTTGTCCTTACAGAGGATGAAAAAGAGATAAAAAATGTAGGGATAGGAAATGGTCCTATAGATGCTGCATACAAGGCTATAACAAATGCAGTAAAGGTAGAACATACTCTTCAAGATTTCTATCTTAAATCTGTAACTGGCGGAACCGATGCTCTTGGTGAAGCCTTAGTTAAAATTGCAGATAAGGATGGGAATATTTATACAGGGCGTGCATCTAGTACCGACGTTATAGAAGCTAGCGCAAAAGCTTACTTAAGAGCAATCAATCAAATGCTTTCCTTTAAAGAAAGGTCATAAGTTAAAGGAGGAATAGAAGTGTGGGACAGACTATAACTGAAAAAATACTTGCTAATCATGCTGGAAAGAAAGAGGTTTTCCCAGGAGAGTTAATTTTTGTGAACTTGGATTTTATACTTACTAATGATATAACCGGACCATTAGCAATAAAAGAGTTTGAGAATATAGGGATAGATAAGGTCTTTGATCCTGAAAAAATTGCATTGATTCCTGATCATTCCACTCCTAATAAGGATATAAAATCAGCTCAACAAAGCAAAATTATTAGAGAATTTGCAAGGAAGTACAACATAAAATATTACTATGAGTTGGGACGTGTGGGAATAGAACATGCCCTTCTTCCTGAGGAAGGTTTAATACTTCCAGGAGACTGTATTATTGGAGCTGATTCTCATACTTGTACATATGGAGCTTTAGGAGCTTTTTCTACTGGTGTTGGAAGTACAGATCTTGCATATGCTATGGCACTAAATGAGATATGGCTGAAAGTACCTGAAAGTATAAAATTTGTCTATTATGGGAAGCTCTCTAAATGGGTCACAGGAAAAGATGTCATCTTATATACTATTGGGAAAATTGGTGTTGATGGCGCAAGATATAAAGCTATGGAATTTACAGGGGAGATAATAAGAAACCTTCCTATGTCAGATAGACTTACCATTTGTAATATGGCAGTAGAGGCAGGAGGAAAGAATGGAATAATAGAACCTGATGAGATAACTCTTGAATATGTTAAAGATAGGGCAAAGAGAGATTTTAAAGTATATAAAAGCGATCTTGATGCAAGTTATTCTAAAGTTTACGAATGGGATTTAACAAAATTAGAACCTGTAGTTGCATTTCCTCACTTACCAAGTAACACCAAAGTTATCTCTGAGATAGGAAAGGACATTTATATAGACCAGGCATATATAGGTTCTTGTACTAATGGGAGAATTGAAGATTTAAGAATTGCTGCTAAGATATTAAAAGGACATAAAGTAAATCCTAATGTAAGGCTTATAGTAACTCCTGCTACACCTAATATTTATATGCAAGCCATGAAAGAAGGACTTCTTGAAATATTCTTAGAAGCTGGTGCATCCATAACACCACCAAGTTGTGGACCTTGTTTAGGAGGGCATCTTGGGGTTCTTGCAGAAGGAGAAAAAGCAATTGCTACTACAAACAGAAATTTTGTGGGGAGAATGGGACATCCTAAAAGTGAAGTTTATCTTTCAAATCCAGCAGTAGCTGCAGCCTCTGCAGTTTTAGGAAGAATTGCTGCACCATGGGAAGTGGAGGTGAAAGAATGATTTTTAGAGGTAAGGCTCTCAAATATGGAGACAATATTGATACTGATGCTATTATTCCTGCAAGATATCTGAATACTACTGATCCAAAGGAGCTTGCAGAACATTGTATGGAAGATTTAGATCCTGAATTTAAAAATAAGGTAAAGGAAAAAGATATATTAGTAGTGGGAGAAAATTTTGGCTGTGGTTCTTCAAGAGAGCATGCTCCTATTTCTATTAAAGCATCTGGAGTTAAATGTATTCTTGCGAAATCTTTTGCAAGAATATTTTATAGAAATGCTATTAATATGGGACTTCCTATTTTAGAGATTCCTTCAGTAATAGATAAAATAAATGAAGGAGACGAATTGGAAGTTGATTTTGATAATGGGGTAGTAAAAAACCTAACCACAGGAGAAACTTTTGAAACTCTTCCCTTCCCTCCTCTCATTCAAGAATTAATTCAAAAAGGTGGGCTTATGAATTTTGCTAAAGAAAGATTAAGGGGAGGGAAACTATGAATTTAAAAATCGTTACACTTCCAGGAGATGGTATTGGACCTGAAGTAGTTAGTCAGGGAGTAAAAGTAATTAGAGCTATAGAAAAGAAATATAATCATAAGATTGAAATTTTAGAAGGAATTATAGGTGGAATAGCAATAGATAAATTTGGTACTCCCCTACCCCTTGAAACTCTTGAAATATGCAAAGAGAGCGATGCTATCCTTTTAGGAGCAGTGGGAGGACCAAAATGGGATAATCTTCCTGGAAATCTTAGACCTGAGAAAGCCCTTTTAGAACTTCGTGGCGGGTTTAATTTCTTTGCTAATATTCGTCCCATAAAAATTTTTGAGCCATTAACCTTTTCATCCACCTTAAAACCTGAAATTTTAAAAGATGCAGACTTTGTAATAATTAGAGAGCTTACAGGGGGACTGTATTTTGGAAAACCTAAGGAAAGAAGAGTAGAAAATGGAGAAGAATTGGCTATTGATACCATGATTTATAGGACTTCTGAAATTGAGAGAATTGCTCATATAGCTTTTGAGACTGCGATTCAAAGAAGGAAAAAAGTTACTTCTGTAGATAAAGCCAATATACTTGAATGTTCCAGATTATGGAGAGAGGTAGTAGAAAAAGTCTCCCCCAAATATCCCAGTGTTACTTTAGAGCATATGTATGTTGATAATTGTGCCATGCAGATAGTCCGAAATCCAAGGCAATTTGACGTTATTCTTACTGAAAATACCTTTGGAGATATACTAAGTGATGAAGCTGCAATCATAACAGGGTCCATTGGAATGCTTCCTTCGGCAAGTTTGGGAGAGGGAAAGAAGGGGTTATATGAACCAATTCATGGTTCTGCACCAGATATTGCTGGGAAAAATATAGCAAATCCTTTAGGAACTATATTGTCTGTAGCTATGATGTTTAGGTACTCTTTTAATTTAAAAGAAGAAGCAGATGATATAGAAAAAGCAGTTTCAAGAATAGTTTCTGAAGGCTATTTTACTCAAGATCTCTTCCAAAATAATCCTAATGCTAAAAAGCTTGTAAGTACAGAAGAGATGGGAAATCTTATATGCCGAGAAATTCAAGGGGGTGCAAATTGAGAATGGAAAAGATTTTTCTTTATGATACTACCTTAAGAGATGGAGCACAAAGTGAAAGAATATCTTTTTCTTTGGAAGATAAGTTAAGAATTGCACAGAGATTAGATGATTTTGGCATTGATTATATAGAGGGAGGATGGCCTGGCTCAAACCCTAAAGACTTGAACTTCTTTAAAGGAATTAAGGAAGTTCCTCTCAATCATTCAAAAATCGCTGCATTTGGAAGCACAAGAAGAGCTCAGGTAGCTCCAGAAGATGATGCTAACCTTAAAGCTCTTCTTGAAAGTGATACGCCTGTTGTTACTATTTTTGGGAAGAGTTGGAACTTTCATGTTACTGAAGTATTAAGAACTACTTTGGAAAACAATCTAAAAATGATCTATGACTCAATAAAATATCTTAAATCCCATAATAAGGAAATAATATATGATGCAGAGCATTTCTTTGATGGTTTTAAAGCAGATCCTGAGTATGCTTTATCTACTTTAGATGCAGCTTGCGAAGGTGGAGCAGATTGCATTGTATTAGCAGATACAAATGGTGGTTCTCTCCCTTGGGAGATTACAGATATTATAAAAAAAGTAAAAGAAAGGATTAAAATTCCTTTAGGGATACATACTCACAATGATTCCGGGCTTGCTGTAGCAAATACTATTGTTGCGGTCCAAGAGGGAGCTATTCATATACAAGGCACTATGAATGGATATGGAGAAAGATGTGGTAATGCTAATTTATGTACCATAATTCCTATACTGAGCTTAAAAATGGGATTAGAGATAATCTCCGATGAAAAGCTTGCACAACTCACAGACCTTTCCCATTGGATTTCAGAGATCGCAAATCTTCCTCCTGACCCCTCAATGCCTTTTGTAGGAAGAAGTGCTTTTGCTCATAAAGGCGGGGTCCATGTAAATGCTATTTTAAAAAATCAAAAATCTTATGAGCATATAGACCCTACAAAGGTTGGAAATAAGAGAAGAATATTAGTGTCAGAACTTTCTGGTACAAGTACTATTGTTTCAAAAGCAAAAGAATTAAATATAAATCTTGATAGGGATTCCTCTCTTGCAAAGTTGATCTTAGATAAAGTTAATGTCTTAGAAAATGAAGGGTATTACTTTGAGGGTGCAGAGGCTTCTTTTGAACTATTAATAAGACATCTCTTAGGAGAAGAGACAAAACTTTTTGATCTTATTGGTCTAAGAGTTATTGTAGAAAAAATAGGAGAAGAAGGAGAGACAACCACAGAAGCAACCTTAAAGCTGAAAATAAAAGATAATATAGTACATGTAGCTGCAGAAGGAAATGGCCCTGTTAATGCTCTTGACGAAGCATTAAGAAAAGCTTTGATAGAATTTTATCCAGATTTAAAGAATATTCATCTCTCGGATTTCAAAGTAAGAGTACTTAATGGAAATTCTGGAACAGCAGCTAAAGTTAGAGTGTTAATTGACTCTGCAAATGCAGATGGGGATACTTGGAGTACGGTAGGAGTTTCTCCAAATATTATTGAAGCAAGCTGGGAAGCTCTTGTTCAAAGTATTGAATATGGAATACTAAAGAGACGGGAGGTTTAAATCTCACATACTCCATCTGTTGTTTTTAATACTAATATATCTGGATAAAAACCAAATTTTTCTTTATAACTCTTGGAAATTTTTTCATTCCAATCTTCAAGAATATTTAGTGGAACTAAATTTACCGTAGATCCTCCAAAGCCACCTCCGGTCATTCTTGCTGTAAAGGCTCCATATTCTAATGCTTTTTCTACTAAAAAATCTAACTCTTCGCACGTTACCTCATATAAGTTTTTAAGGCTCATATGAGATTCCAACATGTATTGTGGAAGTTTATCCCATCTTTCATTTTTTAAATCTCCTACAAAATTTAATACTCTTTTATTTTCATTATAAACATGAGTAACTCTCTCTTTTAATGGGGATGGAAGAACCTCTTGAGCTAATTTAAAACCTTCCTCATCTAAGTCTCTTAAGGATGAAATATTCAAGTATCTCTTTAAAATTGATAATGCTTCTTCTCCTTCATTTCTTCTGGTAGAATAGCCCTCTCCTGCAATAGAATGTTTTACTTTTGTATCTACTACTATTAAGCTTAAATCTTTCTTTTCTATATCAAAAGGCACATATTCATAAGAGAGTGTCATGGTATCAATAAGAAGTGCTGTTTTTTCTTTACTAAAGGTGGTAATAAATTGATCCATAATTCCACACTTTGCCCCAACAAAATTATTCTCTGCCCTTTGGGATAATTTTGCTATCTCTTTTTTATCTATGTGAAGACCAAAATACTCACTTATTCCATAGGCAACTGATACTTCATAGGCTGCAGAGCTGGAAAGTCCAGCTCCCATTGGGATATTACTATAAATATATCCATCAAAATAAGGAATTTTACCTTTTAAATTAGTAATCTCTAAAATAACTCCCTGAAGGTAGTTTACCCAAGCTTTTTCATAAGTATAGGAAAGATTTTCATAGTTAAATTCATAGACTTCAAAAAAGTTTTCTGAAAATATTTTAAAGCTATTTTTATTATTCTTTCTAATATAGAAATAAAAGAATCTATCTATACCTATAGGAAGCACAAAACCAAAATGATAATCAGTATGTTCCCCAATTAAATTTACTCTTCCTGGAGCACGAAAGCCTCTAAAATCTTTTGAATCTCCAAAGACCTTTTTAATATTTTCCTTCATTTTCAAGCCCTCTTAAACTTTCTCTTAAAAGTTCTGCAGATTCCTCTGGAGGCAAAGGATTTATAAAAGTTCCTGTTCCAGACTCTACACTGGCAAGATATTTTATCTTATCCTTATCTCTGTGAAGAGAATAAAATTCTATATGGAAATGATAATGGGGATATTCTCCTTTAACTGGTTTTTGATGGAAGACCATCATATAGGAAAAATTAAAGCCATAGACATTATCATAAGCTTTGGTAATTTTTTGTATAATCTCAGCTAAATACATCTTTTCAGCATATGTCATTTCAGGAAGAGAGCCTAAGTGTCTTTTAGAGTATATATGTAGTTCAAAAGGATATCTACCATAAAAGGGTATAAAAGCGACAAAGTATTTATTTTCATATATGATCCTTTTTTGCTCTGAGAGCTCAGTATCTAATATAGAACAAAAAAGGCATTTCTGCTTCTCCTCATAAAATTCAGAACTGGCATTGATTTCCTTCTCAATAATAGGAGGAATAAAAGGAAAGGCATATATCTGACCATGAGGATGATGTAAACTTACTCCTATAATCTCTCCCCGGTTCTCAAAAATAAAGACATACTTTATAAAATCATGACTACCTAAGTCTTTGTATCTATCTTCCCATACTAATACTAATTTTTCAATCTGCTCTAAGGGCATACGAGACATAGAAGAATCATGATCCATAGTATAAAGCACTACTTCACAAATTCCTTTTCCACCTTCTAACTTATAAATCTCATCTTCCCATGGCACTATGTCAGGGGTTTCTTTAGTAAGAGAAGGATATCTATTTTCAAAAACAGCAATATCAAAAGGATTTGGCACCTCCACTCCTCCATAGCATAAAGGACAAGCCTTCCTTGCTGGGAGAACAGGTCTCTCTTGAACTTTTCCTGCTACTATAACCCATTCTTTAAGAAATGGATGCCACCTTAGTTCACTACTGCTCATTAGCTTCTTCCTCCAACTCAAATTCATAATAATACATTAATCTTCCATCATCTTTAACTTCTAATTTCTTTTCCATCTTCCACTTTCTCATAAATCTCCCTCCTTTTTAATATCTTATTTTTTCTTTTACTTGTTCTCCGACCCATTTTGCCAAAAATTCCAACATTTCTAAGTCTTCTAAATCTTTTGGACCTTTCCAATCTTCAATAATGTTTTCAAGTAAAGGTATAATCTCCTTAAATTTAATTTTACCTTTTAAAAATAAATCAACCAATATTTCATCGCCAATAGCAAATATAGCAGGATATACCCCTCCCATACTTCCTACATTATAGGCTAAATCAAGTCCCGGGAATTTTTCTAAATCTACATCATAGAATTGCAGCTCTTTTTGGGATAAGCTTAGGAAAGAGAAGGAATTATTTATCCTTTGAGGATAACTTAGTGCATATTGAATAGGTATTTTCATATCAGTAGGAGCCATATGAGCAATAAAGCTTCCGTCTTTTAACTCTATTAGTCCATGAACAATACTTTGTGGATGTATTAATACTTTTATGGCACTATAGGGAAAACCAAAGAAAAAATGAGCCTCTATAACTTCCAATCCTTTATTAATAAGATTGGCAGAATCTATTGTCGTCTTTCTTCCCATATTCCAAGTAGGATGTTTCAATACATCTTCTAAAGTTGCATTTTCTAAGTATTCTTTTGGTTTATTCCAGAATGGACCACCTGAAGCAGTGAGAAAAATATTTTTAATTTCTCTTTTCTTAAAGGTATTAACAAGTTGAAAGAGGGTACTATGTTCACTGTCTATGGGTATAAGTTTTGTTTTTGATTTTTTAAGCCATTCTTTAATTAGTTCTCCACATGATACGATGACTTCTTTGGTAGCTATAGCTATATCCTTCTCCTCTTCTATTGCCTTTTTTGTAGGATAGATAGCTTCTATTCCTGAAATAGCCATCACTATTAAATCTGAATCAATGCTTGCTAATTCTTCTAATCCTTCTCTTCCATAAAATATTTTTGGGTTATAAGAAAGAGTTAAAGGTTTCTTTTCATAAATAGCAAGATATGGAGGTTTAAACTCTTCTGCAAAATCTGTTAAAATTTTGACATTTTCTTTTACTGAAATTCCAACGAGCTCAAATCTATGAGAATTCTTTCTAATAACTTCTATCGTTTGTTTTCCTATAGAACCTGAAACCCCAAAAATTATGACTTTCTTTTTCATATAATTTGAAACATAGATAACAAATAATATGCTGTGGGGACCATAAATAATAAACTATCAAATCTATCTAAGATTCCTCCATGCCCTGGAAGAAGAGAAGAAGAGTCTTTTACCCCTATCTCTCTTTTTAACATAGACTCTACTAAATCACCAAGCTGCCCTATTATTCCCAAAGAAAGACCTAAAATAATAGAAACAATATGTCTTTGATGATATATATTCCCAAGTATTAATGAAAAGATTAGTGCAGAAAAAACTGCTGCTAAGGTTCCCTCTACAGTTTTATTAGGACTTATAGATGGTGCCAGTTTATGCTTTCCTAAAAGCTTTCCAATGAAAAAAGCGCAAGAATCGCTTATCCAGGTTAATATCAAGACGTAATATGTGAAAATTTCCCCAAATTGGAGTTTTCTAATCAATAGAATATATCCAATGAGAAATGGAATATAAAAGAATCCAAGAAAAGTGAGAGAAATATCAACGATAGAACGTTTTTTATTTACTAATTCATAAATAAAAATGGTTAAAATTAAAATAGGTAAAAGAAATTTATATGCCCATGCACCTTCTAAATATAGAGCAACCAGATATAAGAATCCTAAAGCTATGCCTTCTAAATTAAGCGGTCTATAACCACGTTTCTCTAATAGATTATAAAATTCAAATAACCCAAAACATGCAATAGCCTCAATCAAAATAAAAAAGACCTGATCTCCTAAGTGAACGATCCATAGTATTAAAGGAACCCCCCAAAGTGCTGTTAGGATTCTTTTAAGCATTGTCTTCTAAGCCACCAAATCTTCTCTTTCTTTTTGAGTATTCAATACAAGCTGCTTTTAGATCCTCCTCATTAAAGTCAGGCCAATATTTAGGGGTAAACCAGATCTCTGTATAAGCTAATTGCCAAAGCATAAAATTACTAATTCTATATTCCCCACTTGTTCTTATAAGAAAATCAGGATCGGGAAGATCGGAGGTAGAAAGATACTTTGAAAAACTTTTGGTGTCTATAGAGTTTAAAGATATCTTTTCTTTTTTTACATCCTCAATGATTTTTTTTGCAGCTTCTACGATATCCCATCTTCCCCCATAGTTAATAGCAACAGTCAAAATATGATTCTCTCCATGCTTTGTCTCTTCTAAGGCATATTTAATTCTTCTTTGTAGATAAGGAGGAAGAGCAGTTATATCTCCTATAATTTTTAACTTTATATGATTTTCAATGAGTTTATCTTTAAACTTATCTATACTTTCATCAAGAATCTGCATTAAACCTTCAACTTCTTCTCTGGGTCTTTTCCAATTTTCAGTTGAGAAAGCAAAAAAGGTAAGATATTGAATTCCCCAGTTAAATGCAACCTCAGAGATTTTTTCTACAACCAATGAACCTTCTTTATGCCCCATAATTCTTGGAAGGTTTCTCTCTTTTGCCCATCTACCATTACCATCCATTATAAAAGCGATATGCTTAGGAAGTTTTTCTTTTGGAATCTCTATCATTTATTTAGCTCTCTCTTGATAGTTTTCATAGCTTAACACAAAATACCATTTCCCGTTTTTAAATTTTTCTGAGATTATTCTTAACCCTCCAAAAGCCTCATTTGTATGCGAAATAAAGTTTAGCTCATAATCAATATTTTCTTCGCCGATTTCTTCTAATACTTCTTCAAAAATCTTTCCTAAAAAAGTTCCCATTTTTAAATTTCCATGATTTCTTTTTCTTTTATTTCAACTAATTTTTCTATTTCATTGATGAACTTATCTGTTAATTTTTGAAGCTCTTCTTGAAGGTGAAAAAACTCATCTTCTGAAATTTTCCCATCAGTCTTTTCTTTTTTGAAAATTTCTAAGTAATCTCTTCTTATATTCCTTATAGCAACTCTTCCTGTTTCTGCTTCTTTATGTACAACTTTAACCAACTCTTTTCTGCGTTCTTCTGTAAGAGGTGGAAAATTTACTCTTATTACTTGCCCATCATTTTGTGGAGTAAGCCCTAAATTTGATTTTAAAATAGCTTTTTCTATATCTCCTAAAATATTCCTATCCCACGGTTGAATCATAATCATTCTTCCCTCTGCAATTTTCAGAGTTGCTACCTGATTTAAAGGCATTATACTTCCATAATAAGAAACTTTAATTTCGTCAAAAATTCCAATAGAAGGTTTCCCTGTTCTTATTCCCTGAAATTCTTTTTTTATTGCCTCCACTGCCCTTTTCATCTTCTCTTCTATCTCTTTAAAATGCTCTTTACCCATTCTCCATCCCCCCATCAGGTATGATTTTCACATCTCCTATATATGTGCCAACTTTCTCGCCAAGGATAACCTTTTTTAAATTTCCTCTTGTAGACATATTGAATACTATTATTGGTATTTTATTATCCATGCACAAAGAGACCGCTGTGGCATCTAAGACTTCTAATCTAAGTTTTAAAAATTCCATTGGTTCTATAGAATCAAATTTCTCTGCATCAGAATGTTTTAATGGATCTTTATTGTAGACACCATCTACTTTTGTTTCTTTTAATATAACTTCTGCTCTAATCTCTGCAGCCCTTAAAGCCGCAGCTGTATCTGTAGAAAAGAATGGGTTTCCAGTACCTGCTGCAAATATTACTACTCTACCCTTCTCTAAATGTCTTATGGCTTTTCTTCTTATAAATGGTTCTGCTATTTGCCTCATTTCTATTCCTGTTTGTACTCTTGTAACCACATCTATTTTCTCCAAGGAGTCTTGAAGAGCAAGAGCATTGATAGTTGTAGCTAACATTCCCATATAATCTGCTGTAACTCTATCAATCCCTAAAACCTTACTTTCTCTTCCCCTAAAGAAGTTTCCCCCTCCTACTACCACGCCTATTTCTATCCCAAGATCATGCACTTCTTTTATATCTTCCGCAATACTTCTTATACTATCTGGATTTAAACCAAATCCTTGTTCCCCACTAAAAGATTCTCCGCTAATTTTTAGAAGAATCCTTTTATATTTGGGGCTCATAGTTTACTCCTCTCCTACAACAAATCTTGAAAATCTCCTAACTACTATATTCTCACCAAGTTTTGCAATTTCTTCTGTAATTAAATCCTTCACCTTTACCTCAGGATTCCTCACAAACGGTTGTTCTAATAAGCATACTTCCTCATAAAATTTTTCTATTTTTCCATCTATTATTTTTTCAATGACTGCTTCTGGTTTTCCTTCATTCTTAAGTTGGGTTCTGTATATTTCTCTTTCTCTTTCAATAACCTCTGGTGGTACATCTTCTTTGCTTACATATAATGGATTCATACCAGCAATCTGAAGTGCAATATCTTTTGCTAATTTTTTAAATTCGTCAGTTCTTGCTACAAAATCGGTCTCACAGTTAACCTCAACTAAAACTCCTAACTTTTCACCTGTATGAACATATGCCTCTATAACTCCCTCTTTAGCAACACGGGATGCCTTCTTTGCGGCCTTAACTACACCTTTTTCTCTAAGAATTATAACTGCTTTTTCTATATCCCCACCCGCTTCTTCAAGAGCTTTTTTAACTTCCATTACACCAGCGCCAGTTCTTTCTCTTAATTCTTTTATCATTTCAATTGTTATATCCATATTTACTTAACCTCCTAAATTTTACTCTGCAGAAATTTCTGATGTTAAATCTTCTTCCTTAGCTTGGAATTCTAAGTCTTTCTCTCTTAAGCTTCTTCCCTCTAAAATTGCATCTGCAATTTTAGAGGTTAGAAGTTTTATAGCACGAATAGCATCATCGTTTCCAGGAATTGGGTATGTGACGACTTCAGGATCACAATTGGTATCTACGATAGCTATGATGGGAATACCCAATCTATTTGCTTCTCTTACCGCTATCTCTTCTCTTTTTGGATCCACAATATATATTACATCTGGAACCCTTTCAATTCCTCTAACCCCCTCAAAAACTTTTACCAATTTTTCTAACTCTCGGTTAAGTCTTGAAGCTTGTTTTTTAGGAAGTTTCTCAAAATAACCATTATTTTTCATCTCTTCAAGCTGAACCATATAATCAATTCTGGGTTTTATAGTGCTAAAGTTTGTCAACATTCCCCCAAGCCATCTAAAAGTTACGTAATAGGCACCACACCTTTTAGCCTCTTCTTCCATTGTTTGTTGAGCTTGTTTCTTTGTACCCAAAAAAAGAAATGTTTTACCTTCCTTAGCTTGGTCTTTAACAAATTCATATGCCTTTTCTAACTCTAATAAAGTTTTTTGAAGATCAATAATGTGAATTCCATTTCTTTCTGAGAAGATATAATCCTTCATCTTTGGACACCATCTTTTAGTTTGATGTCCAAAATGAACACCTGCTTCTAAAAGCTGTTTCATTACTATATGTGCCATCAGCCACCTCCAATTTGGTTTTTCCTCCCCTTCTTTCTTTTTCTCTTGAGACTTCCCCCTAAAAGAAAAAGCACCACCAAGAGAATCTAGAAGGGTGCGTTTTAATACTCAGAAAGGAGTATATCATGAAGCTTTATTGATTACAAGACTCTTTAAAAGAAAAAATATTTATGATATACTTTTTAAAATTACTTTAATATATTAAGGAGAGCATAAGAAATTGGAAAATAGCTCTTATATGTATATAGTCTATATATGGAAGAAACATGAGGCACTAAAAAAGTTTGATATTCCTATAATAGCTATAGGAAACGCAAGAGAAATACTTCTTCTCTGCCAAAGGATTCTCGCCCCAAGATCAAATCTTGTAGAATTTTTCCAAGAATATAAAAGGCTTGGTGAAGGTTATGGTATTGATACAAAACACTTAGAGGTAAACAGCTTCTTGAGGGTATTATCTACTATGAGAATCATTGATCTTTATGAAATTCCTAAAGAAATTTTTAGTAATGGTGGTAATTCGTGATCTAATATTTTTGTTGCTTTTTTAGCAGTTTTGGGATATACTAAATTTGATAAAAAGGTAAATAGAAAAGAAAAGTGGGTTTCCCCACTTTTTCTTTTTAATAGAGGTGAAAAATGAGAGAACAAATACATATGGAGATTATACGTAAATTACGAGAAATTATTGAGCCTATCTGTGAGAACAACTCTTTTGAATTTGTAGATCTGGAATATCAAAGAGAAACTCATGGATGGGTGTTAAGGGTTTATATTGATAAGCCAGGAGGAATCACAGTAGAAGATTGTGCCCATATAAGTGAAAGAATTAGTAAAGAATTAGATATAGCTGATCCTATTCCTCATTCTTATATATTAGAAGTCTCTTCTCCTGGACTTGATAAACCTCTCAAGAAAAAGAGAGATTTTGAAAGACATATTGGAGAAAAAGTCAATGTTTATTTTTTAGAGCCTTTTGAAGGAAAAAAGAATATTGAAGGAGTTATATATGGCACTGATGAGGAGGATGTACTTTTACAAGTAGGAGAAAACATAAAAACTATTCCTCTTTCTAAAATTCAAAAGGCTTTGCTTATTGTAGAATTCTAAGGAGGATGATATCTCATGAAATTAGGTGAAGACTTCTGGGTAGTTTTAGAACAGATTATTAAGGAGAAAAAACTTGATAAAAGCGTCGTCATAGAAGCTCTAAGGAAAGCTATACTTTCAGCTTTTAGGAAGACTTATGGCACAGATAAAAGTGCAAGAGTAGAAATTGATTTTAACAAACAAGAGATAAGGATTTATGTCGTTAAAAAAGTAGCTGAGAAAATTTCTGAGCCAATGGATGAAATTACCCTTGAAGAGGCAAAAATACTTAAACCTGATATAGAGATTGGAGATGAGATAGAAATTGAGATTGAACCTCAGGAATTTGGTAGGATTGCAGTGCAAGTAGCTAAACAAGTTATTATGCAGAGTCTTAAAGAGGCTGAAAGAAAAATTTTATATGAGAAATACAAGGCTAAAGAAGGAGAACTTGTTAATGGAAATGTGGTAAGAATTGAGAGAGGTAACGTATATGTACGTTTTCCTGATATAGAGGCTGTCTTACCTCTTAAGGAGCAAATTCCAGGTGAGGAATACTGGATTGGTAGGAGACTTCGTACTTATTTATTAGAGGTTAGAAAAACCACAAGAGATCCTTTAGTAATTTTATCCCGCAGTCATACTGGTTTTCTCAAAAGATTATTTGAGTTGGAAGTCCCAGAGATAAAAGAAGGAAGTGTAGAGATTGTAAGTATTGCCAGAGAACCTGGAGTAAGATCAAAAGTAGCTGTACTTTCCCATTATCCTGAAATTGATCCTGTAGGCTCATGCGTAGGATATAAAGGAGTAAGGATACAAAATATTATAAATGAGGTAAATGGTGAAAAAATAGATATAATTCTATGGAGTAAGAATCCTGCGGAGTTTGTAGCTCGCAGTCTTAGTCCTGCTAAACCTACCTTTGTAGAACTTAAGGAAGATGAGAAAAGAGCAATAGTAGTTGTACCTCCTGATCAGTTTTCCTTAGCTATTGGGAAGGACGGACAAAATGTAAGACTTGCAGTAAAACTTACTTCATGGAGAATTGATGTAAGAACTCCAGAGGAATATGAAAAAGAGAAGGTAAATGAAAAAGAGACAGAGGTGATAAAAAAGAGTGAGTAATATAAGGCATATTCCTTTAAGAACTTGTATTGGTTGTGGAGAGAAAAAAGCAAAAAGGGAATTGATACGAATTGTGAGGAAGAAAGATAAAATACTTTTTGATTCCACAGGGAAAGTTTCGGGCAGAGGTACATATATCTGTCCTAAGACAGAGTGCTTAGAGAAGGCTTTAAAAAAGAAAGCTCTTTCACGTGCTTTAAAATGTGATATTTCGCCTGAAAATCTAAGCCAATTAAAAGAAGACTTACTAAAAGAAATTTTACTACGGGGGAGAGGATGCCATGAGGAAGAGAGTATATGAGTTAAGTAACGAATTGGGTATAAGTAATAAAGAACTATTGAAAATACTCACAGATTTGGGAGTTAATGTTAAAAGTGCCTTAAATGTTATTGAAGAAGAAACAGAAGAAATAGTAAAAGAACTTATAGCGAGTAAAGAACCTGCTAACAATATTAAAGAGCCTCCCCCTTCTAAAGAGGATATTAAAAAAGAAAGTTCAGGAGAAGTAAAGAAAGAAGAAGTTGCCATAAAAGAGAAAAAACAGGTAGAGACCCCTAAGGAAAAAGTTCTTATACTCCAAGGAAGTATGAGAGTGAAAGATGTGGCTGATACCTTAGGAGTAAGTGCTACAGAGCTTATAATGGAACTTCTAAATATGAAAATTTTAGCAAATATTAATCAAGTTTTAGATCCTGAAGTTATTAAAACTCTTGCCTCTAAATATGGCTTTAAAGTAGAAGAAATAAAATCTAAAGTGGCTATTAAAAAGAAGACTCTATCCCCTGAAGAAGAGGCAAAGCTTAAACCTCGTCCACCTGTAGTAGTAGTAATGGGACATGTGGATCATGGGAAAACTACTCTTCTTGATGCTATAAGACAAACAAAGGTAGCTGAAAAAGAGTATGGGGGTATTACACAACATATTGGTGCTTCTATGGTAGAACATAACGGTAAAAAAGTGGTTTTTTTGGACACACCTGGGCATGAAGCTTTCACCGCTTTAAGAGCAAGAGGTGCTCAAGTCACAGATATAGCAGTTCTTGTAGTTGCAGCAGAAGATGGAGTTATGCCTCAAACAGTTGAAGCCATTAATCATGCAAAGGCTGCTAATGTACCAATAATAGTAGCTATAAATAAAATTGATAAACCAGAAGCAAATCCTGAAAGGGTAAAACAGCAGCTTTCCGAATATGGATTAATACCTGAAGAATGGGGTGGAGATACGATAATGGTCCCAATTTCAGCAAAAAGGAAACAAGGAATAGACCAACTTATGGAGATGATTCTGCTTCTGGCAGAAGTCTTAGAACTTAAAGCTGATCCAGATAAGCCTGCAAAGGGTACAATTATTGAAACCCGAATAGATAAAGGTAGAGGACCTGTAGCTACGGTAATAATACAAGAAGGCACATTGAAACTTAGAGATATTTTTGTTGCTGGTAATGTAATGGGAAGAGTAAGGAGTATGTTTGATGATAAGGGACGATCTCTCAATGAGGCTTATCCTTCTTGGCCTGTAGAAATCTCAGGCTTTGAAGAACTTCCCCAAGCAGGAGATGTCTTAGAAGTAGTGAATAGTGAAAAAGAATCTCAAGAAATTCTTGAAGAAAGAAAAAGTGAGAAGGAAACCTCTAGTATTGAAGTTGTAGGACTTGGAGATAAAATACTCCCATTAATTATTAAAGCAGACACCCAAGGATCTTTAGATGCTATAATTCAAACACTGGGAAAGCTTGGTACAGAGGATATTGCCATTGAAATTGTACATTCAGGTGTAGGAGGAATAACAGAAAGTGATGTTATGCTTGCTTCAGCCTCAAGAGGTATGATTATAGGATTTAATGTAAGACCAGATTCTAAAGCACAAGAAGCTTTGAAAAGAGAAAAAATAACTGCAAAAACATATAGGGTCATATATGAGATTATTGAAGATCTCCAAAATTATATAAAGGGACTGAAAACTCCAGAGGTTAAAGAAGTTATCATTGGAAAGGGTGAGGTAAAGGCTACATTTAATGTACCAAGAGTGGGCACTGTTGCTGGAGTATTTGTAAGAGAAGGCAAAATTCAAAGAAATGCAAAGGTAAGACTTGTAAGAGATGGCGTGGTAATTTATGATGGTAAAATATCGTCTCTCAAGAGATTTAAGGATGATGTTACAGAGGTTTTAACCAATTTTGAATGTGGTTTAGGGTTAGAAAATTTTGGTGATATAAAGCCCGGAGATATTTTGGAGATTTATGTACTACAATAGATCTATTGTACCATAATAGACCTATTAAGATGGATTTATTAAAAAATGTTAGTTGGAGTCTGTAGAGTCAATTTATCTATTCCAGGAAGTTTCTCTTTGAAAGAGAAAAGAAGAGTTAAAAGAAGTATTGTAGAAAAAATAAGAACAAGATTCAACGTATCCGTTGCTGAAATAGATTCTCAAGAGATATGGAATGAACTTATATTAGGAATAAGTATTGTATCTACCGAATCTAATCATATTTACCAAGTTTTTTCTGAGGTAATAAAACTTATAGAATCTCAAAAAGACGTTGATTTAATTGATTATGAAATAGAGATACTTTAAAAGGGAGTGATGACCTTGCATCAAAGAAGTGAAAGGCTCAGTGCCTTAATTAGAGAAGAGGTAAGTGAGATTCTACTAAGGAGAGTAAAAGATCCAAGGATTTCTTCTTTTGTAGTAATAACAGAAGTACAAGTTAGTAAAGATTTAAGATATGCTCATATTTATGTAAGTGTATATGGAGACGAGAATGAGAAAAAAGAAACAATGGAAGGATTAGAAAGTGCTAAAGGTTTTATCAGAAGTGAATTAGGGAAAGACCTAAGAATCAGATTTATCCCAGAATTAATTTTTGAATTAGATGACTCCTTAGAAAGAGGCGATAGAATACTAAGAAAGATTAAGGAGCTTGGCTTAGAGGAGAAAGATGAAAACTCTCTCTAAAAGAAAGATACTAAAATTTAAAGAATTAATAAAAGATAAGTCAACCTTTGTTCTTTTTACTCATGCAAATCCCGATGGTGATGCTATCGGATCTCTGTTGGCTTTTTATTATTTTCTGAGGGATTTAGGTAAAGAAGTTTTTGTTTTTTTGCACTCCCCTATTCCTTACTTTTATCAATTTCTTTTAACCGAAGAATTAAATAAAATAGAGAATATAGATACCCATTTTGATGTAGGAATTATTCTTGATTGTAGCGATTTAGAAAGAATTAAAAGTGGAGTTAACTTAAAAGAAAGATTTTCAACATTAGTGAATATTGATCATCATCCTACCAATACTTCCTTTGGAGATTTAAATATTGTTATTCCTACCGCTTCTTCAGTTACAGAAATAATCTATGATTTAATAGTAGGGCTAAGAGGAAAAATAACAAAAATTATTGCTGAATCACTATTAACAGGTTTAATTACTGACACAGGAAGTTTTAAATATAGCAATACAACTCCAAAATCTCTTAAAATAGCAGGTGAATTAGTAAATAAAGGAGCTGATATAACTTATATTTCTAAGGAAATCTATGATAAGAAAAAATTGTCCTCTTTAAAACTCTTAGGGACAGCTCTTTTAAGATTAGAATCTTCGGAAAATATCTGCTGGAGCTATATAACTTTAGAGGATATGAAAAAGTATAATGCTACAATAGAAGATACTGAAGGAATTATAGATATTTTAAGGACTTTACGTGAAGCAGAAGTATGTATATTCTTCTATCCTATTACTGAAGGGGGCATAAAAGTAAGTCTGCGCTCAAAGAAAAAAGAGATAGATTTAGGGAAATTTGCTCTAATATTTGGTGGGGGAGGACATAAAGAGGCTGCTGGTTTCCAGATGGAAGGTCATTTAGACGAAGTATTGAAAATTGTTACAAGTAAAATCAGAGATTTTATAGAAGAATATGAACAACTTCCTGTTAATAAATAAGCCTCCTGGAATTACATCTCTTGATGTGGTAAAAAAAGTTAGAAGGATTACAAATATTGAAAAGGTAGGACATATGGGGACATTAGACCCTCGAGGGTGTGGACTTTTGATTGTTGCCTTGGGAAAAGCAGTAAGACTTGAAGAGTATATACTTTTTTATTCAAAAACTTATATAGTAGAAGCTTTATTTGGTATATCCAGTGATACTTACGACAGAGAATCAAACTTTTTTGAATACTATAAAATTAATAAATCTATTTCTGCTTCTGATTTAGAGAAAACATTAGAAACTCTTAAGGGAGAAATAGAACAAGAGCCACCCATTTATTCTGCTATTCATATAAACGGTCGTAGGGCTTATGATTTAGCAAGAAATGGATATAATGTATCTCTTCCCAAAAGGAAGGTTCATATATACAATGCTAAGTTAATTAATTTAGAGTCGGATAATAATATTATTCGTGCTCTTATAGAGTTACATGTTTCTGCAGGAACTTATGCGAGAAGTATAGTTCATACGCTTGGAGAAAGATTAGGAATACCTGCTACTGTTTCTTTCCTGCTTAGAACAAAAATTGGAGAAATTTCTGTAAATGAGAGCATACCGTATAGTAAAATAGATGCTCATTGGAAAGACTCTTTGATTCCTCCTCACAAAATACTTAATTTTCCTATTTTAGAGGTATCTTCCGACTTAGAAAGAAAAATTTTAAATGGAAATACTATCTCAATTGATAAGCATTTCTCTTCCGAAAGTTACGTATCTGTTATAAATGAAAGGGAAGAATTTATTGCGGTGGGAAGAGTCTTTCAAAATTATCTTAAACCAGAGAAGGTATTTCTAAAATGAAATTGAAAGATTTAATTAAAATACAAAAATTAAATGGGCTTGAGAAAGAGCCTAAATTTACTGTTACTATAGGAGTTTTTGATGGTATCCACTTAGGACATTCTGCTATCATATCTGAGCTTAGAAGTAATGCTCTTGTTAATAATTATAGCTCCGCTGTAGTTACTTTTGATGAGAATTATCCAAAAACTTTTAAGAATCTTTCTTCTTTTCTACTCACTTATGAGGAGAAAAAAGAGTTTCTCTCTCTCAAAGGAGTAGATTTCCTTGTTGTTTTACCATTTATCTCAGAGATTAAAAATCTTAATCCAGAAGAATTTATATCATCTTTAAAAGAAACTATTCCTTTCTCTTGCATATGTGTTGGAGAGAATTTCAGATTTGGAAGAGGAAGAGAAGGAGATGCATCCCAACTTATTAGGTTAGGAGAAGAGTTTAATTTTGAGGTAAAAGTCATTCCTTCGGAAAGTTTTGAAGAAAGTTTTATATCAAGCAGTAAGATACGAGAGTTGATCTCTTCTGGAGAGATAGTTAAAGCAAATAAATTCTTAGGATATAAATATTTTCTGAGAGGCATTGTGAAAAAAGGAAGTAATATAGGTTCAAAATTAGGATTCCCTACTATTAATGTTGAAGTTAATAATATGAAGCTTATTCCTAAAGAAGGTATCTATAAAGGGAAAGTAAAAGTAAAAGATGATATATATGATGCTGCTATTTATATTGGAACAAGACCTACTTTTAATGGAAGAGCCTTAAGAATTGAAGCCTATATCCTTGACTTTTCAGAGATAGTATATCGAGAAAAAGTAGAGTTAGTTTTTGAAGAGTATATCAGAGAGAGTAAGAAATTTGATACAGAAAAAGAGCTAAGAGACCAGATTGAGAGAGATACTAAAGTTATTAATGATAAAATAAAAGAAGAAAAATTAAGAAAGAGAATTATTACGATAGATGGTACTGCAGGTTCAGGGAAAAGTACTATAGCTAAGTTGTTAGCTCAAAGATTTGGACTCTATTATATAGATAGTGGGGCTCTTTATAGAAGTGTAGGATGGATTGCTAATAGATTTAATCTTTGGGAAGAAGAAGATCTTATAAAAGTTTTAGAGAAAAAGCCCATTAATTTCCTTTGGGATGGGGAAAATTTCAAAGTTTTTTTTGAGAGAACGGATATAAGTTCTGAAATTAGAAGTTTAGATGCAGGAATAAATGCATCCCGTGTCGGAGTTATGAGCAGATTAAGAGAGATTTTAACTCTATGGCAAAGAGAATCTTTAAATTATGTGGAAAATGGAATTGTCCTTGAAGGAAGAGATAGTGGCACTATTGTTTTTCCACAAGCAGATATGAAGCTTTTTATATCTGCTGATATACATATTAGAGCAGAAAGAAGAGCTAAGGATCTTGGTGAAAGTAATATAGAAAAAGTTATAAAGTCATTGAAAGAAAGAGATATCAAAGATATTAATAGATCTTCAGATCCTTTAAGAATTCCTAAAGAAGCTTACTTTATAGATACTACATCTATAACTGTAGAAGAAGCATATTCTCAAATACTTTCAATCTGGTTGAAATGTTTATGAAGAACATTTTTTACTATAAAGAAGTTTCTTCTACCATGGATATTGCACATGAATTTGCTAGAAAAGGTTTTCCTGATGGTACTGTTATCGTTGCTGAAAAACAGACAAAAGGTAGAGGAAGAAATAAAAATAATTGGCATTCTCCTGAGGGTGGGCTCTGGTTTTCTATTATTTTATATCCATCTTCATATATAAATAATAAATTAGATTTTATAGGGATATTAATTTCAACCTCAATAGTAAAAGCTTTAGAAAGATTTATGGATAATAAGATATTAAATTTCAAATGGCCTAATGATATTGAACTTAACGGTAAAAAGGTGGCTGGTATTTTACTTGAAGGAGTATGGAAAATGGAGACTCTACAGTATATTATTGTAGGGGCAGGTATTAACCTTTTCGTAGACCCTTATTATTTTATTGAGAAAAATTTGAATGCAACTTCTCTTTTACACCATCTAAAAACAAGGGATAAGTTTTTAATCTTAAATTCAATCATAGAAGAGATACTTATAGATTTAGAACATTTCCCTGAAAATTGGGAGAGGACTTTTAATTTTTATTATGAAAGATTTCCCTATAGAAACTTCTATGCAAAGAAAAAACAGGACAATAAACTTGTAAAAATCTTAGACATTACAAAAGATGGAAATATAATTTTGGAAGAAGAAGGAATAAAAATATATCCATGGGGAGGAGTTAGCCTTGAAATTGAAAGGTCTTCTCATTGATCTTGATGGGTCCATATATAGAGGTGATCAGGCACTTCCTTATAGCAGAGAATTTATTATTTTTCTAAGAGAAAAGGGAATGAGATTTTTATTTTTAACCAATAACTCCACTTCTCTCCCTTCAGGATATGTAGAAAAACTACGTAAAATGGGAATTGAAGCTAAAGAAGAAGAAATTTTGACCTCTGGTGTTGCAACTGCTGTTTATCTTAAGAACTGGAAAAAAGAAGGTAGAGTATATATTATAGGTGAGGAACCATTAAAAGAGGTAATTAAAAAATTAAACTGGGAAATTTGTGAAGATAATGTAGATGCAGTGGTAGTAGGTTTAGATAGGAGTTTTAATTTTGAAAAATTAAAAAAAGCTAACGCTCTTATAAGAAGCGGGGCAAGATTTATAGCTACTAATCCAGATAAAACCTTTCCTACAGAAAAAGAGATAGGACCAGGAGCAGGCTCCCTTGTTGCTGCTGTTTCTGCAGCTTCTCAAAGAAAACCTATAGTAATAGGAAAGCCATCTACTTACATAGGAAAGATTGCTATGGAAAAATTAGGATTATCACCAGAAGAAATAGGGATAGTTGGAGATAGAATAGATACTGATGTTTATTTTGGTAAGAGATTAAAAGCAAAGACATTTTTATTACTTACGGGAATCACAAAGAAAGAAGATCTGGAAAAAGCTAAAGTAAAACCAGATTTTGTATTTGAAGATTTAAAACATCTTACAGATTTCTTAAAAGAGAAGATTTAGAAAACTAATCATTGAAAATATAAAACAAAAATCAAAGAATGTTATCAAGAAGAAAGATACTACACCTTTGTGATTTTTGGTAATTAATAGTTCCATAGACCTTAAAAAAATAAATACATAGAGTGTATGAATATATGAAAAATTTAGCCAGTAGAACACTAAAAATATAATAGTCCTAATTAGAACTTCCTTATATTTCTCTTTTTGAGAAACACCATTTGAAGTAAAAATATTCTTGTTCCCAAAAACTCTTATTAAATAACAGTAGAAAATGGTTCCTGCAAAACTTACAAAAAAATAACCAATAAAAAGAAGTACATAATAATCACTATTGTAATATTTATTTATAATGCCTCCTAAAATTTTGGTTCCAAGGTATTCTGGATTCTTACTTATGGGAAGGAGAAATACTAAAGAAATACTTATTATATGTTCTAATTGGTCAATAATAAAATTTTTAATGTTATCATTATTAGATCTGATACTTCTATTCATCTTCTTGAGATCAATCAAAGTATGGACGAAGAAGAGAAATAAGATAAATATTATTGCTTCAGGATATTTCAAATAAGGAAAAGATAAAAGGAGAGAAATAATTAAATATATAGAAGTATGAAGTAAAATCCCATATTTTGTCTGTTTTTTATATCTAAAAATTAGATTACTCTGCAAAGGAAAGTCTGCAAGTAAATGAGCTAAGAATAGTCTTAAGAACCAAAACATAAAAGTTTTCCCTTTTTATATAAAGAAAGTAATGCAGAAACTACCAAAGGATCAAACTGTTTTCCTGAATTTTTCTCTATCTCTTCTATAGCTTTTTCAATAGTCATCTTTCCCCTATAAGGTCTTTCGGAAGTCATAGCATCAAAAGCATCTGCTATTGAAATAATCCTTGCTAAAATTGAGATATTTTCACCCTTTAAACCATGAGGATATCCACTACCATCGTAATGTTCATGATGTTCTGCTATACCCTCTATAACTTCTGATAGAAGGTCTATAGGCTCTAAGATCTTTTTACCAATTTCAGGATGGTTTTTTATCTCATCATACTCCTCATCTGAAAGCCTTTCCTTTTTATTAAGTATTGTATCCTTTATGCCTATTTTCCCTATATCATGAAGAAGTCCTGCTAATCTTATCTTTTCTATTCTGTCCTCATCAAATTCTAATTCTTTTGCAATTAGCACTGACATACTTGCTACTCTTTTCGAATGACCGTGGGTATATGGATCTTTAGCATCTATAGCACTCGCCAAAGATTCAACAATACTGAATAATAGCTTTTTTAATTCTTCATAAAGTCTTGCATTTTCAATAGTAATAGCGGCTTGGTTAGCAATTGCCTGCAATATCTCTAAATCTTCTTTTGAAAAATTCTGATAATTTATTTTGTTTATTACCTCTATAACTCCTATAATTTTATCTTTATATTTAAGAGGTACACATATTATTGATCTTGTTTTAAATTTAGTTAAAGAATCAAGCTTAGGAGAAAATCTTGGATCTTTTTCAACATCATTCACAATAATAGGCTTTCCTGTAGAAGCAACTTCTCCTGCAACTCCCTCCCCTACCCTAACAGTAAATCTTTTAACCTCATCTCCTTTTTCTCCTAAGGCAACTTCAAAACTCAAGAAGTTTTCTTCCTCATTTAGAAGCATTAAAGAACTCGCTTCAGCACTTAATTGAGTCTTTGTTAGTCTCATTATAATCTGTAATAACTCAGATAAATTAAGAGTTGAATTTATCTCTTTACTAACTTCAAGAATCAGGTTTAACTTTTTAATTTTTTCTTTTAAATTATTTCTCATATTCTTCCAAGTACTTTATAAACTTTTACAGCTTTTTCTTTACCTTTTATACTGAAGAGTCCTAAATCTTCTGCTATAAACTCATTTTTAATCTTTTCATAAGTATTTTCACATATTAATATCTCTCCTCCTTTAGCTAATCCTTCAAGACGCGAAGAAAGATTTACTGTGCTTCCAATTGCCGTATATTCTACTTTTTGTTTAGGACCTACAGCTCCTACCAAGGCTTCACCAGAGGCTATACCTATACCAACCTCAAATAAGGGATAATTTTCAGTTTGCCACTTCTTATGTAAAGATTTTATAACCTCCTGTATTTCTAAGGCAGTATTTACCGCATTTTCAGGTGTATTATCTGATATAAGCGGAGCTCCAAATAGTGCCATTACAGAATCTCCTAAGAATTTATCTACTGTCCCATTATACTTAAATATAATTTCTATGGCAGAGTTAAAGAACTCATTTAATATCTTTATTATTTCCTCAGGAGACATTATATCTGAATAGTATGTAAAATTTCTTATATCTGCAAACATAACACTGATGTATTGCCTCTTCAATTCTAAAACATTATATCCAGGACTCTGGAGGATAATATCCACTACTTGAGGAGAAACAAACCTCTGGAAGAGATTTTTGATGACTCTTTTTTC
>JAKOUL010000024.1 GCA_029776735.1 Dictyoglomota bacterium
CCCAATAAGCCATCTCTTTAACAATAGATGGAGCATTATCCTTAACCTTATAAGGATAAAGAGCATATTTAAATTCTGGATCTTCTAATATATAATCTTCTATTTCTTTTCTATAAGAGGTAAGAGCCTCATATGCTTCTTTCCTTAAGTCTTTTTGAGCAAGGATAAAAAGATCACTCTCTTGGATCTTTACCTCAAAACCCACGAGATCTGAAGCCTTCGTTATTTGTCTATATGTTCTTTTTACATACTCACTTGACATTTTAATTTAAAACACTAAAATTATTTAGTTCTTTTTTTCTAAGATATAATAAAAAAGATTGGAGAAAAAGAAAAGAGGCTTAGAATTTATATGATAGAAAATATTAAGAGAAGAAATCCAAATCCAGCATCGTTTTTTATAAAAAGTTTTGCTCTCATAATATTAATCGGTACATTATTTTTAATGTTTCCATTCTCTTCGGCAAATGGAACCCCTACAGATTTTCTTACTGCACTTTTTACAGCAACTTCCGCTACTTGCGTTACAGGACTTGTAGTTGTAGATACAGGAACCTACTGGTCTAATTTCGGTCAATTAGTAATATTCCTCTTAATACAGATCGGAGGATTAAGCTACGCAGTACTTGCAACTGGGATGATGCTTCTTCTGAGAAGAAAAATACAACTCAAAGATAGAGTTATTCTTCAATTTTCTCTTGGTACTAGCTCCCTACGTGGTATTGTATCATTTCTCAAGAATGTTCTAATAATAGTTGCAATAATAGAAACTCTTGGAGCAATCTCCCTTTTCTTTGTTTTTATAAAAGATTATCCATTGATAAAGGCGATTAAATTTTCCATATTTCATTCGGTTTCAGCCTTCTGCAATGCAGGTTTTGCTTTAATTGGAAATTTCAAAAGTCTTACAGGATATGTGTCAAATCCTCTTTTAGTATTTACAATCACATCCTTAATAATCATAGGAGGAATAGGATTTATAGTCATTTATGATGTAATACAAAAATTACTAAAGAGAAAACCACATCTTTCTCTTCATTCAAAAGCTGCACTATCAACAACACTTTCTTTAATTGTAATAGGTACGTTAGTTATTCTTTTTCTTGAATTTAATAATCCATACACCCTGAAACCTCTTGATTGGAAAGGTAAACTCTTAGGAGCTTATTTCCAAAGTGTAACCCCAAGAACTGCAGGATATAATACCTTGGATATAGGGAAGATGAGACCATCAACACTTCTTTTTACAATATTTCTCATGTTTATTGGAGCCTCCCCAGGAGGAACAGGTGGGGGTATCAAAACAGTGACATTCTTTGTTATATGTTTAAGTATTTCTACAATTATATTTGAAAGAAAAAATGTACATTTCAGAAATAGAACTATACCTTGGGAAAATGTTAAAAGAGCTTATGTGGTATTTTTCTTATCCTTTGCATTAGTATCTATTTCATGGTTGTTATTACTTATTACAGAACCATTCCAGCCATTACAGTCCCTATTTGAAGTTGTTTCTGCTTTTGGTACTGTAGGACTTTCTACAGGAATCACTCCTTATGTATCTTCTTTTGCCAGAGTAGTCCTTATACTTAATATGTTCTTAGGAAGAGTTGGTACTGTAACAGCTGGACTTGCCCTTTTTTCTCCTATCATTAAGAAATCTCATATAGACTATCCTAAAGAGGAGGTAAGTATAGGATAATATGAAATCATTATCTTACAACTTCAGGATTGAGAAGGCTAAATTTAATCAATTTGCAGTAATAGGACTTGGAAGGTTTGGTATTTCTGTAGCTATAACTTTAGAAAGGTTAGGTTGTCCAGTAATTGCTATAGATATAGATGAAAGAAGAGTAGAAGAGGTAAAAGACTTCGTCTCATATGCAAAAGTTTTAGATTCTACTAATATTAATTTCTTGAGAGAAGCAGGGATTCAAAATGCTGATGTGGTAATTGTATCTATAGCTCATGATGTAGAAGCAAGCGTCCTTGCAACTCTTCTTGTAAAAGAGCTTGGAGTGAAATATGTGATTGCAAGAGCTATAAGCGAGCCTCATAAAAAAATATTAGAAAAAATTGGAGCAGATTTAGTTGTATTTCCAGAAAAGGAATTGGGAGAATATTTAGCCCAAAAACTTGTAGTACCTAATATCATAGATTATATAGAGATATCATCAAATATAAAGATCTTTGAAATAAGACCTACATCTACAATGGTTAACAAGAGTTTGGAAGATTTAGATGTCAGGAAAAAATATAACTTAAATGTTCTTGCTATTCATAGAGGTGGGGATATTATAACTCCAGAGCCAAAGGAAAGGATCAAAGAAGGAGACATACTCTATATTACAGGCACTTTTGAAAATTTAAATAACTTTCTTGAAGATTATAAATAAAAAGAAAGGGGGCATAAAAGCCCCCTTCATTTATGGAATTTCTAAACAAAAATTTTCATCTCCATGGCACTATAAGGGCATATTTCTACACATATACCACAAGCTGTACATTTTTGCGAATCAAAACTCACAAGAAAGCTTTCTGGATCTCTATTTAGAGCCTTAGCAGGGCAAAAATTTACACAATACCCACAATGTACACATTTTTCTTCTAACCATATAACATCTTGAGAAAGTGGTTGAATCTTTACCCCTAATTCTTTTAGATAAGCTATCCCCTTTGCAAAACTTTCTTCCTCTCCAGAAAGTTCTAATACCATAACTCCTTCTTCATCAGGTGTAATTGTAGCCTTTAATATATTGAAATCTAAATCAAATTTCCGGACCAGATTTACAACAATAGGCTTATCTGCAAGCTCTTTAGGGAAACGAAGTACAATTCTTTCTGTTGTCATTTCTTTTCAACCTCCTCTAAAATCTCTCTTCCACTGAAGGGCTTAAACTTTATACCTGACTCTGGTCCAGGAAGAGGAACTGAAGGAGAGGTCATAAGAAAACTTCCTTCTTGTATCCAGCTCTTAAGGGTCTCAGCAATTTTTTTAGCTTTTGGATAACTGGAAAGGGAGTTTGTAGGTATCTTCTTTCCAAGGACCTCTATCTCTCCACTCCTAAGTTCCTTATATGTAACATAAGTAATAATATCTGGTTCCCTATTGGGATACGCAGTTGCATAATCTACTATAGGAGCATATATTTCCTCATCACTAACAGAGGTATAAAAAGCCATTTCTTCATTAAGTATGGGTATAGGTATGCCAATTCCTACAGCCAAAGATGCTCCATATCCCTTTACACTTACTCCACGAATCCATTCAGGATTCATCTGCTTAAGATCTCCTATTACAGCAAGAGTCCCAGCTCCAACTTTTGGTATACCTCTTTCTGTTCTTTCAGCTCCTGGATCATGTTGTGTCCCATGCCATATTACATATCCCATTCCTCCTCCAAGAAATATCCTTGTACCTATACCTATAGTTTTATAATAAGGATCGTTGAGAAGTGGAGAAAGTTGCCCAGCGCTACTATAATTAGCATTGCCAAACCTTGGTTTAAGCATACCAAGATAAGTATATATAGCTTTATCAGAAGAATTCACTGCTACATTATAATTCTGATACGCATTTCTCACATTAAAAAGCATTGCTTCATTGAGATTATGAATATTAATATAAGCGTCTAAAGATTTCTTTGGATAACAATCAGTACCATAAGCTTGAGCTGTTATTCTTATATCTTTTCCTGCTATAAGTTCTTCTATCACATGTCCACCACCGTATGGAAATTCTCCTGGATAATATTTATTTCTTGGATCATCATCAGGTAGTGCGGTAGCTCCTAAGAAAAGGTCTGCTGCACTATAAGCTGCATATGCTGGAACTCCATTTAGATAGACTTTACCTCCACCCAGTTTAATCCTTGGTTTTGTATGTCCAATATTAAAATATATTCCAGAAGAACACATTACTCCAAAAGTACCAGTAGTTACCACATCTACTTCCTTAGCTGCCTTTTCCACACCTTTCTCTTTAACAATTCCAATCATCTCTTCAGCAGTTACCACTACTGCCTTACCCTGGCGGATTTTCTCATTAATTTCTTCAATTGTTTTTGCCATTCTTCTACCTCCTTTCAGATTTTATTATATTCCTTGATATGAACCGCCCTTTTCGGGCAAGGCATGATCCATACCAATTTTATCGCCTCCTTATAATAAAAAATACAAAATTTTCACATATAATACCAAAAACGTCGGAGTTTTTCAACATAAAAGCCTAAATTTTTAAAGATCTTTCATTATTTATCCTTTCCTTGCTATTCTCATAAAAATTTCAATATTTTCCAAAGGAGTCCCTATTGGAATATCACATCCAGAACTTAAAATAAAATTATCAACCCCTTCCATCTTCTCCAAAAGCTCTCGTGTACTTTTTTCTATTAATTCTTTATTTCCTCTTAAGAAAACTTTTACAGGATCTAAATTTCCAATTATATACATATTATTAGGGATTTTTTCCGAGACCCATTTTAGGTCTACAGCACTATCAAGACTAAGTCCATAGGCTTTACTTCTTGCCATATCTTCCATAAGATGAGTGGTATCCCCACATATATGATAAATAATAGATTTTTTAAGTTCATCTACAAGACGAATAAAATATGGAAGTGCAAATTCTCTAAAATATGAGGGAGATAGTACAACTGCTGTGGGTTCCAAAACAGCTATCATATCAATCCCAGTTTCTAAAAGACCTTTTGCATATTCTTTTACTACTTTGAATGAAAATTCTACAATCTCCTTTACAAAATCTGGTCTTTCTATAACCCCTATTCCAAGATCCGTCACCCCCATAAGTTCACCTGCTAAGGTAAAAGGACCTATAACATAACTTCCCTTTAAAACATCAAATTCTTTAACCATTCTTTCTGCTAACCTAATAAAAATCTCCATTCTTCCTGATATTCCATTCCATCTTCTTTTTACCTCTTCAAGAATCTCTTTATTCTTAACAGGATGTTCTCTCACTGAAGGATTCTCATTTTCTGGAAAATCAATTTTTAAACCAAGAGCTTCTGCTTCAATAGTAAGATCCATAAAAGGGAAAATACCATCGGGATGAAATCTATCCAGAAGAAGGCTTAAAGTTTTGAATTGAATATTAGAATCAGCAAGATTTTCTTTAAGAGTGGTATTTGACAACTTTACACCTGGCGCACTAAGTAAAGGTATTACTAAACGTTTTTTCTTTTGCTCCATAAAAATCCTCCTCTAAAAATGCATATACTCTACGAAATAATTTTGAAATTCCTTTTTGGCAGAAAGCTCTATATAATTGACTTCTTTAGCAATTTTATCCGCAAGCTCTCTATAATTCTTATCCAAAAGTAATATCTCTGCTCCCATACCTGCCGAATTTCCAACATATATAATTTTATCAATATCTACAGAAGGAAGAAGCCCTATTTTAACAGCACTTTCCCTTCTCAAATAATTTCCCAAAGCACCTGCAAGAAAAATCTTTTCAATATTTTCAGAAGTTATTTCAGCTTCTTTTAAAAGGATCTCTATCCCTGCCCTTATAGCTGACTTAGCCAATTGTATCTCTCTCATATCTTTTTGAGTTATTTTAATTTTTCCAAGAGCAAAATCTTCATTTTTAACAAATCTACCTGTTCTATCTATAATCCCCAAATCAAGCATAATAGAGATAGCATCTGCAATCCCTGAACCGCATATCCCTTTTTCCTCTTTTTCTCCTATAACACTATATACAACTTTATTCTCCTCAACCCATACACGATCAATAGCCCCTTCTTTTGCCACCATCCCATATGTAATACGTCCGCCTTCAAAGGCAGGTCCTGCTGCAGTAGCACAAGCAAACATCCCTTTCCTACTCTTTAGCACTATCTCACTATTAGTTCCAATATCTACAAATAATACATTACCTTCTTCTTGCCATAGATTCGTAGATAGGATTCCTGCTATAATATCCCCACCTACATATCCAGATATATTAGGAAAAACATAAACTTTTGCATTCTTACTCTTTGAAAATCCAACTTCAAAAGCATCAAAAGTCATTCCTAAATCTACTATCGGTATAAAGGGAGACACTGCAATAAATTGTGGGGTTATACCTAAGAATATATGCTCCATAGTAGGATTTCCAGCTACCGAAATTGCATATATATCTTTAGGATTAACCATAGATCTTTTGCATAATTTATTTATCATGTATTCCAAAGTTTTAATTATTTTTTCCCTTAGAATCTCTATACCATCTTTTTCACTAATAATGTAGTTAACTCTTGATAAAATATCTACACCGTATTCTACCTGAGGATTTACCTGGGTTATTATCCCTACTTCTTTTCCCTCTTTTAAATCTAAAAGATATCCCACTAAAGTATTCGTACCAATATCAAAGGCAACACCATAGGGTTTTTCAAATTCCCTCTCAACTAAGTCAATGATCTCATTATTTTCATAACATACAAACTTGCCTTTAAAGTCATTTCTTCTTAAAAATAGTGGGATCTTTCTCAATAGGTCTAATCTCTTTAAAAAGATGTTCTTATTAAAGCTCAAAATTCTCTCCAAATCGGATCTCTGGTCTTCAAGATTTGGTGGAGGTAGCGAAAAGGGTTCTAATTTAATAATAGGATCAAGGTTAATATTTCTTTTTAAGGTGAAATCAGAGAGTATCCTAAAAGATACATTCTCCTCTAAAAGTTCAATAGTTAAATCATCTTTTATAAATAACTGGCAAGCAAGCTCAACTCTATCAATATTTCCTCTTTTTATTTTTACTTTACATTTTCTACACCACCCCATTCCTCCACACAATGAATTAACAAAAATATTATTCTCCCTTAATACATCTAAAAGTCTTCTTCCCTTTTCAGCACTTATTACTATATTATCAGGAAGTATACGTATCTCAGGCACTCTCAACTCCCAAAAGTCTATTTACTAACTCTACTGCAGAGGTAGCATCAGGAGCATATCCGTCTGCACCTATCTCTTTTGCAAATTCTTCGGTAACAGGAGCACCCCCAACTATAACTTTAACCTTTTCTCTAACTCCTTCTTTTTCCATTACATCAAGAGTTACTTTCATCTGAGGCATAGTAACTGTCAGTAATGCAGACATACCAACAATATCCGGATTATGCTCTCTTATTGCTTCTACAAATTTATCTGGTGGTACATCTATTCCAAGATCTATAACTTGATATCCTGCTCCTTCAAACATTATAGCAACAAGATTCTTACCTATATCATGTAGATCTCCTTCTACTGTTCCAATCACTACTTTACCTTTTATTACTCCAGAAGACCTAGTAAGAAGCGGCTTCAAAATATCCATACCTACCTGCATTGCTCGTGCAGAGACTAATACTTCAGGTACAAAAATCTCATTCTTCTTAAATCGTTCCCCAATGACACTCATACCTGCAAGAAGTCCCTCATTTATGATTTTCTCTGGAGGAACCCCTTCTTTTAAGGCATCTTCTACTAATTCTTGAACTTTCTTCCGATTTCCAGCAATTACAGCTGATGCAACTTCCTGCATATCAACCACTTCAAACACCTCCCACGAAATCGTTTTTCTTTTGTTTAGGATATAACATAAAACCCAATACGTGTCAAATATAAAAGACCCTTTTATTTTCTTTTTGTTGTACTTTCTCTTATCACTAATTTGGTAGGTAGTTTTATATTTTGAATAGGTAAATCTGGATTTTTTAATCTTTCTATTAGAATCTCTGCTGCTTTAGCGCCCATCTCGTAAAAAGGCTGTGCTACAGTAGTAAGAGCTGGAATAGTAAGACTTGCAAGAGTATCATCAAAGCCAACTATAGATACATCTTCAGGAATTTTGATTCCCCTTTTAATAAGAATTTTCATAATCTGAATTGCCATAAAATCACTAAAAGCAAATATAGCAGTAGGAGGATCAGAGAGGGAAAAGAGTTCATCTATTGCAACTTCTTCCTCCACTTTTCCGTAAAAGATCTTTAAAAGCTTTTCATCAAAAGGAATTCCTGCATTAGCTAATGCCTTTTTATATCCCTCTATCCTTTCTTGCACAATGATACTTTCTGGATTTATAGTAATATGAGCTATCCTTTTGTGTCCTAACTCAATAAGATGAGTCACTGATTCATAGCTTCCTGCTATATTGTCCGCATATACCACATCATGTTCAGGAAGTCTTGGATGCTCTAAAATAACGAGAGGAACGTTTCTTTCCTTAGCAATCCTACTTATCTCCTCATTAGTCAAAGCTCCAACAATTATCCCATCCACCCTTCTTTCCAGCATAGTATTCATATATCTTAGTTCTCTCAATGATTTCCCATCAGTATTGCATAAAAACAAAGTATATCCATTGTGTCTTGCCACATCCTCTATACCTCTTGCCATATTAGGAAATACAGGATTGACAATATCTAAAACAAAAAAGGCTATAACTTCCGTTTTCTGTTTGGCAAGACTTCTTGCGATAGCATTAGGCTTGTAGTCTAAAGCCTTAACTGCTTCAAGGACTCTTTTTCTTGTTTCTTCACTTATTTTAATATCAGGGGTATTGTTAAGGACAAAAGATACTGTAGACCTTGAGACCCCTGCAAGTTTTGCCACATCCCAACTGGTGGGAGATTTTTTCTTCTTTGACATTTTTTCATTACCCCCTTACTAACACCTGTTTTAATTTCATTAAATGATATATTATCACATAAACATCTTTAAAAAAAATATTAGAATAACATTACAAGTATCACTTGAGAGATAAATAGAACAAAAACTTCTGAAAACTATATTAGAAATTTTTAATTATTTTACTTAGAAGTTACAAGCAAGAATTAACCAACCTTGGATTTTAGCTTAAATTTCACATAGGTTCATAGGCATAGATCTTCAATCTATAGAATTTCTTACCATCAACTTTCTTAAAATTCTTATCAAAAAATTCTATCACCTTACCTTCGGGATCTTCTATATCATCATTAGCTAATATTAACCAAAATTTTTTTTCTTTCTTCAAGTCATTTAAAAGTTTATCCAGCTTGAATATATATACAAACTCAGTTTTGAGTTTTCCTTGGTTGTAATATTCAAAAGGTCTCCACATATAAGGAGCAAAAATAAGTACTTTTTCTTCATCACTAACGTTTTGGTGAAGATAAGCTACTGCTTCTCTCCATGGACGATTAAGAGAGGAAACATTTTTATAATAAAAGCCAAGAGCAAAAGAGTTCATTATCAACAATAATATTAATAAAATAACAGTTATAGGATAAAATTTAAATTTTTTAATTCCTCTCGCCACTATCATTAAATATCCTGGAACAAAGGGAGAGATGTAACGAGAACTAAAGAAACTTTTACCTAAGGAAAATATGATAATAGTAAAAATAGGAACAAATAAATAAATTAATATAAGCGATATACCTTTTTTATTCTCATATGGGGGAAGAAGACCTATTATAAAAAGAATTATTAAAAAGGCTCCTATATAATATAAAAGATTATATCGTAAGAATATACTTCTTGCCGCACCCAAGTTTACCTCCAAAAAGGAATTAGCTAAAACTTTTAAAGTGAGCCTTTGAGCTCCTTGATATACTTCTGGAGTTCGGTTCTTAACGATCACATAGATCCAAGGTGAAAAAGCTATTAAAATAATGAACTGAAAAATAATCCATTTTTTAAGAACCTTCCGATTTCTAAGATTAGTCAAAAGAACAAAAATATTTTCAGCAAGAATTAGGAAGGCAGTATACACATGAGTATACAGAGCAAGAATATTTACAATAGAAAGCTTAATTAAATTTTTATTATCTTTAATATCAGAAGATAAATAATAGAGTGAAAGAAGCATTAAAAAAGTAACCAAAGGATACATTCGCGCTTCTTGAGCATAATAGATATAAAATGGAGATAAACCAAAGAGTAAAGATGCAATCAGCCCTGTACCTTTATCAAAGCACTTAGAAGCAAGTTTATAAATCATATATACACATAAAATACCAAAAATTGCCGAAAAAGATCTTACTGCAATCTCCGAACTACCAAATATCTTCATCCAAAAATGCATCAATGAGAAATATAATGGTGGGTGAATCCCTGTAGATGCCCTGTTTGAGATAATATCCCTTATACTTCCTTGGGCAACCTGTACAGTAATTGCTTCATCCAACCATATACTTCTTACCCCTATACGTAAAAATCGAAGTATTCCAGAAATAGCCATTATTATATAGATTAGAAACTTACTTTCAAACACTTTCTTGTTCATTGCAATAATACCTAAAAGGGCAGGAAAGGCAGTATTAAACAAAAATATTAGAAAAGACGTATTAAAAGCTATATCTTTCAAAATCCCAAATTTGCCCAAAAGATAAATTGCAGCTCCCTCTCTTACCCCAAGCCCTGCTATAGTTATAGGAATAACATTGGTAAACATAACTACAGGGTAACCCAAAAAAGAGGCTTTAAACTTATCTACTCCAAAGCCCAAAATTAACAGATATGCTTCAACAATAACTAAAAAATAGGATATAAAACTGATAAACAAATTCTCAATAAAAGTTTTTTTAGGGACTACTCTCAACCCTTCTAAAATCTCTGGATGCTTATTTAAAAATGGAAGCTTAAGGAAAAAAGATAATAAATTAGGATTTAAAAGTATAAAAAGGGATCCTATTAAAATTGCTAAAAGCAAAATAGCAAGATATGGACCTAAAAAATACCAGATACCTGGAACAGCAAGGAGAAGTACACTCCACAGATCAAAAATTTTATCCCATATTGTCAATCCTAATGCAGAAACTCTTTTCTCTTTTCCCAAATTGCCTACCCGTGCCAGCTCTCCCACTCTTCCAGGAGTAACAATACCCACAGCCATACCCATAAAATACCCATCTACTGCATTACCAAATGGAACATTTTCTATCTTCCTTAGGAAAAGATGCCACTTAAATATTTTTAAAAAACTAAAAAGAAGTCCTACTATAAATCCAAAAGCCAAATATTTTAATCTTACAGAGCTTAAAGTCTCTATAAGGGTATTTAGAGGCAAATGCCTAAATATTATGTAAAATATCAGTACTGTTAAAAGAATCTTAGCAATTGCTAAAAGTAAATTTTTCTTTTCCTTCCCAATCATAGCTCCTAATCACCTTTATTTTTTTGTCATTAACTTTTACTTTATGACTATATTTAGAAAGATCACATTCCTGAAAATAACGAGAAGAAGGAATGAAAATATATGGATTCTCCATACCTAAATATAATACATCTATAAGATTAGGAGAATCAATCTCATCCTCTATCACGATTCCATCTTCTTTAAAAGAAATTTTTCTTATTATTTTTACATTGCTCTCCTTTTTATAAGATATTAGAAAATTCCTAAAAAGACTTTTTATAGCTTTACTAATTGAATTAAAATTACCAAAAAACATCTGAAAAATGCGAAGAAAGATATTTTTAAGTAAGGACATCTTTACAAAAGACATTGTAAGCCCTGAAGTCTCTATAAGAAAATCCCCATCTTTTTCTTGCCAAGAAATATTAGGATTTAACCATCCACTGGTATAAAACTTATCCTTTATTCCTAAAAGGCATCCACTATCGTTTAAAGAATAATCTGTATTTTTAAAATTCAATCTTAAAACTCCACCCTTTCTAAGATTTACTACAAAATAAAAATTTTTATTTGATAAAATAAATATACCGCTTTCAGAGAAATTTTTTCTAAAATCTTCTTCTCTTTCTATAAGCTCTATTTCCTTATAATATTTTGATGCTTGTATATAGGTATATCCTATATACGAAAGGTACCTATCATCTAAATTATATGGTCCAATAGTCTTCCCCTTCTCTAAAGATTCTCTCAAAGAAAGACTGATAGCTTTAGCTTTCTCATTCCAAGAAGATGCATATTCAATGCCAGAAGGAATTACATATTTTGTATTTCGCGATCCATATTCTCCTCCAAAAGTACCATCGGGATGCACAAAATAATATAAGAAGTCTAATGCTTTATCTATTATTTCACTTGCTAAAGGAGCTTTTGACTTTTCGTGAAGCTTACAAAGATAATCTACTGCTAAAGACAAATATCCTATATCTGCACTCCCATATTCAGGAAACCATCCCTCTGAGCTTTGCATTTTAGAAAGTTTCTCAAGTCTTAAAAAGGCTACTTCTTCATACTTCTTATCTGAAGTCAATAAATATGTATTGTAAAGAGCAATTATAGCTCCCGTCTCCTGATTACAGGCAGTATAATCTACATTTTTTATAATAAAATCTGAAGCTTTCTCTATACAACGTATGACCTTTTTGTAATTTTTAATCTTATCTCCCATAAGAAGAAGAGTTTCAGAGATAGCATAAGTTGAAAAGGCAGTTGCAACAAAGCTGTGCTCGTAAGGATACCATTCATCAAAAGATCCATCTTTTCTTTGAATATTACACCAAAATTTTACTGCACCATTAATCCAAAAAAGAACATTTTCATCATTAAAATAAGGATTATTTTTATCATCCAACATATAAAGAAGAGATAAGGTTAAAACTGCCTCTTGGAATCTGGCGCAAGGAAAATCACTCACATTATAATGCCAGTAATTTCTATCAAAACATCCAAAAGTTGGACTCACAGGATTCCTATCTAAAAGTCCCAGAAGCCTTGGAATCTCTTTCAAGATAAGCTTAAGATAAATATTACTCAAAACCTATCTCCTCTAATATAGAGTAATCCTTTTTTCTTCCATGAGTTATATTATTTAACATCTCACCTAAAAGTCCTATAGATAAAAACTGAACTCCTAAGATCATTAAAAGCACTCCTAAGGTAAGTAGTGGTCTACCTCCTATAAGAGCCCCTGAAACAAATTTATATATTGTCAATCCTAAATTTATAAGGAAACCTAACGTAAAGAAGACAATACCTGTACCACCAAAAAAATGCATGGGTCTTCTCAAAAATCTTGTCAAGAAAACTACTGTAATTAAATCTAAAAACCCCTTAAGTATTCTTTCAAAGCCATATTTAGATTTGCCATAAACCCTTGGATGATGCTCTACTTCTATCTCCCCAATTCTAAAACCTTTACTATTTACTAAAGCTGGAATATAACGGTAGAGTTCACCATAGATATCAATATTCTCTATGACTTCTTTTCTATAAGCCTTGAACCCACAATTAAAATCATGAATTTTTACTCCAGTAAGAAGAGATGTAATCTTATTAAAAATCTTTGATGGAAGCCTTTTGCTCAATGGATCTCTCCTATTTTTCTTCCATCCCGATACCATATCATAACCTTCTTCTATTTTTTCAAGAAATTCAGGGATCTCCTTCGGATCGTCTTGTAAATCTGCATCCATAGTTATAATTATTTCCCCATTTGCTTTTTCAAATCCTGCAGATAGTGCAGAGGCTTTTCCAAAGTTTCTTCTAAATTTTATTATTTTTACCCTCTTATCTAATACACTCAAATTTCTCATTATTTCAAAGGAATTATCAGTACTTCCATCATCAATAAATATAATTTCAAAGGATAGAGAAAGCCTCTCAGAAACATCCTTAATCTTAGAGTATAATTCTTGAAGGGTACCTTCCTCATTTTTTACAGGTATAATATAAGAAACTCTTATATTCTCCATAATAGTATACAATTTATCACAAAAATTTAAACGAGGTCAAATTTTTATGTATAATTTATTTGAGTTCCAATAAAAAGGAGGTCTTCATGGAAAAAGTAGGTATAGTGGGAACGGGATATATTGGACTTGTAACAGCTTTGGGTCTTGCAGATCTTGGAAACAGAGTTATCTGTATGGATATAGATGAGGAAAAAATACAAGAGCTACAAAGAGGAGTCCCTCCCATAAAAGAGGAAAGGATTGACGAGCTATTAGAGAGAAACCTGAAGGAGAAAAAGCTTTCTTTTACTACAGAAATAGAAGATTTAGTATCTTTTTCAGATCTTATTTTTATATGTGTAAATACTCCTTCCAAAGATGATGGAAGCGTAGATCTTTCACAAGTAATTTCAGCCTTTCAGGATTTAGGAAAAATCATAAAAACTAAGAAAATAATTGGTATCAAAAGCACAATCCCTATTGGTACTTTAGAAAAAATCCGTGAGATACTTGAAAAAGAAGGGAAAAAAGAAGGTTACGAGTACGAATTAGCAATAGTTCCAGAATTTTTGAGAGAAGGAAAAGCAGTCTATGATTTTTTTCACCCATCAAGGATTGTTATTGGAACTTACAATAAAGAAGTAGCAGAGAGAATTAAAAACTTATTTTCTCCTCTAAATACTCCTACTATTATTACAGACCCCAATACTGCTATATTAATAAAATATACATCTAACGCTTTTTTAGCCATGCGAATTTCCTTTATAAATGAGATTGCTAACATCTGTGAAAAATTAGGGGTTGATGTTTTAGATGTTATTGAAGGAATAAAATATGACCCAAGGATTGGAAAAGATTACCTACAACCTGGAATAGGCTTTGGAGGACCATGCTTAGGAAAAGATCTTATGGGGCTTATAAAGATGTCAGAGAAATATGGTTACCAACCAAATTTGTTAAAATCTATTTTAGAAAAGAACGAGCATCAGGTAAGGCAGATTGTATATAAGGTAAAAGAATACTTAGGTGACTTTCTTGAAGGACACACTATAGGTATATGGGGACTTACTTTTAAGCCCAATACTAATGATGTAAGAAACTCATTAGCTGTTAAAATAATAAAGGTGCTATTAAATGATGGGGCAAACATAAAAGCTTATGATCCTATGGGAATGGAAGAGGCTAAAAAAGAAATTAGTAATATAAAATATTGTCAAGATATATACGAAGCAGCAGAAAATTCGGATTGTATCTTAATTCTTACCACATGGGAGGAATTTAAAAAGGTAGATTTTGAGAAGTTAAAGAGATATCTAAAGAAACCTATAATAATAGACGGGGTAAATCTATTAGATCCTACACAGGTAAGATCATATGGATTTTTATATAAAGGTGTAGGAAGAAAGGGAGAAGAGATATGAATGACAGAATAAATATGAGACTTAGAAAACATTCTTTTACTATGGAAATGGTATCAGATTTTTTAATACCAGATATAGAAAGGCTTGCAAAAATTATCATTGAAAAATATAGAGAAGGTAAAAAGCTTATCTTAATGGGAAATGGTGGAAGTGCTGCTGATGCACAACATATTACCTCTGAACTTGTGGGAAAATTTTTAAAAGAAAGGAATCCTCTTCCTGCTATATCTCTTACTACTAATACCTCCAACTTAACTTCCATATCTAATGACTACACTTTTGATCATGTATTTGAAAGACAACTCTATGCACTAATGAATGAAGGGGATATTGTTATAGGAATAAGCACCTCAGGAAATTCACCTAATATTATTAATGCACTAAAAAAGGCGAAAGAACTCTCAGGTTTTACTGTAGCTCTTACAGGAAGAGATGGTGGGGAGATAGTAAAATATGCAGACCTATCTATAATTGTACCTTTTCATCATACTCCCCATATCCAAGAGGCTCATATTACCATAGGGCATATCCTTTGTGATCTCATTGAAGAAGAATTATTCCCATCTCAAAAGAGAGCCTGCTTCTTAGACAGAGATGGAACTATAAATGAAGATAAAGGATATGTATATAAAATTGAAGACTTAGTTCTTCTTCCTAATGTTATTGAAGGCCTCAAAATGCTACAGAAAAAATTTCTTCTCATAGTTGCTACTAATCAATCTGGAGTTGAACGAGGTTATTATACAAAAGAAGATGTGGAAAAATTTCACAGATACCTTTACTATATTCTTTCAAAGGAAGGAGTATTTATAGAAGACTTCTATTATTGTCCAAATTTAGAAGGAGATTGTAGAAAACCAAATCCTGGAATGCTTATTCAAGCAGCAAAAGAATGGAATATATCGCTTAAAAATTCTTACACCATTGGAGATAAAATTAGTGATATAGAAGCTGGAAAAAATGCAGGATGTAAAACAATTCTTATAGGTAAAGAAGATCCTCTGGCAGATTATTCTGCAAAAAATATATTGGAGGCTGCAAGATGGATATTAGAGAGAGACTAATAGATATTATAAACTCTTGGCAAAGAAAAAGATTAGCTATTTTGGGAGATGTAATGTTAGATGAATACATTATAGGAAATGTAGAAAGAATCTCTCCAGAAGCTCCTGTTCCTATTGTGGAGATGAAAGAAGAGAGATATACCTTAGGTGGTGCTGCTAATGTGGCAAATAATATAAAAACTCTTGGAGGAGAGCCTTTTCTCTTTGGAGTGATTGGAGAAGATAGAGAAGGAGAAAAAATATTAGAGATATTAAAAGAAAAAGATATTCATTCAACACTAATAAAGGATAAAAAAAGACCTACCACTCTTAAAACAAGAATTTTAGCATTAGGGCAACAAATTGTAAGAATAGATAAAGAACAAAGGGATTTTATTTCCTCAGAAATTGAGGAATTTTTATTTAAACAGATTAGGGAGAATGTAGATGATACAGATTTATTTATTTTATCTGATTATGCAAAAGGAGTTTTAACACCATCTCTTACTCAAAATATTATAAATCTTGCAAAGAAAAGTGGGAAAGAGATCATTGTAGATCCAAAAGGACAAGACTACTCAAAATATAGAGGAGCCTCTTTTATTACTCCAAACGAAAAAGAAGCAAAAACTGCTACTAATATAAATGAAAACTTTGAGATCTATTCTTGTGGGGAGAAATTATTAAAGATTATAGAAGGGAAAGGAGTACTTATTACTCGGGGAGAGAAAGGTATGTTTCTTTATCAACCAGACCTTCGCATCTTTATTCCTGCCCTTCGTACCCAAGTAAGAGATATAACTGGAGCTGGAGATACGGTAGTTTCTGCCTTTTCTTTAGCTCTAATTTCAGGAGCCAACCCTTTAGAAGCTGCTTTAATAGCTAACTTTGCTGCAGGCTGTGTGGTAAGAAAGCTTGGAAGTAGCACTTTAACAGTCTCAGAACTTATCTCCATATTACCAGAAAAAATTGAGCTGAGAGATGAAAATGTATACTTTTGAGAGAAAGATAAAAGACATAAAAGAATTGAAATTAACAATCAAAAAACTTAAGGAAGAGAACAAAACCACTGTTTTTACTAATGGATGTTTTGAAATATTGCATCCAGGACATATCAAATTATTAGAAGAAGCAAAAAAGTTGGGAGATGTCCTAATTGTTGGCATAAACAGTGATTCATCAGTAAAAAGAATTAAGGGGGAAGAAAAACTGATCTTTGATGAAGAAGCAAGATTAAAGCTAATCTCTGCTTTAGAAGTGGTAGATTATACGACTCTTTTTGAAGAAGATACCCCTGAAAATATAATAAGGGAACTAAAACCAGATATCCATGTGAAAGGAGGAGATTATAAAAAAGAAGATCTGCCAGAAAGTAAAATCGTAGAAAGCTACGGCGGAAAAGTAATAATACTTCCGCTTCTCTCCGGATTCTCTACCACAGAAATAATAAACAAAATATTAAGCATCTATAAAAAGAAGTAATTTTTCCCAAACTATATTAGAAGATATATTCATACAATCTAAAGTATCACACACCTTTTTCCTATGCTCCCAAAGACAAGGTTCACAAGAAAGATCAACTTTAGCTACCTGATATAAAGGATCTTCAGGAATAATCTCCTTAGGATTTGTAGGACCAAAAATAGCTACTATTGGCTTTTTCAAAGCAACTCCAAGATGCAAAGGAGCAGAATCTAAACATACCATAACTTTACTAAAATATATCCATCCCATAAAATCTTCAAGACTCTTAGGAGAGAAAAAGATACTATCTTCAGTAAGTTTTCTTAATTCTTCTATACTTTCTTCTTCGTCAGGTCCACAGACTATTATATAAGGGATTTCATGCTCTTCTATCCTATCTATAAGTTCCTTCCATTTATCTGGAGCCCATCTCCTATCAATTCCTCTTTTTATACTCATTTTGCTTATTCCAGGATGCAAAAGTATATACTCAAAGGGTTTCAAGCTTAAGTTCAAAATATCTTTTTCCACCTTCTCTTTAATCTCTTCAGGTAAATTTATCTCTGGAAGAGAAAAAGGAATACTATTATCTAAAGCTTCCACAAGTCTAAAATGAACTTTTGCTATATACTCGTCCCTTTTAGAAGAGGCTTTATGGGTGTATAAAAAATTAAAAGGATTCTCTCTATACCCAACCCTGATAGGTGCACCTACCAAATACATAAATATAGCAATAAAAGTTGATTTACCTGTAGAGATAGAAAGATCATAATGTTCCCTACTAAGTTTTGCTATAAGATATAAAGTACCACCCAAAGAACGTTTATCCTTTGGATTAAACTCTTCCACATCTATCTTTAAAAGGTCATAGATACCTCTTCCTCTTTTCTCTGTTATAACTTTCATCTGAGAAGGTTTAAATCTCTCACCAGTAGCTTTTATAACAGGTAAAAATAAGATCTGATCTCCTAAGCCTCCAAGATTAAAAAATAACACCTTTTCAATCTTTCCCTTATCCTCAAAAAGATTTAAAAGTAGCCCTACAGAAAACCAGAAAATAATTTGAGGATAAGGTCTATACCATATGGTATCCACAAAGCCATGGAATAAAGGCGCACTTATTGAAGCAATAGCAGAAATTCCAAAGATTTTATCTGATACATTCCAAGAGGAAAACTTCCTTAAGAAATTTTTATAAAGATAATACATCATTACAAGAAAGGCGATAAGTGCAAATATTCCCCCCTCTATTCCTAACTCTAAGAATAGGTTATAAGAAGCAAGAGCAGTATATTTAGGCTCCATATAAAAGGCATATACCCTTCTAAATACATCATTTCCAAGCCCTATACCTGTCCAGAAAAAATCTTTAAAGATCTCAAAAGATTTCTGCCATATTACTACTCTTGTAGCATTAGAAGAATGTCCCCATAAAGTGAAGACTGAGAAGACTCTCCTCTGAAGATAAGGAGAGTTTAGAAAAATCCCAATCCCCAGAAGCAAAAATATACCACCCAAAATAAGCATCAATCTTTTTTGTTTTTTATTTCCTAATTGCCATAAAACCTGCCCAAAGAAAAACACGTAAATTAGCATTGATACAAGAAAACCAAAATAAGCGCCACGAGAATAACTCCAGATTATAGAAAGAAAAGAAAGGATTGAGGCTATCAATGGAATACTCTTACTCCTAAAGAGAAAAAGGGAAGAGAGTACAAAAGGAAAAACACCAATAAGGTAACCTCCAAGAAGATTAGGATTAAGTAAAGTCCCGTAGACACGAGCAACTCCTGCTTCTGCAAACTCTGGATCTTCCCATCCCGCAAGAGGAGGAACCTTTATTATCCATTGATAAAGACAGTACATTGAAAGAATAAGAGTAGAAAGAAGAATAGCATACACTGCTCTTTTTCTTTTTTCTTTATCTTTAAAAGTATCTTTTAAAATAAGAAACATTACAAAATAAACACCAAACTTTAAATAACCTGTCAATGCAGAACTGAAATAAGGAGAAAAAAATGTAGCAATAAGGTTTATAAGCATAAAAATTATATAAAGTATTGTAAAATTATCTAAATTTTCAAAAAATCTCTTATCTTTGGAAAGAAATGTGTCTACAGCCCACAAAATAGCAGCAATTAAGATGCCAATAGCTATCTTACTTGAGGATAGAAAAGGAAGCAAAAATAAAAATATATATAAATAATACTCTAAAATAAAGGAAAAAAATGGAAATAAAAAAGAAGAAGTTATAATAGGCTCAAACTTTTTCTTAATTCCTATCTCTATTTTATTCAGAACTTTAAAAGTAAAACTTTCTTTCCAAATATCGACTAAGCTGTTCATAACTAATATTTTATAGCTGAGACAACACCATTAGTATCCATCTTAAAACTTTCAATATTTATACCCATTCCTACCTTTATTTTCACTCCCAAAACTACACTATCCTCAGTTACATATCCCTTTGAAGTAAAGGTAATAAGCATATCCACATTAAAAGGATTATTTATATCATCTACAGTTATATACGTGCCATTAAAATTAGGAATGATACTTTTCTTCTTATAAATTTTCACATCTTTAATAGTAACCCAAGCAAAAGGCTGATTTTTAATTCTAATAAAAGCCTTCTCACCTGGCTTTAATACATCATGATCGTTTAATGGAAGATTTCTCACTATAATATCTACTTCTACCTCTTTTTCTTCTCCTTGAACATTTGCGAGAGGAGTTTTACCTTCTCTAACCAAAAAGAACCCCCCAATAGCTAAGAGAATTACAATGACAACAAAAAGATCAAATATATTTATCTTTTTCATAAAGCATTACCTCACTTCTTAGTAATTACAACCTTTTAGATTATATCATAAGATTTTTCAAATATTCCTCTTTTAAAAATCTTTAACAAGTGCTATAATTTATTAACACGAGTTACTAACACAAGTTAATAAAGGGAGGTGAAAATAGAGGGAAAAATATATCTTTTTCTTTTTTCTTTTCCTTTCTTCTTACAAAAGTTTTTAAAAAGGGGGACTTAGAAAAATGAAAAAAAGATTAGTTTTAATTGTTTTGTTATCCTTTATTATTTTTTCTATAACTCCAGCAGCAGTTCCTGGAAAGATTACTATATGGGCCTCTGAAGCTCAGGTACAACAATTAAAAGACTTCGTAAAAGGATTTACAGCAAAATATGGAATTCAAGTAGAAGTAAACGAAGTAAGCTTCAGTGATATCAAACCAAAGTTCATAACTTCTGCTCCTACTGGCGAGGGACCAGATATCATTGTAGGAGCTCATGATTGGATAGGAGAATTAGTAGCAAATGGTTTGCTACTACCTATAGACTTCTTGCCCAATAATGTTCTTAGCCAGTTCACTCCTGTAACTCTTCAAGCCATGTCCTACAAAGGAAAATTATATGGAATTCCTTACTCTCAGGAAGCTGTAGCTCTTATCTACAATAAAAACTTAGTACCTACTCCTCCTACCACCTATGAATCATTAGTAAGAGTTGCTAAAAAGCTTACTAAAGGTGGAACTTACGGATTCCTATATGATTATAATAACTTTTACTACAGCTTTGCCTTTTTCTCAGCTCTTGGAGGATACGTTTTTAAAGAGACGCCTCAAGGCTTGGATCCTTTAGATATAGGACTTGCAAACGAAGGGTCCATAAAAGGAGCACAGAAATTAGTAGATTTATTTAAAGAAGGAATATTAAAACAAGGGATTGATTACCAGACTACCACAAGTTTATTCTCTGAAGGGAAATTAGGTATGATGATCACTGGTCCATGGGAGATAGATAATATAAAAAGAGCCAAAATAAATTATGGGGTTGCTAAACTTCCTAAAATAGATGGAAAACCTATGAGACCTTTTGTAGGTGTACAAGGATTTATGCTCAATTCAAGATCACCTAATATTGCTATATTAAAGACTTTCGCTTTAGAAGCTTTGGCTACCAAAGAAATTGAGTTAAAGTTATTTGAAAAGGATCCAAGAATCTTAGCAAGAAAAGATGCATATAAAGTAGTTTCCTCCAATCCAGATATTAAGACCTTCGGAGCAAGTGCTGCTGATGGTATTCCTATGCCAAATATTCCTGAGATGGGTCCAGTATGGAGTTCTATGGGAGATGCCTTAACCTTAATTACTTCTGGGAAAAAGACTCCTGACATAGCTCTAAAAGAAGCAGTTGCCCAAATCAAAGATGCTATACAAAAAGCAAGAAAGTAACAATAGCTAAGAGGGGGGAGATAATATTATCTCCCCCTCCATATTGAGGAGGAGGATTTAAAAATGAATTTGACAAAAAATATGTTCCTTTACCTCTATGCAGGAATCATAGGAGTAATTGGAATATTTTTTAGTTATATTTTAGGAAATATTGCAGGGGATATTTGGGGACTGTTATTCTTCCTTGTTTCATTTTTGTTTGTAGTTTTTATTATCCATCCTAAAACTTATCCATGGAGGTACATTGTCCCTGCTTTTACTCTTATGCTAATTTTTATGATCTATCCTATCGTTTACACTATCCAGATAGCTTATACTAATTATGGAACAGGACATATACTCACTAAAGAACAAGTGATAGAGCAATTGGAAAAAGAAACTTTTCTTCCTGAGAATCCCAAAAACTACTCTTATGCAGTATACGAAGATGATAAAGGAAATATAAAGCTACTTTTCAAGGACGAAGAAGGGAATATATATGACATAGTAAATAAAAAGATGACTGTTGTAGAAAAAGGAGAATTCCCTTTAGAGTTTGAACACTACAAAATATTACCTCAAGAGAAAAAATTCACTAAAATTGGTACTTTTCAAAATCTCAAAATACCTTTAGAGGAGGATATCTTTCTTCAGCTTAGTGATATAAATCATTTTGCTACTTTTAGACAAAGATATAAATATATTCCCCAAGAAGATGCAATATATGACTTCCTTAATAATGAAAAATTAATATCCCAAAAAGGATTTTTCGTAAGGCCAAACGGAGAAGAGGTAATCCCAGGATTTGTAGAATATGTGGGATGGGAAAATTTCTTGAGACTTTTTAAAGACGAAAGAGTCTCAAAATCATTTCTTAGAGTCTTTTCATGGACCTTTATATGGGCAGCAGTAACTACCCTCTTAAACTTCGCCGTAGGTCTTTTATTAGCTCTTTTAATGAATGATAAAAATTTAAAGTTCAAAGGTATATATAGGACCCTTCTTATAATACCATGGGCGATTCCTGCGTTTATTTCCCTTTTAGTATGGGTGGGTCTTTTAAACACTGAAGTAGGCGTAGTCAACAGAATTTTATCCTCTATAATTGGTGTTAAAATACCATGGTTTTTAGATACCACATGGGCAAGAGTTGCTCTCTTTTTAGTAAATTTGTGGCTTGGATATCCTTATGCTATGACTGTTTGCTTAGGTGCTCTACAGAGTATACCTGAAGAATTATATGAGGCTGCAAAGGTAGATGGAGCATCTAACTTTCATCAATTTAAAAGCATTACCTTGCCTCTTCTACTCACAGCTATAGGTCCTCTTATAGTAGGTACTTTTTCTTTTAACTTTAACAACTTTAATGTAATATACCTCCTTACAGGTGGAAAACCTCCCATGTCAGATATATCTACAGTGGCAGGTACTACAGATATTCTTATTTCATATACTTACAAGCTTGCTTTTGAAGGTGGAAGAGGACAAGATTATGGACTGGCAGCCACAATTTCAATTATTGTTTTTATAATTATAGCTGCATTAAGCATATTTAACTTCTGGATATCTGGTACATTTGAACGTGAGGTGAAATACGAATGAAGAGAAATACCTTTTTAAAACAGCTTCCTAAACACATTATTATCTGGATCTTTTTATTATTTACTTTCTTTCCTGTAGTATGGACTATCTCAGCTTCTTTTAGAGCAGGCGGAGGTCTTGTAGGACAAAAATTAATACCAGATAATCCTACCCTTAGTCATTACGAAAGATTAGGAGAAATTGGTTTCCTTACATGGATTAAGAATTCCCTTGGAGTCTCTATAAGTACTGCTATCCTTACAGTTTTCTTTATCTCATTAGCAGCATATGCTTTCTCAAGATTCAATTTCTGGGGCAAAAAGTATTCTCTCATAACTCTCTTTATATTACAGATGTTTCCTGCAATCATGGGAATGGTAGCAATATATCTTCTTCTATATCACATAGGAAGATATGTACCTTTTTTAGGTCTAAATACCCTTTCAGGTCTTGTGATGGTATATCTTGGAGGTGGAGTTCCATACAACATATGGCTAATGAAAGGATTCTTAGATAGCATTCCTGATTCTTTAGAAGAATCTGCTCTAATTGATGGCGCTACTAGATTTCAAGCATACTACAAAATCATCCTTCCTCTTTCTACACCTATCTTAGCTGTAGTTGCTATTACCACTTTTATAAGTACATACTCAGAGTTTCTCTTAGCAAGTATAGTTTTAAAAGATCCAGCAAAATATACTTTTGCAGTAGGATTAAGAAACTTTGTAGCAGGGATGTACGATGTAAGATGGGGTGATTTTGCTGCAGCCTCTATTTTAGGTGCATTACCTATAGTAATTCTATTCTTAGCACTTCAAAATCTTATAGTATCTGGTCTTACACGTGGCGCAGTAAAAGAGTAAGGTAGAGATACCTCTACCTTACTCCCCTTAATAACAATATAATTAAATTCTATTTACTTAATCTCAAAAAAATCTTATAATCCTTTTAAGAATATTATATTTGTAAAAATAAATCAGTTTTAAAGTCAGGGAGAGGGAGGTTAAAAGAATGAAAAAAATATTCCTTCTTATATTTTTACTATCTATAGTTAGTCTTTCTTTTGCTGAAACAGTCCCATTAATCATTGATGGAAAGGAGGTAAAGGGAGAAAATATTGATGGAGTTATAGTCTATATAGCCTCAGTAGTGAATGTAATAGAACTTCCCCTGGTTTCTGGAAATATTGGATCTGCATCTGGAAGTATTAAACCTGAGGAAAGTTTTTGGAAATTTGAAATATTCATTTATAACAAAACAGATAAAGAAATTTTAATAACCCAAAACAACTTACAACTCATTGATGAAGATTGGAAAAAGTATTTCCCAGATATATCAGCCTCTATTTACTATGCAATAAATGGAGAGGAGGTATTTTTTAGAAAATACTTAAAACCAGGAGAGCTCGCTGGTGGTATTTTAGTATATGATGTTAGTAAATCCTCAAAACCATATCGTTTAAATATCTTAGACATTCCTACACAAGGAAAGAGTTATCACATTACCATCAAAATTTAACGTTATATAATTATCAATCTTATTTTTTAGAGTTAAAAGTATTCTTCCGATTTCTTTATAAGGAAGCAACTTTTTAAACATATTCTCAGAAACTAAAAAATTAAATCCATCAAAAAAATGTGTGCTTTCTAATAGCATCAAAACTTTTTCTTCTTCTTGTACATAGATTTTACCATAAGCATACTTCAAAGCAAGTTCTAAATCCTTAATTTCAACTTTACAATAAGGGCACCAAAATCTATTATTCTCAAAAATAGCTGTACTAAGCTCTTTTTTGCAAAAAGGACATAGTATTTTATTCTCTTCAGTCATTAGAGAAATAAAAGAAGCTGTTTCTTTTTTCTTCTTTGTTCCAAAAGATCTTCTTATAAACCAGAGATCTTTATGTGCTTTTGTCTTTAAAAATTGCACTACTTCTGAATTTGAAAGATTTCCTTTCATTACCTTTTCATTTATTCCATATGTTTTTGAAATATTTTCTAATATTTTCTCTCTGATACCTTTTGCTATAAGAGAAGCAAGTTTCACTTCCAGAAATTTCTCTTCAGAATTAGGAACTATCTCCTCTTCTACTCCTTTTTCTTTTAAGTTATCTAAAAACCTTTGAAATCCTTTTCCAATTCTGTAATCATCAACTACAATTCTTATATCTTCCAAAGGAAAATCTCTTATAAATTCCTTTACTAATTTTTCATAAGAAAGATCCATTAGCTCATTTATATTAAACCTATCTATCTCTCTCGGCTGAATTAAATCAAAAAGGTATTTAAAATCTTCTCCTTGCATGCTTTCTAAATAGGTAAGAATTTTCTCCCAATAAGAGTGAGTGTGCGCCTTTTTGGTATCTGGAGTTCTTATCTCTGCATTAATCTCATTAAGCTTTTCTTTTGAGATCAAGACACCTACCAATACCATAGGCCCTATAATTTCACCCTTCCCTGTTTCATCAAATCCCAATAAATATTTCTTTTTAGTCTCTCTAAGCTTATCTCTTAAAATAGAATCAATCCTATTCCAGATATCACTAATCTCTTCTGAATGAGTACTATAAAGCTTTCCAGAAGTATAATAGGTAAATGTGCTTCCTTTAAGCTTTATTCTCCAAACTTCATATGGGTTAGTTGGATTCTCCTCTTTTCCTCCCCATTTGAGGAGCTCATCTTTAATAAATTGAGCCTTTTTATTTTCTATATTCCAACTTCTTCCGTACACTAATCCTCATCTATTCTAACAATTCTCTTAATATATGGATCTGTAAAGATATCATACTCGTCAGTATTCTTTGTAGAAAATTCTGATACAATTGCTCCTTCATCTCCTGCTTGAAACCAATGAGGAGTATTAGGATATAGAGTATACTGCTCTCCAGGATTTAGCTCTATCTCATGCCAAACTGTAAGATATTCCTTTTTATCCTCTGGTATAAAGGCTTTAGGATTTTTAGTAGGCTCTCCTGGAACATATAAATAAACTTTACCCCACCTACATCTAAAAGTTTCCTCCTTACCAGGATTATCTCCTATAGAAGGATGTCTATGTTCAGGACATGTTTGCCTTGGAAAAAGTACCAGCTCTTTTGCACATACCCTTTCAGTACTCACATAAGTAAGTATTTGTAATCCAAATTTTTCTAACATTCCAAGTCCAAAATCTGTAACCTCAATTTTATTTTTTTCCTCTTCAGTAATTACAATATGTGCTCTCTCCAAAAATTCTAATGTTCTCTTTTTTGCCTTTTCATATTCACTTCTTTTCATCCCTGTCACCCCCTTTTAAAATCTTAATACTCCCTTACTTACCCTCAAAAATCATTTTTTCTTGTGAAGACTTTCGTATAGAGATATAAATTCCTTAGATAATTCTGAAGAAATATTTTCAAGCCCATATCTTACGCGAATGTATATATCTCTCATTCTTTTTGTAGCATTAGAATCAAAAATATAAAGGGTTTTATTGTAAATATCAAATGTAGTATCAGAAGGATTTATCTCCACACCTTTTTCTCTACTTTCTAAAAGATATTTTCTATAGTATTCCCTTATTACTCCTAAATTACTCCCTCTAAAGAGTGAAAAAAGCTTTTGAATAGGATTAATAGAAGGTAAAATAAATTCTTTTTCCTCTATATAATTTTCCTCTCTCTTAGCACTATTTCGTACACGTCTTAAAATCCAAAATATTATAAATATAACTCCTCCGATTACCAAGATATAGTACGAGATACGGAGTACATTATCAAGAAAATCCGATTGGATGTTCGGTCTTTCTCTTAGAAGCCTCGTAATATCTTTTAATATAGGACTTAATTTTACCTCTCTACCCATTGTTCTACTTAGTACATCACTACTCGCAAGGAACGAAAGAATGTAATAAGCTATCTTACCCCCAATATAAGCTACAATTATAAAAACCACAGAGATTAGCGATGTAAACCCCCAAAATAGAAGAGAAAATAAAAAATTAAAAGCGTAAAAAAGTTTATCCCTTATGAAAGGTACACTTAGAGAAAATGAGAGAATTATAAAAAGAAAAGCATATCTTATATTAATAGATATTATTTTTTTATCTTCTGGTTTATATTCCAAAGATCTCAATATCCTTAGTAAAAAAACAGTTGTCACAAAATAGAGAAGAAGAGCAGGGATAACTAAATTTTCAATAGTATTAAACTTACTGGTACTTATAAATCTCATTAAAAAAGAAATAACAAAAGTAAGTAATCCTAAGGAAGAAGTTCTTTTAAAATAATCCACAGCAAATCCATAATTTATATTTGTCTCAGTATTCACCACATATATAGTATATAAGGAGATTATTATCAGAAAGACTTTTTCGGTCGCACCAAAAGGTGGGAACAATAAACTTATAAAAAGAGTGTGTGAAAGATAAAAAAGAACTTTATTCTTATTTTTAAAATAAAGATTAAAAAAGGCTAAACCCAAAATGATGAAAAGTATCACCACAGGTAGTTTAAGATTATACAATATGATGAAAACAATAGATACAAGAGAAAAAGCAAAAGAAATTTTTGAAATAAGGTCAAGAAATAAGAGCGCCATTTTTATTTTCCCTCATATAATATTTAATAATTTCTTCAGAGATATTTTCTAAATTTTTTGAATCAAAAGATACCAGTATAACTTTACAAAGTTCGCTATTTACAGCATTAATAAATGGTAGATATTCTTCTAATATATATGGAGTAATAATAACAAAAGTAGAGATAAGAAGATTTTGAGCTCCTAAAAATTTCTTTATAACCTCTTCAAAAGGAAAATTTACATTATAAGAAATCCTACCCAAATATTCTAAGAAAGTATAAAGATGACTTTCATCAAAAGCAGGATAGAGAATATTTTCTTCTCTTGGTAAACCATAGATTAAAGAATTTGTAAGAAAGCCAAAAGGAATTTTTTTATAATAAAAGCTCTCTCCAATACTTCTGGTTACTGAAATACATTTTTCTATTGCTTCTCCATCCATTTTCATCCAATAAGGTTTAGCACATTCTACATTTAACATAATCATCGCATTATTTTCGTATGTAAAATCAAAATTTTTTACTAAAAGCTCTCCATGTTTCAAAGAAAGGGGCCAATGAATATTTTTGGCTGGTTCTCTTCCTGTGTACTCTCTAACTCCTATAATCATTGTAGGATCTTCTATAATCCATCTTCTTACAGAGATGTCTCCACTATAGCTTCCGTAAGGAATAATATCTTTTTCCAAATCTGCCCTTTTAGGCAAGACTACAATATCTTGGATATAGTTTAAAGCTTTAGTTTTTACATTTAAACCTAAGAAATCTCCTCCACGGATCTCTATATTTCCAAAAATATATCTTCCCCTCTTATTACAAGTAGCCAAATACTTTCTCTTAATTCTCTGGTAAGGAAGCAAGAAAAAAGTTATAGTGTGATATAAAAAATCTTTTGTCTTTACTCTATCTACTTTAAACTTATACTCAAAAATAGATGGAAGCTCTTCTATAACCTGAAGAAAAGTAACAGGAAGAATTTTTCGGTTTTCCACCACAATTTCAATAAATACATCTTCTCCTATCTCTAACACTTTTTTTGAAAAGTTTCTATAAAAGTAAACATTATTTAGCACATACTTCTTTGAAAGCTCATTAACAATTACCCCAATTAATAGGATAAAAAATAAAAAGTAAATCAAATTATATTTCCTCCACAGGGGCTTTGATACCTTCTAAAAGACCCTCTACAAAAGCATAAATATCTTTACTCTTTAATGAACTTACTGTAATTATTCTATGATTAAGAATATAAGGTGCAAGCTTCTTTATATCATCAGGAATTATATAATCTCTTCCATTAAATAATGCATAAACTTGACTTGCTTTAAACAAAGCAATACTACCCCTCGGACTTACTCCAAGTAGTACAGATTCTGAATTTCTTGTGGCTTCCACTATATCTAAAAGGTAAGCCATAACTTCCTTAGATATTCTAACCTCGCTATAGTGTTCTCTTACATAATCTATCTCTTCTTTATCCACTACAGTTTCTATTCCTTCTAAAAGATCCATTTTTTTGTTTCTATTTATAACCTCAACCTCTTCTTCTCGTTTAGGATAGCCTATCTTTATCCTCATAAAAAATCTGTCAAGTTCTGCTTCAGGAAGAGGGAAAGTACCATAAGTTTCCACTGGGTTTTGAGTAGCAAGAACCATAAAAGGTTCGGGAAGCTTTCTAGTAACACCATCCGCTGTAATTTGTCTTTCTTCCATAGCTTCTAATAGACTGGATTGAGTCCTTGGAGTTGCCCTATTTATTTCATCAGCTAATATTATATTCGCAAAAAGAGGACCAGGTCTAAATTCAAATTCACCTATTTTTTGATTATAAAAATTTATACCAGTAAGATCCGATGGGAGAAGATCGGGAGTAAACTGAATTCTTTTAAAGTTACCTCCAATGGTTTTTGCAAAAGCTTTGACCATCAAAGTCTTTCCAAGACCTGGAACATCTTCAATAAGTATATGTCCTCCACAGATAAAAGCTATAGTAATAAGCTCTATAATGTCCTCTTTCCCAACAATCACCTTAGAAACGTTTTCTACTATTTTACTTTTAAAATCACCATAAGTATCTATATCTATCATTCATCTTCCTCCAAAAAAAAGTTTTCTTAAAATATTTTACCACTTAGAAAAGAAATATAACTATCACTTTCTTACTAATGAAACGATAGTCTCCACATGAAAAGTCTGAGGGAACATATCTACAGGCTGTATTTCCATTATCTCATATCCAGAATTCACAAGTATATTTATATCTCTCGCTAAAGTAGCAGGGTAACAAGATATATAAATTATTTGTTTTATTTTATTTTCAATGATAGCATCAAGAAGGATTTTATCACATCCCTTCCTTGGAGGGTCCACAACTATTATATCTGGGATTTTTCCCTCAGAGATTAATCTTGGGATTGCCTCTTCAGATCTATCCCATATAAATTCTACATTTTCCACGTTATTCTTCTTAGCATTCTTCCATGCATCATCTACAGCAGACCTTTCTATCTCAATACCATATACTTTTTCAGCCTTTTGAGAAAGAAATAAAGAGATGGTACCAACGCCACAATAAGCATCAAAGACAAGCTTAGATTCAGGAATAAGATATTCTAAAACTTTATTATAGAGTAATTCGGTCTGTATAGTATTAGTTTGAAAAAAGGAGATAGGTGAAATCTCAAAAATAAATTCTCCAATCTTATCTTTTATCGTCTCTTCTCCAAATATCTCATTCATCTCCTTAGAATTAACATTTATATAGAAAGATGCTAAATTTTTTAGATTGTATTTAAAAAACTTTGCTATTTCTTTTGCATCACTAATCAAACCATCTGAAACAAGAGTCAACATTAGCTCATTAAAAGCATACGATCTCCTAACAACTATGGATCTTAAAGACCCTTTATGCAGAATTTCATCATATACATTAATATGAAAATTTTTTACTGCTTCTTTTGTAGTCTCAATAACTCTATCTATATCTTCATGTTGAACAATACATTTTGAAACATCTACAATACAATGAGTTTGAGGTTTATAAAAACCTAATACTATACTTCCTTTTCTATTTCCTACAAAAATTTTAGCTTTATTCCTGTATCTATAAGGATTTTCCATTCCAATTACTGAGTTAATATCTCTTTCTATTTTGCCTATTCTTCTTAAAGCATCCTCTATTATCTTCTTTTTTAATTCCAACTGATATTCATAGGTCACATGCATTAGATGACATCCCCCACATTCATAAAAAAACTCACATGGAGGTTCCACCCCATGTGAGTTCCTCTCAACAAACTCTACAATACTTCCTATTGCATAATCTTTTTTGGCAGTATGTATTCTAATTCTTACAATCTCTTCAGGAAGAGCATAATCCACAAAAACTACAAAACCACCAATATGAGCAATGCCTTGACCTTGAGAGTTTATTCCATCAATTTTTACAATATATTCTTCTCCTACTTTTACCACTCTACTTTATATCTAACTCCTCTTTAACTTTCTTATATGCAAGTTTAGCAAGTCCTCCAGCCACATGAGATCTTATCTCCTTTTTCTTCATCTCATCTTCAAGAGTATCTAAGACCACATCAGAATTTGCATTTAATATATTTCTAACAGACTGTCTTGTAATCCCCAGGAATGCAGCAATTTCTTCTTCTGTTTTCAAATATTTATCTTTTAAAACTATTGCATAACAAGCTTCAATAAGACTTGGAACCCAGGTAAGATTTCTGTATAGAATGAGCTTTCTCGGTCCTCCAAGAATTTCAAGAGTTTTGAGGAAAGTTTTCATCACAATGTTATCAAGTTCTTCTTCTTGTAAAGGAATTTCATTTTCATTAAGTATTGTCATCTATACCACCTCCTCTTGAAAGTTCTTTGAGGGAAAGCCCAATTCTAACTAACCCATTCTTATCTATTTCAAAAAGATAGGTATCTGTACTATGCCCACACATTCTACATCCATCTATTCTGAATAATCTTACTACCTCACCAAGAGGTCTCTTATATATTCTTTCCATATATTGACTATTGATCAGTACTTTTGAAAGCACCATAGTACCATCTACAATATGAGATATTGCAAATCCTCCTGCCGCCTCTGCTGAAAATTCTTCTTGACTTGATCTTTTCTGAGAGACAAATATCGCTGTTTGATACCATTTCTTCATAAAATTGAATATTTGTCTTACAATCACCCTTGCCAACATCTCTTTTGCCTCATAAAGTCCAGTTATAGAATCTATTATAGTAAATTTAATCTTATAATTTTTGATGGCATACGCAAGAGTAGCAAGAAGTGTAGGAATATCCTCTCTTAATTTTAAATAAGAAGCTGCATCAATAAAGATGATGTTCTCATCAATAACGCTCTCATCAATTCCCATAGCAATTGCTCTGGATTTCATTGAGGTAGCTACAAAATGAGCTGGAGCTTCTACTGTAACAAAAGCTACAGAATTCCCCAAGGATGCTTGTTTTATAGCAAACTGTTCTCCCATCAAACTTTTTCCTGTATCAGAAATACCTGTAAGATTAAAAACACTGTACTGAGGAATACCACCTAAAGGAACCACTTCTACTTTCCCTTTCTCTACTCTTGTGGTAAAGAATAGATCATCTAATCCTTTTACACCAGTAGGTATTCCTCTTATTTCTACCGCTTTATCTCCTATATCCTTTAGGGATAGGATAGCCTCCTCTAAAACTTCATTTTGATATTCCCTTTCCATGAGGATCCCCACCTTAAATTCTTTTATCTTCTGCTTTTTCTCCTAATATAATTATAACAAAGAGAAAAATTTTTAAAGTACTTGTAAATAAGTTTCCAGTTCGTAATTCGTTACCTGTTTTCTATAATTATCCCATTCAAGTCTTTTATTTTCTATAAGATTTGTAAACACATGATCTCCAAGTAATTTCTTTACTAATTTACTCTTTTCTGTAACTTCTATAGCCTCAATTAAACTCCCAGGAAGATTCTCTATCTGACGTGCTTTTCTCTCTTCCTCAGTCATACGATATACATTTTCTTCTATAGGATTAGGAAGAGGATATTTCTTTTCTATACCTTCGAGCCCTGCTCCAAGAAGTACCGCAAAGACAAGATATGGATTACATGCAGGATCTGGTGCTCTATATTCTACTCTTGTTGCTTCTTCTTTTTCAGGTTTATATAGAGGTACCCTTATAAGATCAGACCTATTTTTTAAAGCCCAAGAGATATATACAGGTGCTTCATAACCAGGCACCAACCTTTTATAAGAATTTACCCATTGATTTGTAATAAGAGTTATCTCCTTTGCATACTTTAGAAGTCCAGCAATAAACCATTTTGCAATATCTGAAAGATGATATTTATCATTTGGATCAAAAAATGCATTACTCCCATTTTTAAATAGGCTCATATTAACATGCATTCCAGATCCATTCTGACCAAAAATGGGTTTAGGCATAAAGGTAGCATAAACCCCATTGAGATAAGACACTTCTTTTACTACTAAACGGGCAGTCATAACAACATCTGCCATAGTTAGTGCATCAGCATACCGAAAATCAATTTCATGTTGAGATGGGGCACTCTCATGATGGGTAAATTCAACCTTTATACCCATATCTTCTAATATAGAGACTGTCTCTTGTCTTAATGCAATAGCCTCATCTCTTGGGATCAAGTCAAAATATCCACCTCTATCTAATACTTCAGGCGTTGTACTTGAATTTTTAAGGTAAAAGTATTCAAGTTCTGGACCAACATGAAAAGTAAAACCCATACTTTTTGCTTTATCAAGCATACTTTTCAAGACATTCCTTGGATCTCCAGCAAAAGGCTTTCCATTTGGTTCAGTAATAGTAGCAAACATTCTGGCTACGCTTTTATTTTTTCTCCAAGGAAGAAGTGTAAAAGTTTCAGCCTCAGGAAAAGCCACCATATCACTTTCTTCAATTCTTGTATATCCTCTTACCGATGAACCGTCAAAACCAAGTCCTTCTTCAAAAGCCTTTGGAAGTTCTCTCTGGGTTATAGTAAAGCTTTTAAGATACCCCAAGACATCTGTAAACCAAATCTCAATAAATTGAATATCATTCTCTTTTATATATTTGATAACCTCCTCTTTTGCTTTGGGAAACTTTGCGCTCATTTTTATACCTCCTTAATATAAATTATCTATTCTAAAAATTATATAGACTATTTTAAAAGATATGATAAACAAATAAAATATAAATTTTTTAAAATAAAATTTCACCCCCTAATAAAGATTAGGATATCTGTAGAGATCTATTTATCTTAAGAATTACTTCCTCCTTAAAGGATTTAAGATACTGATTATCTCAAAATAAAAAATTTTCAATACTTATATTCTTAAAGGTATACGGCAATATAACCCCTTAATTTAAAATCTTTATAACCTATGATTTGTTAAACAAATTGAAAAGAGAGTGTAAAAGATGGTATATTATAAATTAAACTTAGAAGGTTAGGAGAGAAGAAGATGGATTTATTTGAAAAGTTTAGGGATATAGGACCCGATCATTTCCTTTCAGAAGCACGCTTCGCAATTGAACAAGGGATCTATCCTTTCTTTCTTCCTTTAGAAGAAACTGAGGGGACAGAAGTAGTAATTAACGGAAGAAGACTAATAATGTTGGGATCAAATAATTATCTTGGGCTTACCACTCATCCTAAAGTAAAAGAAGCAGCTATAAAAGCTATAAAAGAATACGGCACCAGCTGTACAGGGTCACGATTTATGAATGGGACTTTAAAGCTTCATAAGGAATTAGAGCAAAAATTAGCAGAATTTTTAAATAAAGAAGCTGCCTTAGTTTTTTCTACAGGATATCAAACTAATCTTGGAACTATTTCTGCTTTAATAGGAAAGGGAGATATTACAATTACAGACAAAGAAGATCATGCTTCAATAATTGATGGGTGTAAACTTTCCTTTGGTGAAATGAGAAGGTTCAAACACAATGATATGGTAGATTTAGAAAAAGTACTTGCTTCTTGCCCTGAAGATGCAGGAAAACTCATAATAGTAGATGGTATCTTCTCAATGGCAGGAGATATTGCTCCTCTTCCAGAGATAGTAAAACTCTGTAAAAAATACGGAGCAAGACTTATGGTAGATGATGCCCATTCTATTGGAGTATTAGGAGATCATGGTAGAGGTACAGCAAATCATTTTGATTTAGAAAATGAAGTAGATATCATAATGGGTACCTTTAGTAAATCTTTTGCAAGTCTTGGAGGATTTATCGCAGGAGATGAAGATGTAATATTTTATGTCCAACATGTGGCAAGATCTTTTATTTTTTCAGCAAGTATGTCTCCCGCAAATACCGCTGCAGCTATGGCAGCATTAGAAGTAATGCAGGAAGAGCCAGAGAGAACTGAATACCTATGGAAAATTGCTAATAGAATGAGAGAAGGATTAAAATCTTTAGGATTTGATACTGGAGATAGTTGTACTCCTGTCATTCCTATCTATATAAGAGATAGATGGAAGACTATCTATTTATGGAAAGAACTCTTTAATTTAGGGGTTTATTGTAATCCTGTACTTCCCCCAGGAGTTGCACCTAATCAATCTCTTCTAAGAACAAGTTATATGGCAACTCATACTGAAGAACAGATAGATAGAAGCCTTGAGATTTTTGAAAAGGCAGGGAAAAAAATTGGCATCATCTGATAATAACTTAAAATTCATAGACCATGCACTAAAAGAGTTCATAGAACTCCTTGCTTCAAAGGAGCCCGCTCCTGGAGGAGGAGCTGCATCTGCTTTAGTTGGAGCAATAGGTACTGCCCTCTCCTCTATGGTAGCAAATCTTACTATAGGAAAAGAGAGATTTAAAGATAAAGAGCCTCTTATAAAAGAGATTGTAAAAGAAACACAAAAATTACAAGAAGAATTTTTAGTTCTTATTGAAAAAGATGCTAAAGCTTTTGATAATGTATCAAAAGCTTTGAAGCTTCCTAAAAACACTACAGAGGAAAAAATAAAAAGAAAAGAGCTACTTGAAAATGCATTAAAAGAAGCTACTTTAGTACCCTTAAGTATTATGGAGAAAAGCCTCAAAGCTTTAGAAACCTTGGAAAGGGCATTGGGAAATTCAAATCCAAATGTGGTAAGCGATATTGGGGTAGGAGCTGTATGTCTAAGATCCGCCCTCCAAGGAGCATGGCTTAATATAAAGATAAATCTTATGAGCATAAATGATAAAGAATTTGTTAAAGAAACTCAACAAAAAGCAGAATCTCTATTAAATAAAGGGATTCAAATTGCTGATAAACTATACCAAGAAGTAGAAAGTATGCTTCACATCACTTAAAGACAAAGGCTGATTTTACAACTCCAAACCTTCCTCTGTGAAAATTCATCTCTATAGCTTTCCTATAATCTTTAAGATCAAAAGTATGAGTTAAAAGTTGAGAGAGATCTAAACCTTCCTCCATAAGCTGCAGTGCAATGCCATATCCCCTTTTTCTTTCCTCTCTAAAAATCTCACCACTACTACTATTAGTCCCTGCTAATTTAAGCTCTTTAAACCAAACAAAAGTCCAATCAACATTTTTTGTAACGCCTACAAGTCCCACAAGCACTAACTTTCCACCCTGTTTTGTAAATCTTAATGCGTCATCTATGGAACTATCACTTCCTACACATTCATAGACCACATCTGCTCCACCTATCATAACAGGTTTTCCTAAGATAGGCTTAAGAACCTTTGCAGAAGTAACTTCTGCAACTTTTTCATAGAGAGTATATGTATCAAGTCCCTTGGTATAAATTACTTCGTCTGCTCCATAATATTTTGCAAGCTCACCCTGAAACTTATACCTTGCAAGAGCAATAATCCTTGCTTTACTTCCTAAAGTCCTCAAAGAACTTATTACATTAATACCAATACTTCCTGCACCTGCTACAAGTACTGTATCAGAATCCTTTGGAAAATTTCTCATTACAGGATGTAATGCAGAACAAAAAGCATCTACTAAAATAGCATTTTCATTTGTAACTTTATCTGGTACTTTAAAAAGCTGAAATTCATGAGCTACATAATATTCTCCCCAACTTCCTCCTGTATCTCTACATGCTCCAATCATAAGCCCTGGAGATATACTACCTTCAGTAAAATTCATACATTGTGAAAATTCCCAATTTTGACATTTCTCACAAGGAGGATCTATATCCCTTGCATAACAAGAAAGAACTGGATCTACAATAACTCTATCCCCTATCTCAAAGTTTTCAACTTCTTCTCCCTTCTCTACTATAACCCCAAGATTCTCATGCCCAATGACAAAAGGAAAGGAAGTAAAAGAAGAGGTAGATAGACTGTCATGAAGCCTTATAAGACCTATATCACTTCCACATATACCACCCATTAATGTTTTTATTTTAACCCATTTAGGACCAGGAAGCTTTGGCTCTGGAAAATCCCCATATCTTAAGCAGGAAAAAGCATTATAATAAAAGGAAGAATGAATATTACCTAAAACCTTACTCAATGCATATCTTGGAACAGAATCTTCAAACCACACTGCCTTCATAAAATTCAGTCCCCCAAAAGAGATTTATGCCTCTATTATACTACAATGTCCCCATAGAAAGCTCATCAAAATACTCTTGTATATCTTCCCCTAAAAGTAACTTCTTACCAAAAGCACTCCCAACTATCACTCCATCCACAATCCCTTTTAAGCTCTCAATCTGATCTTTGCTTTTTACACCAAAACCCCATACAAGAGGCTTATCTGTCTCTTTTCTTATCCCCTTAACAAAGCTTATACCTTCCTCAGGAAGCTCTTCCCTCTCTCCTGTTACTCCTTTTACAGAGATACAATAAACGAAACTTGGAGCAATTTTGAGAATCTCTTTCTTTCTTTCCTCTCTTGTAGTTGGGGATAAGAAAAGAACCAGATCAAGATTATATTTATTGAAGATTGGTAAGAACTCTTTTGCCTCTTCAAAAGAAAGATCAGGAATAACAAGTCCCTTTACACCTATCTCTTTTATCTTATTTAGTTTATTCTCAAGATCATTTTGAAGTAAGTTAAAATAAAGAAGAAGTATAGTATCTATATACTCAGGAATTTTGGAGTTTTCTAACCAAAGAAGAGTTTTTTTAAAGCTACCACCATTTAGGATAGATCTATAATTTATTTCTTGCAAAATAGGTCCATCTGCCACAGGATCTGAAAATGGAATTCCCAGCTCCAAAATATCAATTTTATCTTTATTTTTCATTAAAAACTCTTCAAGAAAATTAAAGGAAGGAAAATTCGCTACAAAGAAAGGCACAAAGGACAGACTTTTATTCCTATTTTTTATTTTATTTACAAGATTACTCATTTTTTTCCCTCCCTAAGGTCATAGATTATTCCTAAATCTTTATCTCCTCTGCCTGAAAGATTAATTATTATAATCGGGTTTTCCTCTGGAAAATCTTTACGGTGCTCCATAAGATATCCTATAGCATGAGCACTCTCAAGAGCAGGTATTATACCCTCTAACTCTGAAAGTGCGTAGAATCCTTTAACAGCCACGACATCTGTTGCAAGATCATACTTTACCCTTCCTATCTTTGCAAGAAAACTGTGTTCTGGACCTACCCCTGGATAATCAAGACCTGCAGAGATAGAATGAGTAGGAGAGATATTTCCATTCTCATCTTGAATTAAATACATTTTAGCTCCATGAAGCACTCCTACCTTACCAAAATTTACACTTGCAGAATGAAGCCCAGACTCCAGTCCTTTACCTCCACCTTCCACTCCAATAATCTTCACATCATCATTCAAAAATGGGTAAAAAAGACCCATAGAATTACTTCCTCCTCCTACTGAAGCAATAAGATAGTCAGGAAGTCTTCCCTCGATTTCAAGTATCTGCTTTTTTGACTCATCACCTATAACCCTTTGAAAATCCCTTACAATCATAGGATAAGGATGAGGTCCTACTACAGAGCCAAGCAGATAATAGCTGTCTTCAGGATGAGCCACCCAATCTCTCAATGCTTCGCTTATAGCCTCTTTCAAGGTTTTTGAACCTACTTTCACAGGTACCACATCCGCTTTAAGAAGCCTCATTCTTAACACATTCATACTTTGTCTATTGCAGTCTTCTTCTCCCATATATACGGTACATTCAAATCCAAAAAGCGCAGCCACGGTAGCCGTAGCAACTCCATGCTGCCCTGCTCCTGTCTCTGCGATGAGCCTTTTCTTATTCATATACTTAGCAAGAAGTGCTTGTCCTATGGCATTGTTTATCTTGTGAGCTCCTGTATGACACAGATCTTCTCTTTTAAGATATACTCTCGCTTTCACTTGATCCGAAAGATTTTTTGCAAAATAAAGAGGAGTAGGTCTTCCCACATAATTTTTTAAATAATAATCATATTCCTCCCAGAATTTTTCTTCGTTTTTTACTCTCTTGTAGGCATTCTCTAATTGCAAAAGAGTCTCCATAAGTGTCTCAGGGACAAATCTTCCTCCAAACTCTCCAAAATATCCTTTTTCATCAGGAAAATTTTTCATTTTCATAATCACTCACCTTTCTCATAAAATTTGTTATCTTGACAAGACTCTTTTTACCTTTCTCCTCCTCAACTCCAGAGGACAGATCTATTCCAAAGGGTTTAAGAGGAATTACCTTAGGAAGATTATCTTCGTTTATTCCTCCTGCTAAAATAACCTTAGAGTAAGATCTTAGTTTACTAACCTTTTCTATAAATTCATCAAAAGTTAAAGAACTGTTTCTATTTCTATCAAGAAGTACATAACCTATGGAGGAAAATTTTAAGATATCTTCCTCTAATTCTTCTAAAGGCTTTTCATCAATACCAAATGCTTTTATAAGAAAAAATTCTTTAAACTTCTTTGCAAACTCAATATTTTCTTCACCATGGAGTTGAATCCCATCAAGAGGAAGAATATTCATTACATCTCTAATCTCTTCTTCTGAAGAATCCGCAAAAACACCTATCTTCATCACAGAAAGCCTTTTTAAATGAGGTGCCATTTTATCCAGTTTTTCCAAGGATATATACCGAAAAGACCATGGTACAAACACAAAACCAATAGCATCTATACCTTCCATCTCGCAGTGCATAGCAGAAATAATATCCGTTATTCCACAGATTTTAACCCACATCCCTCAAAAAGCTCCTTTATCTTTTGATATGGATCTATAGATGTCACAATACTTTCTCCTACAAGCACAGCTTTAGCACCACTTTCGTAAAGCATCTTTATATCTTCCCCTGTTCTTATACCACTGGCACTAATTACCAATACATCTTCTGGAATGTATGGAAGTAAATTTGGAGTATTTTTAATATCTAAATTGAAAGAAGATAGGTCTCTATTATTTATCATAATAATACGAGGCTTTAGAGCTAAAGCTTTCTCAAGATCTTTAACATCATAAACCTCTATAATAGGTTCTAAGTCAAGCTTTAAAGAAAGATTATATAAAGATTCTAATTCTTTAAAAGTAAGAATTCTTGCAATAAGTAATATGGCATCAGCTCCTAAAAGTCTCCCTTCATAGAGCTGTTCAGGAATCAAAATAAAATCTTTTTGTAAAATAGGTTTTTGTGTTAAATCTCTTGCAATTTGAAGATTAGATAGGTTAGCAGAAAAACTCTCAGCAGTAAGTACTGATAGAGCAGAAACTTCTTTTGCTTTATCATAGATCTCTACCATCTCAGGAAGAGATAGAGATGTAAGTTTTCCCTTTACAGGAGATGCAGGCTTAACTTCTGCAATAATATTAAACTTGTTTTTAAGAAGAGAATTATAAAAATAATCTTTTATTTTCTCAGGAAAAGAATCTGGTATTTTATAGATTTTGTCGCATATAATCCTCTTCTTTTCATCTACAAGCTTATCTAAAATGTCCATCTTTTAGCACTCCCTTAAAGTCGTAACATATTCATATACCTTACCAGAAAAAAGATAATTCTTTACCATATCAAAACCTTCTTTAACATTTTTTACCTTTCCAAGTATCCATAATGCAAAAGCACTGTTAAGAGCTACAATATCTGTCTGAGCAGGAGTACCTTTCCCTTTAAATATATTTACAAGAATTAATGCATTTTCATCAGCATCTCCACCTGCAAATTCTTCCAGCTTATAAGTAGGAATCCCTACATCAGAAGGATGAAACTTAAAGTGATCTAACTTTCCATCCTTTAAATATGCCATCTCAGTAATTCCAGAAAGAGAAATCTCATCAATACCATCATCTTTACCATGATAAAAGAGAACATTATCTCTTCCCAAAATAAGAGCAGCCTCAGATAACTTCTGCATAGTACTCATAGAATACACACCTATAATCTGAGCCTGAAGCTTTGCAGGATTAAGCATAGGTCCTGCCATATTAAATATAGTGCCAATTCCAAGCTCTTTTCTTACCTTAGCTGCCTTCCCCACTACCGGGTGAAAGTAGGGAGCAAAGATGAAACCTATTCCTTTTCTATCAATAGATTTTGCTACCTCCTCAGAATCTTCACTAAATTTAAGACCTAATTTTTCTATCACATCTATACTACCTGCCTTACTTGAAAATGCTCTATTTCCATGTTTTGCTATCTTTATACCCAAACTTGCCAACGTAAATGCTACGGCTGTAGAAATATTAAAAGTCTTACCACCATCGCCACCTGTACCACACACATCAATAGCAGGATTTTCATTTGGAACTCTCTTAGCCTTAAGAGATAAGGTATTTACAAAGCCTGCAATTTCTTCTGGCGTTTCCCCTTTTAATCGTAACCCAAGAAGAAGTCCACCCAATTGAGAGTCTGAAATCCCCCCATTATCCAGCTTTTCTATAATGTCTCTTGCCTCATCAAAAGATAAGGATTTACCTTCCGATAGCTTCTTAATATACTCTTTAACCATTTAAAACACCTCCTAATTTAAGAAAATTCTTGATAATTTTATTCCCTGAAGGAGTAAATACTGATTCAGGGTGAAATTGGAGCCCATAGACAGGATAATCCTCATATTGAATTCCCATAATCAGTTTGTCAGAAGTCCATGCAATAATTTTCAGAGATGAGGGCAAAGAATCTATGTCCACTATGAGTGAATGATATCTTGTTGCTAGAAATGAATCTTCTACCTCATTAAAAATAGGATTTTGCAAATGATAAATAAGAGATACTTTGCCATGTACAGGGATAGGAGCTCTAATAATTTTTGCTCCAAGAGCAGAGGCTATAACTTGATGTCCCAAACATATACCTAAAATAGGAAGTTTATCTTTAAATTCCTTAACTATAGGAATACTTATCCCTGCATTTTCAGGGATAGATGGCCCGGGAGAAATTACTATTGCCTTTGGATTTAAATTATATATATCCTCTATTGAGATTTTATCATTTCTATAGACAGCTACTTCAGAAAATTCTGATATACACTGATATAGATTATAAGTAAAAGAATCATAATTATCTATTAACAAAATCATAGCCCAATTCCCCCGCTATCTTTATAGCCTCAATAAGAGCCTTTGCCTTACTCATTGTTTCCAAATACTCCCTTTCAGGAACTGAATCATATACAATTCCAGCTCCACTCTGGATATAAAGATCATCTCCCTTCAAAAAGAATGTTCTTATAGAGATACAAGTATCAAGATTCCCATTTAGAGAGAGATATCCTATGCCCCCTGCATAAGGACCTCTCTTATATCTTTCTAATTCTTCTATAATCTCCATTGCTCTTACTTTTGGAGCTCCTGAAACTGTACCTGCAGGAAAACATGCTCTGAAGACCTCTAATGGATGAATCTCTGGTTTAATCTTACAAGATACATTGCTCACAAGATGCATCACATGAGAATACTTCTCAATCTCCATAATTCTCTCAGGTATAACTGTCCCAATCTTTGCGACTTTACCAAGATCATTTCTTGCAAGATCAAGAAGCATAGTATGTTCAGCTTTCTCCTTCTCATCATTCATTAATTCTTGTTCCAAAGATAAATCTTCCTCCTCTGTTTTCCCTCTTCTTCTTGTACCAGCTATAGGTCTTACTTCTGCTCTATCTCCTTCCACTTTAACCAGTGCTTCTGGCGAAGAACCAATAAGATAGACATCTTTAAACTTCAAGTAAAACATGTATGGGGAAGGATTAATCAATCTCAAAGCTCTATAAAGAAGATACGGATCATATGAGTATTTAGTATGAAATCTCTGAGAATAAACTACCTGAAAGATCTCCCCTGCTTTTATGTACTCTATAGCTTTTTCCACATTTTTTTCATACTCCTCTTCAGGTATTTCATGTTCCACATTAAGAACAACTTTCGGATATCTTAATTCGGGAATTGTTCTTTTAAATATACTTTTTATCTCTTCTAATTTTTCTTCAATCTCTGCTTTTGTAGAAGAATCCTGAGCTTTTTCCTCTGGAACAAGAAAGATAACACTAATTCTTCTTTTAAGGTGGTCAAAAACTACTAAAAAGTCCACTAATTGAAATTCTGCCAGAGGAAAATTCAAATCATCCTTAGTTAACTCAGGGATTTTTTCCCATTGTCTTATAACATCATAGCTAAAATATCCTACAAGTCCCCCTATAAATTGCGGTATATCTTCCATATTGTTTATATTTAGTACAGGAAACCTTTCAGAAAGATAAGAAATAATGTCAAAATTAGTATCTCTTGGAAAAGATAACACCTCTTTTGGTCCCCAACCTAAAAATGAATATCTTCCTACCCTTTCTCCCCCTTCTGCACTCTCAAGTAGAAATAAATAATCTTCATCTTTTATCTTCAAAAGTAGGCTGGAAGGAGTCTCATAATCTCCTGGAAAATCAAAGATCAAAGGAACATAATTCATATTAACTTTTTCCAATCCCAATCACCTCCCTAAACAAATCTATAAATAAAAAAAACCCTCTCGCCCCTAAGAAGGGCGAGAGGGTTTACTCTCACGGTACCACCTTCGTTAAGCATATTAAACGCTCAACTCTTTCTTTCGGGTACGGGAGTACATTATTGCTCCGATACCCTTTGCCTTGATAACGGTGGCAGCTCCGACAAAGCTTACTCAGGAATACCTATCTTCCCTTTCAGTTTGCAGCTCCCAGGACCATTCACTCTCTGCGCTGATAACCGGCTTCCACCTTACCCGGTCTCTCTGGATCCCGCTTGAAAGCTACTCTTCCTGTTCACAGCCTTTAGGAAAAGTATCTCTTTCTTTAAAGAAGCATTATACATCAATAAAAAAAATTTTGCAAGTCAAATCTTTTCAATAACACCTGCACAAAGAAGATAATTATCTTTATAACAAACCAGTATTTGCCCTGGAGTTACAGCCCATTGGGGAGATTCAAAGTGTAAAAAAACTTTATCCTCTGAAAGAATTTTTAATATTCCAGGAGACGGTTCCATATTATGCCTTATCATTGCTTCAACACTAATTTCATTATCTTCAGGCACTCCTGAAGGAAAATTCACATTAACTGCATAAACATCTTTAGAAAAGATCTCTTCTCTTTCAGCAACAATCACATCACCTGTAGAAATATCTATACTTTTTACATACATTGGCTTTCCTAAAGCTACATTCAGTCCCCTTCTCTGTCCAATAGTAAAAGAATATATTCCTCTATGTTTTCCTATCTCCTTACCATCTTCAGTAATAATTCTGCCAGGCTTTTCATCAACATATTTTGCCAAAAAACTTTTATAATTATTTCCAGGCAAAAAACATATCTCCTGACTTTCTACTTTATCAGCAACAAATAGCCCATTTTCTTTAGCAATCTTTCTTACTTCTTTTTTTGTAAAATTTCCTAAAGGGAACAAAGATTTTTTAATCTGCTCTTGAGTTAACATTCCCAAAAAATATGATTGATCTTTTTTACTATCTTTTGCTCTTTTTAAAAAATATACGTTTCTACCCTCATCATACACTTTTAAAACATAATGACCTGTAGCAAAATATTTCGCTCCAAGTTCTTCTGCCTTTTTCATAAGCAGATCAAACTTTATAAGATTATTGCAAAAAACACAAGGATTAGGGGTATATCCATTCAAATAAGAGTCAATAAAATACCTACTAATTTTTTCTTCAAACTCTTTCCTTAGATCTACTACAAAGTGAGGAATCCCTAAATAATGAGCAATTTGGGTTGCATCATTGATGGAACTCTCTGAAACACAAGCCTCATATCTCTCAGAAGGTGAAACTCCTATATTCATAGTAATACCAATAACATCATATCCTTCTTCTTTTAAAAGAAGAGTTGCGACTGAACTATCTATACCACCACTCATTCCCACAGCAACTTTTTTCTTCATTTTATACCTTTTTAGTAGAGATTTACAAGTACGAAAATTATATAATTAATATAACGTTTATGTCAAACCTAACAAATACAGAAAAAGATCTAAACTAAAATAGGGAAAATTTTTCTATTCCTTGACAAATTCTTTTCTTTGATATATTTTTTAAAAAAGAATTAATATCTTTAATAAATTAAAAAATGGGGGGAATATGCAAATAGGAAGACCACAGTTAATTGATGAGGTAAATAAGGGGCAAATATTACAACTTCTTAGAGAAGAAGGACCTATCTCACGAGCAGAAATAGCCAGAAGACTTGGTTTAAGCCGACCTACAGTCTCAACTCATGTTAAAGAGCTAATTAACGAAGGAGTTGTTATTGAGGTAGGAAAGGGAAAAAGTACTAAGGGAAGAAAAGGGATTCTTCTTCAATATAATGCAAAACATGGATACTTTTTAGCTGGGGATATAGAAGGCTCACTTATGAGATTTGCCATTTCTGACCTCTGCGGAGACCTCTTATACGAAAAGGTGCTCTTCCTAAAAGATCTTAGAGGAAAAAATATGATGCGACCTGAACATCTTGCAACCATACTGATGGAATTCTTAGCAGAAAGTAATGTACCATTTGAAAAAATAAAGGTAATAGCTATTGGTATTGCTGGAATTATAGAAGAGGGAAAGTTAATCTTTGCCCCCAATTTACCTGAATGGAATCATGCTTCTCTCTTTTCAATTTTAAAAAATAGCTTCCCTGAAGCTTCTATCATCCTTGAGAATGACGTAAATATGGCAGTAATGGGTGAACTTTGGAAAGGAGCGGGAAAAGGTTATAAAAACATAGTATATATGAACTTAAGTACTGGTATAGGAGCAGGAATAGTGATAAATGAAAAACTATATGAAGGAAGTAATAAGTTTGCAGGTGAGATTGCATACATGGCCATAGATAATTACATTGAAAATTATCCTGGAGTTGAATATACACCGTTAGGAGCATTAGAATGGGTTGCTTCTGGTGCACAAATTATCCAGAAAGCAAAAGCAATAAATGAAAAATATACCATGCTTGAGAAAATTTTTGATGATTATCAAAAAAGCGATGGGATAAAAACCATTATTGATAGAGCCAGTGAGTGTTTAGGAAAGGCTATTGTAAATATAGTAAGTATTGTAGATCCAGAAGTTGTAATTATAGGTGGCATTGTAGGGAGATTTTTGGATATTTTAATTGATAAAATGCAAACCACTATTAAATTCTATCTTCCAATTCCTGTAAAGATTATTCCATCTGCATTATATCCCAAAACAGTAGTTTATGGAGCTATTTGTAGAGCCTTGAATTTATATCACGCAAAACCTACAATTGCTTAGATATCAATAATTTTTATTGCTCTTTCTAACCTTTCCTTCCATTTTTCCAATTTATCCAAATATCCAAAAGTAGGTTTATAAATCTCCAAATTTTCTTTTTTAAAGATTACCGTATTATGTTCATGTCCACAGATTACATACCTAACCCTACCATCTTCTATAAGTATTTCACCCAATTTTTCACTCCCAAGATACGCTGAAAAGAAATTTTTCATATGGAGAAGCTCCTTAAAAGGTACAGTATGAGTAACAGCTACTATCTTCTTCTCTTTCTCTACTTTTTCCAAAGAATTTTTTAATTCATCCTGCATTATCTCACAAATCTCTACATTATTAAGCTTTCTTCCATAAGAATCATAGAAATCCACAAGTTTCCAAAAAGTTTCTCTCCAGCGTAAACCATCATATATTCCTTTCTCATACTCTTCTATAGAATAGGCTTCACTTCCAAAGGAATAATCATACCATCCTAATGTTCCTACAAAAGCTATATCTCCTATTAGTAATGGATTTTCTGGAAGAAAATGAATGTTATATTTACCACAGAGATCTGGTATCATCTTCTTATATTTCTGGTCACTACTGATATCTTTTTCCTTCCATATATCATGATTACCAGGTACAAAAATCTTAACACCTGAAAGCGCAGCAAAAAATTCAAAGAAGAGTTCTATCTCCCATAACTTTGCAGAAATATCACCTGCAATTACAAATACATTTACATTTTCCTTTTCTATCTCCTCAAAAATATTTTTTATAAAAATACTTTCTTCATCTTTTTCAAAACCATTTCTTAATCTTATAAAATCAAGATGCAGGTCAGATAAAGCCAAAATTCTCATAGGATAAACTTTAAAATATTAAGAATTCCAAAAACCACAGGTTTTATAAAAGAAAAAACAACTGAATTGTTCAAAATCTGCGTCCTATATGCGGGTGGTAAGTAATTAATGAGGACCCCATATAAAATTATAAGAATTCCTCCTCCAATAATAACCCTCAGTAAAAATGATGGAAGAGTCATTAGAAGATAAGAAAAAATAAAAGTAATAATAAATCCTGCCAAATTCGCAGGAATATGAGAAGGAATTTTTATATACTCCATATACAATGGAAGAAGATAGGCTGAAAGGAAGATAGCAATAATCACCGAAAAAATCAAAGCCAATTTGTTAGAAAAGACTTCTTTTAATCCTTTTAAAGCAAGTCCCAATATGGTTAATGCACAAATCAAATCAAAGATCATTTCTACATCACCCCTCAAAGGTTATTATAATTCTAAGCCCTTTCCCACTTAAACCTATCTCTATTGCTTTGTCAATAGCATCTAAAGGAAATTTGTGGGAAACGATCTTTTCCACATTAATTCTTTTCTCTTTTATTAGAGAAAGAGCTCTACTATTTGTAAGTGGATTTACAAAGGATCCCATTATACTAAGCTCCCTCTCATATATATCAAAAGGAGAGATCTCCAAAAATCCATTAAAGGGGGATACTCCAAATATCAAAATTTTTCCTCCCCTTCTTGCACAATCCATTGCAGTTTTAACCGTTTCAACTCTTCCTACAGCTTCAATACTCACATCTACTCCTCTATTATCAGTAATATCCTTTACAACCTTAAAAACATCTTCATTTATAGGATCTATAACACAAAAAGCTCCTAATTCAAGGGCTAACCTTCTCTTCTCCTCGTAAGGTTCTACCACAATAACTTTTTCTGCTCCATAGATAAGAGAGAGTTGTAAAAGAATCAACCCTAAAGCTCCTCCTCCTACTATCAGAACGGAATCTCCTATCTTCATTCCTATTCTTTCAATACCATGAAGAGCACAGGCAACAGGCTCCATCATTGCCCCTTCTATCGGGGTCAGATCTTGAGGAAGCTTATAAGCCTGTTTAAATGGAACTGCACAGTAATCTGCAAATCCTCCATTTAAGTCAACTCCTAAAGCAGTACGATTTTCACAAAGATTTATCTCACCTCTTCTACAAAAATAGCAGTATCCACAAACAATATTGGGGTCAATTGCTACCAGATCACCAATTTTTAATCCATCTACTTTCTCCCCAACTTCCACAACTTCTCCTGCAAATTCATGTCCTCTTATTACCCCTTCCTTAGCTAACGTCTTTCCTGCAATAAGATGTAAATCAGTACCACATATTCCTGAGGCAAGAACTTTCACAAGAACTTCATCACTCTTTATTTTAGGAATAGCACAATCTTTTAAAATTAATTTTCCCTTCTCCCAGATCGCAGAAAGCATAATTATTTCCTCTCCATTTTCTCATAATACAAATTGAAAACAATTCTATTTTACAACTTTAAATCTATGTAGTAAAATCTATAGTTACTTAAGTTAACTATTCCAAACTCCATACGATACAAAAATCTAACATTTAGGAGGGATGCAAATTGAAGTATAGAAAAATGGGAAAACTTGATGTAAATGTTTCTGCATTAGGCTTCGGAACTATGAGACTTCCTACCTTAGGAAGTGAATCACAGATTGATGAACCAAAAGCCATAGAAATGATACGATATGCTATAGATCACGGAGTAAATTATGTGGATAGTGCCTATGGATATCATGGAGGACAGAGTGAAATATTAGTAGGAAAAGCTTTAAAAAACGGATATAGAGATAAGACTTATCTTGCCACAAAGCTTCCCGTATGGCTTGTAAATAAAAAAGAAGACATGGACAGACTTTTAAAAGAACAGTTGAAAAAATTGGATACAGATCATATTGATTTTTATCTTCTTCACTCTCTAAATAAAGATAGCTGGAGAAAAATATATAATTTAGGAGCTCTTGAGTGGGGAGAGAAAATGAAAAAGGAAGGGCTTATTAAATATTTTGGATTTTCCTTCCATGATGATCTAAATACCTTTAAAAATATTATTGATGCTCACAATTGGGATTTTTGTCAGATTCAGTACAATTATATGGATGTAAATTATCAGGCTGGAACAGACGGCTTAAAGTATGCAGCAAGCAAAGGAATAGGTGTGGTTGTTATGGAGCCTTTGAGAGGAGGAAAACTTGCAAGACCACCAAAGGACGTGCAAGAGCTTATTGACAACTTTAAGATCAAAAGAAGTCCTGTAGAATGGGCACTTCTTTGGGTATGGAATCAGAAGGAAGTTTCAATGCTTCTTTCTGGTATGGGTACCTTAGAACAGGTAAAGGAAAATATTGAGATAGCTGAAAAATCAGATGTGGGAATTCTTACAGAAGAGGAGTTAGAGTTTATTGAAAAACTTAGACTTGCATTTCTCGGAAGGAAAACTATAGATTGTACTCAATGTGAATATTGTATGCCATGTCAATATGGAGTTAACATCCCAAGGAATTTCTATATATATAATGAGGGCGTTAGATATGAGGATTGGGGATCTGCTCGTTGGCAATATAACCATGAGATGGATCCTGAAGAAAGAGCCGAAAATTGCCAAGAATGTGGAGAATGCGAAACAAAGTGCCCTCAACACTTGCAAATACGAGAACTACTTAAGAAGGTCCATGGGACATTGGGTCAAAAATAAAAGAGGGGTATTTATTGCCCCTCTTTTACACTTTAAAAGCAGAAGGACAAATATCTTTTAAAATACAACTTTCACAGATAGGATTTTTTGCCTTGCATACATTTCTTCCATGAGATATTAAAAGGTAAGAAAAATCTGTCCATTCTTCTTGAGGAATTATACTCATCAATTCTTTTTCCAATTTATCTCTATCTTTTTCTTCACTCAATTTAAATCTTTCAGAAAGACGAGATACATGAGTATCCACAACAATTCCTTCACTCTTACCATAACCAGCTGAAAGAACTACATTTGCCGTTTTTCTTGCTACCCCAGGAAGCTTTAATAACTCTTCCATAGTATCAGGAACTTTTCCACCATATTCATCTAAAATTATCTGAGCGCAACTTTTTATATTTTTTGCCTTTGTCTTATAGTAATTCACTGACTTTATATCTTGTTCCAATTCTTCTAAAGGTACTTTTATATAATCTTCAATGGTTTTATATTTCTTAAAAAGTTTCTCTGTAATCATATTAACTCTTTCATCGGTAGTCTGAGCAGAAAGAATAGTGGCTACAAGAAGTTCCCATGGATCTCGGAATTTTAATGCAATTTTAGGTTCATAGACTTTTTTCAATCTATTAATAACTTCTATAGCAAACTCTCTTTTATCCATTTACAACACACCTCCAACAATCAACCTATTAAAGTTTAACATAAATTTGTATAATCAAAATATAGCATTTAAAAAAAGGAAGGAGGACTCCGAGTGGAAATCAATGAAATATTAAAAACTCTATCCAATCTTAATGGACCATCTGGATATGAAGAGAAAGTTATAACGTATATTAAGGAAGTAGCAGAAAAAATTCCAAATACTGAGGCAAGCATAGATAAACAAGGAAGTCTTATGGTCAAAAAGAGTGGCCAGGGGAAGAAAATTGCTCTATTTGCCCATGCTGATGAGATAGGATTTGTCATAACTAAAAAAGAATTTGGTAACTATTATAGGATCCACACTTTTGGGGGAATAGACCCTAAAGTAATAATCTCACAAAGATTAAAGATTCATACCAAAAACGGTACCTCCTATGGGGTTATTGGAATGTTAGAACCCCACTTGCAGACTGAAGAGCTAAAAAATAAGGTTCTTAGTTTTGATGATCTATTCCTTGATGTTGTAGAGGGAGCAGAAAATGTAAATATAGGAGATTTAGCAACTTTTTCTTCTGAAGCCTTTGATTTAGGAGAAAAATACATTACAGGTAAAGCATTAGACAATAGAGCAAGTTGTGTTGCACTATTATATACATTAGAGCTTCTTAATCAATTCATTATTAAATCAGAACCGTATTTTGTGTTTTCCATAAGAGAAGAAGACGGAATGTCCAGTGCAGCAAATGTAGCATTCAACTTAAAACCAGATCTTGCTATAGTACTTGACGTTACCCATGGAGATATTTATAGACCGTCATATCCTAAAATAGAAACAGGGAAAGGGCCAGTTCTAACTGTAGGTACCATGATAGACCATAAGTATTTTGAGATACTAAAAGATTGTGCCGAAAAAAATTCTGTCCCATATCAAATTGAGCCTGCAGGAAGTCATAGTCATACAGATACAGATGAGATCCAAATCACAAGAGAAGGTATTCCTACACTTTTAGTTTCAATACCTCTGAGATATATGCATACTCCCTATGAGGTAGTAAATCTTCAAGATATTAAAGAAACTGCAAGATTACTTGCCAATTTTATAGCTGTAGGAGGTGAATAACTTGTATATAAAAGAGCTTACTGATATAAATGGAGTCTCTGGATTTGAAGAAAAAGTAAGAGAATTCATAAAAGAGAAGATCCAAGATAAAGTAGACCATATAAAAGAAGACACGATAGGAAATTTAATAGCCTTTAAAAAAGGAAAAATAGATAAAAAATTAATGCTCTCTGCTCATATGGATGAGATAGGATTTATGGTAAGTAACATTGAAGAGGATGGAAAGCTAAGTATAATCCCCTTAGGTTCTATTGATCCCAGAACAGTCTTTGGGAAAAAAGTATTTGTTGGAGAGAAACAGATCCCAGGAATTATAGGTTCAAAACCCATACATCTTATGAATAGCCTTGAAAAAATTACCTCTTTTGAAAATATAAAGGTAGATATTGGTGCCACAAAAAAGCAAGAGGTAGAACTAAAAGTAAAGATTGGAGATTCTGTAAGCTTTGCTCCAAACACTATGATGCACCAAGACTGGATATCTGGAAAAGCTTTAGATGATAGAGGGGGATGCTCTATTCTTATGGACTTGATTGATTTAAATATCCATCCTTATTATGACACCTACTTTTCTTTTGTAGTCCAAGAAGAAACAGGACTTAGAGGTTCTGGACCTGCTTCTTTTCAAATAAATCCAGACTTTGCTATAGTAATTGAAACTACCACTTCAGGAGATAATCCAGAATTCCCAGAAGATAGAAGATCTACCGAACTTGGAAAAGGTCCTGTAATAACTCCAGCTCATAGAGGATATGTAAATGACGAAAAATTATTCAATTTTGCTGTAAAAATAGCTTCAGAAAATCATATACCATACCAAATAAAAAGAAGAACTGTAGGAGGTACCGATGCCCAAAGAATAGCCACTACTACTGGAACCCCAAGTCTTGTTATCTCTATTCCTTCAAGATATATCCATTCCCCTATGTCAGTCTTAAATATTAAAGACTATGAGAACACTCTTAAACTTCTTTCTATTCTGATTACAAAGGAGGTTAAATAATGAAGGAGCTGATTAAAAAACTCACAAGTGTATCATCTCCCAGTGGAAGAGAGGAGGAAATAAGAAACACCATATTAGAAGAATTGAAAGGATCCATAGATGGCTATGAGATAGATAAATTAGGTAATTTGATAGTATGGAAAAAAGGTAAAAAAGAAGGCAAAATACTTCTTGATGCTCATATGGATGAAGTTGGAGTCTTAGCTACATATATTGATGAAAGAGGTTTTATCAGAATTGAGGCAATAGGGGGAGTCTCTCCATATAATCTTTTAGGAAGTAGCATATCTTTTCCAAAAGTAGAGGGAATTGTAGGAATAGAAGGTGAAACTCCAGAAGAACTAACAAAGAATATAAGAAATCTTGACTTTGATAAAATCTATGTGGATATTGGTGCTAAGAGCAGAGAAGAAGCAGAAAAGTTAGTACCCCCTGGAACTTTTGGAGTATACCACTATTCATTTAAAGACTTAGGAGAACGCATTGTATCCAAATCTCTTGATGATAGAATTGGCTGTACCATAATTATTGAAGTACTAAAAAGAGCAAATCCATACTATGACCTATTTGGAACCTTTTCTACCCAAGAAGAGATAGGACTTGTAGGCGCAAGTGTTGTTGCCTTTAATATAAAACCAGATTTAGCTATTGCTATAGACGTAACTTCCAATTCAGATACCCCCAAAGGATCAAAAAGGATGTCCTTAGAGTTAGGAAAGGGACCTACCATTAAAATAAAGGATAGGGCTTCTATAAGTGATAGAAAAGTTGTAGAAACCCTAAAAAAATTTGCTGATAAAAATAATATACCATATCAAGTTGAAATTCTACTCTATGGAGGAACCGATGCCGCTATGTTGCAAAGAACAGGAGAAGGAATCATTGCAGGAACCCTATCTATACCCACAAGATATGTGCATTCTCCAAATGAGATGGTAGATATGAACGATGTGGAAAATGCTATCAAACTACTTAAGGCTTTGGTAGAATCAGAAGAGCCTTTAAGTTGAAGTATGAAAGGGGAGGAAAGAGCTTTATATTTTTGCCCTTCCCTCCCTATAAAAAATAGATTAAAATAGTATATATGAATGTAGGAAATAGAATCAGAGAACTCCGAAAAAATAAAAATTTAAAATTGGAAGACCTTGCCAATATGACAGGGCTTTCCCTCTCGTATATATCGTTAGTAGAAAGAGGACTTAAGCATCCATCGTTAAAAGCTTTAGAAAAAATAGCTGATGCTTTTAATGTTCCTACCTCTTTTCTCTTTACTGAAGATAAAGAAGAAAATTTAGAAGCCTTTTTAAGAACTAATACAAACCTTGACGATGACGAAAGAAAGATGATCATCCAACTCATAAATTCCTTAGAGAAGAAAAAAAGTGTACGAAAATCTAATTAAAGAAATCCTTTCATATTTTTCTATAACTAAACCTCCTGTAAAGCCAGATCTTATAGCCTATGGTTTAGGAATAGATATTACAGTAGAAAAGCTACCTGAAAAAGTTTCTGGCCTTTTGTACCTTTCCCCTAAAATACAAGTAATTATTGTAAATCGCGAACATCCCCGAGTAAGACAAAGATTCACTGTTGCTCATGAACTTGGACATTTCTTTTTACATCAAAAAAATCCTGTATATACAGAATATTTAGACAAAGAAGAAGACACTTTTGAATATGAAGCAAATACCTTTGCTGGAAATTTATTACTTCCAGATTTTATGCTTAAAAAGTACATTTACCTTCCTTTAGAAAAAATAGCCGATATATTCTTTGTATCTAAAAGTACCGTAGAGCATAGATTAAAGTATTTTAAATAAACCTTAAAATCTCTCTTGACAAAAAATTTAGGATTAACTATCATATTCTTATCAGCTAACACGTGTAAATAATCTTAAGAAGATTTTAAAATTAACACGTGTTAAAAGGGAGGTGGGAAAAGTCTTAAAGAGATCTTAAAAACTTTTCTTAAATCATTTTTTTAAAAAATCTAAAAGGGGGTATTTAAAAAAATGAAGAAATTTTTCATTCTATTTTTGAGCATTCTACTTATTAGTACTTTTGCCTATGCCCAAGAAGTCACTCTTTATGGATACAGTGAGATAGAAGTAAGAAGTGAATTTTTAAAAGATGAAGATGGTGTCTATTCCAATACTTTAGGACCTATAAGTTTAGATTATTGGAATACTTACTTTAAGGTTAAAGCAGAGCCATCAAGCTGGCTTGAAAGCTACTTTGAACTTAAAATGTACCCTGATTTTTCTAATCTTTTTGGACCGGGAATCATTGAAGTTCAAAAAGCACATTTAATTTCAAAAAGTTCTCTTTTAACTTTAAGAGCTTACTATAAGGAAGATGCCACTCCCTTTGATGACCCATTACAATTAAACAAGCCTGGAGATCTCCCTGGCTCTTCTTGGATTTGGGGTAATGGAATTGAAGTTTCTGGAAAAGTTTTTGGTACAAACTTCCTTGCAGGCATCAATTCTTCCGATCAAATTTCCTATGTAAGAGTAAAAAAGAGCTTTGCCCCACTACTTGCAGGCTTTACTGCCATGGGAACCAACTGGGGAACAGCCAATCAAGGAAAGAGCCTATTTGGTGTAGATGTAACAGGTAAATTAGGACCTGTTGATCTAAAGGCTGAAGGAATTTACGGAAAATGTGATTGGGGAACAGGTTCTGAAGGTGGAATGGTACTATATGCTGATCTTTCTTCTCAGCTAAATTCTCTTTTAAAGCTTTATGGAACAGCAAAGAAAGTTGACTTAGGATATATGCATCAATTTGGATGGTTTAAAACAGACCAGACTCAGCTCATCCCAGGAACCAGTGGTTCTGCTGGTACTTATGTGAAAATTGGCGCAGTAGTCACCCCATTATCCAACTTATCCATAGAACCAATAGTAGAACTGACTAATAGAGAGGATATTACTGAAAAAACCACAGAAATCACTGGAATAGTCACCTACAATCCAACAAAACAAGTTAATCTAAAAGGTACAGTATATAATGAAAACGTAAATGGGACAAATTCTACCAGTATAACTGGAGAGGTAACATTAAAACCTGTTAAGAATACTTCAATCTATGGCAAATTACATCAACCTTTAGAAGACAAAACAGGTTATTATGCAAACATCATCCTAACACCTCTTAACAATATGACTCTCTATAGTTCAATCTCTGGTGGATTTGTTTATGATGATACCTATAACACGTTAGTTTATAATCCCAATGTCTCATTTATATTTATAAAGGGAGATTATAAATTAGCGAGAGATGTTACTCTTACAGGTCTTTATCAAAATTTCAAAAATAACACTGAGGAACATAATACATATTACTTAGCTTTAAATTTCAATAATGCCACACTATATTACGGAAAAGCACCTCTTAATAGTGATGCAGTTATAACAGAAGGAATACCTGTGGACTTTGCAAAACAAATTGGAGCTAAAATCTCCTTTGATTTCTAATAAATTTAAATAATCGGGGAGGATAAAACCTCCCCGATTAAAAAAGGAGGTTTCCAAAAATGAAGAAATTTTTGACTTTTACATTTCTAATGCTTCTTTCTACTTTTATTTTTGCGGAACCCATCAAATATCCTTTAGTTTTCAATGATCCTGTAAATGATGATAAAGGTCCTGGAACATATACTTATCCTACTGATGCTGTCTTTAAACCTGGAAGCTTTGACTTAACAAAAGTAGTTATAGACGCAGACAATGAAAATGTATACTTTAAAATTTCCTTTAGAGCTCTTATTGAAAACCCTTGGGGAAGTCCTTTAGGTCTCTCTATTCAGACAATCCATATTTATATTGATCAGGATAACAAACCTAATTCTGGCTTTAGAGATTTTATTCCAGGAGTCAGAGCTCAGACTACTCCCGAAAGTGCGTGGGAAATAGCTATTGTTTTAGAAGGGTGGCCCACCGAATTAAAATCTTCTATAAAAAATGCAGCACCTGATATGTATAAGGCCTGTGTATTCCCATCAAAAGGTATTACTGTAGATGAGAATACAATTGTTATTCCTGTGCCAAAGAAAAGCTTAGGGGGAAATTTTGAAAAGAATTTTGGTTTCCAAGTATTCATTTTAGGGCAAGAAGGTTTCCCAACTCAAGATCCACCTTCTTGTAGAATAAGAGAGGTAGTTTCCTCAGCTCAACAATGGAGATTTGGCGGAGGCGACGACTTCTATGGTGACCCTAATATCATTGATATGCTTGACTATGATAATATTAACCAATTTGAAGTTCTGAGCAAATACAAGAGTAATGCAAGATTTGAGAAAAATGTGTATGCTCAAATACCTTTTGTTTATGTTAAATAAAAAAATCAAGGGGGGAGATAAATGAAAAAGTTTTATACTTGTTTCCTTATTGCTTTTCTTCTATTAATTTCTATAGGTACATCCGATAGTATTGGAGAACCTCCAATAAAGCTATATGTTTCCGAAACAAAAAAAGTTAATAAACCTTTATATGTAACTATAATATGGCATAATCACCAACCCTTCTATTATGATTCTTCAAATAATATGATGCTTCTTCCATGGGTTAGAATGCATGCTATAAAAGATTATTATGATATGGCAAGTATTCTTAAAAACTATCCTCAGGTAAAAGCAAATTTTAATATGGTACCTTCTCTTATTTACCAATTAGAGCTTTACCTAAACCAACAAGTAAAAGATAAGTATTTAGTATTAACAGAAAAAGCTGCTGATGAACTTACTAATGAAGATAAAGATTTTATTCTCAGAAGGTTCTTTGATGCAAATTGGGATAGGATAATAAGGAAATTCCCAAGGTATTGGGATCTTCTTAATAAAAGAGGACAATCAGTAAGTGATGAGGCTATATTAGATGCTATAAATAAATTTACAGTCCAAGATTTCAGGGATCTTCAAGTATGGTTTAATTTAGCATGGTTTGACCCTGACTTCCAACAATATGATAAGGACCTGGCAAAACTTATAGAAAAGGGGAAAAATTTTACTGAAGAAGATAAAAAAATAGTAATCCAAAAACAATATGAAGTAATGGCTAAAATCCTTCCACTATACTATGAGCTTCAAAAGAAAAAACAAATTGAAGTAACCTCTACACCATTTTTCCATCCCATAATGCCTCTCCTCGCTAATTACAAATCTGCCTTAGAAGCTTCACAAGATATTGAGTTACCAAAAGCCACCATTACATATCCTGAGGATGTAGAAGCTCAGTTAAAAATGGCAGTAACATACTATAAGAAGTATTTTAAAGAAAATCCTAAAGGGCTCTGGCCTTCTGAAGGATCTGTGAGTCAAGAAATAATTCCATTAGTAAGTAGTGTGGGTATTCAGTGGATGGCAAGTGATGAAGATGTACTCTCTAAATCCTTAGGCATACCTATTTTAAGGGATACCAAAGGTAATGTTCAAAATCCTGAGGTTTTTTACAAACCATACATTGTAGAGGAAAACGGAAAGAAATTGAATATGATCTTCAGAGATAAAAATCTTTCAGACAAGATTGGATTTGTATATAGTGGAATGAAAGGAGAAAGTGCTGCAATAGATCTCATAAATAGACTTGAAGATATATATGAAAAAGTCAAAGATAAAGAGGGTCCTTTCTTAGTAAGTTTAATCCTTGATGGAGAAAACTGTTGGGAATATTATGAGAATGATGGGAAAGAATTCCTTAACGCCTTTTACAAACTATTAAGTGACAATCCATACATTGAAACAGTAAGAGTAAGTGATTTTCTTGCTAAATATCCACCCAAAGATACGATTCAAAGACTGTCGGCAGGATCCTGGGTAGACGGTACTTTTCTCACGTGGATAGGAGAAGGAGAAGAAAATAAAGCTTGGGAACTTTTTGATAGAACAAGAGTTGACTTAGTATATGCTACTGTAAAAGCAAGAAAGACATTAGCACCTACCCTTGATCCTCAAAAGCTTAAAGACAACATACAAAAAGCTTGGTTTGAACTATATGCAGCTGAAGGTAGCGACTGGTTCTGGTGGTATGGAGATGATCAAGATTCAGGAAACGACTTGGGTTTTGATCAGTTATTTAGACAGCATCTTATAAATGTCTATAAGTATATAGAAAAAGAACCTCCCTCAACACTTTTAGTACCTATTGTAAAACTTGCTGAAGAAAAACCAATACAACATCTTCAAACAAAATTTACTCCTAAAATTGATGGAAAAGTAGCACCTGAAGACGAGTGGAAATCTGCTGCCATATATGAAGCTAAGAAGGGGACAGGAATATTTGCAAAGCCTGCTGATTATATAAACAAACTCTACTTTGGAATTGACAATGATTCTTTATATTTTCTCGTAGAGAGCAAGGAACATATTACAGAGTTCTTAAGTAAACCTTACTATCTTGCCATTTACCTATCAAATCCAAATCAAAAGGAGATAAACATATTCCCAAGAAATAGTAAGGAATCCTTAGGATATGGTATTTCTCATGAAATACTTATAGATCTTTCTAAGATTAGCTCTCTGGGAGAAGTAGAAGCAATAATAAATAAGGCTGATGGTAATAATGGATGGGTAGAAGTACAAAAATTAAAAGCTGCAATCTCTGAAAAATATATAGAAATTGGAGTCCCATTTAAAGCTATAAATGTAAAAGGGAGAGATAGAATATCTTTCAATGTGATATTTGGGAAAGAAAAACCTGAAGATGTAGTACCCTACTATCTACCAATTTATGCGGTAATCCCTGAGGCAAAATTAGAGACCGTGTACTTCTCCATTGACGATCCTGTGGGAGATGACTATGGTTGGGGTGGTATTTCTTATCCTACTGATCCTGTGTTTAAACCTGGAGTATTTGACATCATACACGTAGAAATGGGCAAAAGTAAGGATAATATAGTATTTAGAGTAAAAATCAGAGGAGAATTAGAAAATTCATGGGGTTCTCCTATAGGAATATCACTACAGACTATAGATGTCTATATTAATGATGGAAAGAGTAATTTACTTTACTATCAAGCTCTTCCTGGTAGACAAGCAAATATTCCTGAGGGTTGGAATAAAGCTATCTGGGTTGAAGGGTGGACTCAGGAACTGATAGAACCAACAACAGATGAGAAAGGAAAGATTCAATTAAAAGAACTAAAAGGAGTTGTGGAAACTATGGCAGATCCTACTGAAAGAACTATTATAATCTCAGTTCCTGAAAAATACCTTGGTCCTGTAACTCCTGATTGGAAGATCGTTGTTATTATGTGTGGACAAGAAGGTTATCCAAGACCTGGAAACTGGAGAGTAAGAGAGGTAGAAGAGACTGCAAAACAATGGAGATTTGGGGGAGGAGATGACTCCTATGGTGATCCTAATATCATTGACATGATTGTACCTCCTGGAATGAAACAGGAACAAATTCTGTCTGAATGGATAAGCAGTGATGAAGAAGAAGAGAATAAATATGTAGAGATACCCTTAATTCCCCTTAGGATCTTGACCCAATAATTAAGAAAGGAGGGGGAGCTCCCTCCTCCTTTTTCTATTTTTCCTTGATTTTCTCTAATAAAACTCTTCTCAAAAAAAATATTTAGATATAAAATTATTGATTAGTTATGTTAAAAAAGCCACTTTTAAGACATATAAAAAACTATCTTTTAGAGTATAAATGGAAGTATATCTTAGGAGCAATTTTTTTACTCCTCAGTGATATCTTCCAAGTCATATCTCCAAAAGTTTTAGGATGGGGCATTGACTCTTTAAATAAGGGAGCCATAACTTTTAATAATCTTCTATTAATCCTTTTAAGCTTAATCTCTCTTGCAATATTAACTGCAATTTTTCGTTATTTTTGGAGAACTAGGATTCTTGCTACCGCAAGAAGAATAGAAGCTAAAATAAGAGAGAAATTCTTCATCCATCTTCAAACATTATCGCTCAACTATTTCAATTATCATAAAACAGGTGATCTAATGGCTCTCGCAACCAATGATTTAGGAGCTGTAAGAGAAATGTTCGCCTTTGGATTAGTCATGCTTCTTGATACCATATTTCTTGGCACTCTCTCTATTCTCTCTTTATTAATCATAAGTCCAAAGCTTACCTTATATACTATTATTCCTTTGCCTTTAATTACTCTAACCATTACTTTGTTTGGAAGGGTAACTCACAAAAGATTTAAAGCAGTACAAGAAGGATTCGCAGACCTTACTGACAAAACCGAGGAAACTATTGCAGGGATAAGAGTAGTAAAAGCCTATGTACAAGAGGAGGAAGAGCTACAGAACTTCCTGAAAAAAGCAAAGGAGCTACTTAAAAGGAATATCAGCCTTGCAAAGGCATGGGGATTTATGTTCCCAAGTATAGAATTTCTGGCTGGATTTTCCATATTATTGGTATTCTTCTTTGGCAGTTTAGAGGTAATCAGGGGTGAAATCTCCTTAGGAGACTTTATCGCCTTTAATTCTTATTTAGGACTCCTTATATGGCCTATGAACGCTCTGGGACAGGTAGTAAACAATTTCCAAAGAGGGAAAGCATCCTTAGAAAGGCTCAATGAAGTATTTGATGAAATGCCAGATATTAAAGATACACCAAAGGCTATTAAAAAAGATAACCTTGTAGGAGAAATTGTATTTAAGAATGTTTATTTTAAATATCCATCAAGCAGCATATGGAATTTAGAGGACATATCCTTTGAAGTAAAACCTGGTAAATTTTTAGGTATTACTGGACCTGTGGGATCAGGAAAAACATCATTAGTAAGTCTTATTCCAAGGCTTTTTGACATCCAAAAAGGAGATATCTTTATAGACAATATCCCTATTAAAAATCTTTCTTTGTATTCCTTAAGAAAAAATATAGGCTTTGTTCCTCAAGATAGCTTTTTATTCTCTGACAGTATTGCCAATAATATTAGATTTGGAAATTCAAATCTTAGTGACGAAGAAGTCTTAGAGATTATTAAAATTGTTGCATTAGAAGAAGACTTAAAAGAATTTCCTCAAGGAATATATACCATTGTAGGAGAAAGAGGGGTCACTCTATCAGGAGGGCAAAAACAAAGAATTGCATTAGCAAGAGCGTTAGCCATAGATCCTCCTATTATTATCCTTGATGATGCCTTATCTGCTGTGGATGCTCATACAGAGAAGCAGATTCTCTCAAATATTATGGGACTAAGAAAAAACAAAAGCTTTATAGTCATTGCACAAAGGTTATCAGTTATTCAGGAAGCTGATGAAATATTAGTATTGAAAAATGGGAAAATTACAGAACGAGGAAATCATACAGCATTAATGAAGCTTAAAGGGTTCTATGCTGGGCTTTACGAACAACAAAAGTTAGAAACTGAACTGGAGGAAAAAGATGAACCAGTATCCTGAAGAAGAGATACTTGGAAAAGGCTATGATTCAAGATTAATGAGGAGACTATTAAAATACACAAAGCCATATGTGAAACATATTTTATTGGCTTTACTTCTTATTGTATTTATTACCACACTTAAACTTGTTAACCCATATATTATAAAAAATTCAATAGATAGAAGCATTAATCCCTATGAGATTATACAGGTCTCAAACCAAGAAGTAAGGGCATATTTTCTCAGCGAAGACATTCCTATAGAGATGAAAGAGAAGTATCAAAATATTATAAAATCATACCAGAGCAAGTTATACATAACCTTTGAAGATCTTGAGAAAATTTCCCCAAAGGATAAAGAAATCATTAGAAAAAATGATATAAATTACATTAAAACACATGCTCTATTATACCTTTTAGTAATAATAACTATATTCTTAATTACTTATGCTCAAGTTTATATCCTAAATTTAACTTCTCAAAAAATAATTTACGATATGAGAGAAGAATTATTTCAACATATATTACAACTTCCTATGAAATTCTTTGACCGAAATCCTGTAGGAAGATTAGTAACAAGAGTCACAAACGATATTGAAACTCTTCAACAGATGTACAATTCTGTAATAACAAGCCTCGTAGTAGATATATTTCTAATTTTAGGACTTTCTATAGTAATGCTCATGTTAAACTGGAAATTAGCATTAATTTGTATAATCGCTCTTCCCATAGTTGGATATATAAGTTTTATTTTCCGAAAACATGTAAGAGAAGCTTATAGAAATTTTAGAGTAAGGCTTGCAAGATTAAATGCATACTTAGCAGAACATATAAGTGGAATGAGAGTCACCCAACTTTTTGCCAGAGAAAAAGAAAATGAAAAAGAATTCAGAGATATTAATAATTCTCTTTTAGAAGCAAATTTAAGAAATGTTTTTGTAAATGCAGTTTTTCGTCCCATTGTGGGTGCCTTAGGAAGTTTTGTGTCAGCATTTCTAATATTTTTTGGTGGACTTCAAATAATGAATAATCAGCTCTCTTTTGGAACACTATATCTATTCATTTCGTATCTTAATAGCTTTTTTCAACCCATACAAGACTTAGCAGAAAAATACGATATTCTTCAAGATGCTATGGCTTCTGCAGAAAGAGTCTTTTTATTACTTGATGAGCCTGTGGCAATCAAAGATCCTGAAAAACCATATATCTCAAAAGATATAAAAGGTAAGATAGAATTTAAAAACGTTTGGTTTGCTTATGATAAAGAATGGGTATTAAAAGATTTATCCTTTAGAATAGAACCAGGAGAAAAAGTAGCTTTTGTAGGAGCAACAGGTGCAGGAAAAACTTCCATAATAAATCTTTTAACAAGATTTTATAATATACAAAAAGGAGAAATTTTAATTGATAATGTAAATATAGAGGAAATTGATCCTAAAGAATTAAGAAAAAGTATAAGTATAGTCCTTCAAGATGTACATCTATTCGCTACTGATATTCTCCATAATATAAGATTAAATAGAAAAGATATACCTGAAGAGAAAGTAATAGAAGCTGCAAAAATTGTAAATGCAGACAAATTTATAAGAGGACTTCCACAAGGATACTATACTCCAGTTCAAGAAAGAGGTGCTACTCTTTCGGCAGGTCAAAGGCAATTAATTGCTTTTGCAAGAGCTTTAGTTTTTGATCCTAAAATCCTTATCCTTGATGAGGCTACCGCTAATATAGATACTGAAACTGAAAAATTAATACAAGAAGCCATCGAAAAACTGGTTCAAAAAAGAACAAGTATCATCATAGCCCATAGACTTTCCACCATTAAAAATGTAGATACTATTTATGTCATGCATAAGGGAAAAATCATAGAAAAAGGTAATCATAATGAACTTGTAAGAAAAAAAGGAGTTTATTATTATCTTTACAAATTGCAAAGTCTAAATTATGCTAAGATATAATAAAAAGAGATCTTTAGGAGAAAAGAGAAAGATGAAAAAGGTTATATCCTTAAGTCTTACTTTTTTGTTTATTTCTACAATATTTTCTCAAGTATCAGACCTTACATTAGTAAAGACTATAAATTTAGGTCTGGATAGTTTAAACTATATTCAACTTTATGATAACAGTATCCTCTATACAGATAAGGATTACTTAATTCTCTATGATCTAAAAACTCAAAAAGAGAAAAAAATAAGGGTAAAATCTGAAAAGAGTAATAATTTTGATGCTTTAATAACAGAATTTAAAGTGCTTCCCTCAAAAGAAATTGCAGTGATAAACAATGAGCCCTTTCTTATGATATAGAATCCTACAAAAGAAACTACCAGCAAGTTTAAATATAATATAGAATCAAATACAAAAACCACTAACCAATTCTGGAGTTCCAAAATTGAAACTATAGAAGAATTAAAAATATCTCCCTTAGGAAGCATTTTAGTAGAAAAGAAACATTATCAAACTCAAACATTAGGCGGATTATTGACACTTGAAGAATGGTATGAGTATAATTTTCTTAGCTTTCCTTCTCTTGAAAAGATCTTTTCTTTAAATACTAAAGAAGACTTTTCAGACTTTAATATAGATTTTTCTAAAAGAGACTCTTTTGTACTTTTGATAAATGCACTCCCAAGATCAAAAAGTTTAGCAGATCTATATGGCATAGTGATAAAAAATTTTGAGAATCAAAAGTCTTATAATCTTTTTCCAAATCAAAGAACCATAAGTTGGGATATTACAAAAGATGATAAACTATTAGCAGTCTCCTTAGAAAGTAATCTTACAAAAGTGATAAATCTAAACAATTTTAGCGAGGTTCTAAACTTTCCCATAACAGGAAATGTTTACTTTAGTCCTAAAGAAGACATCTTAATAGTTGAAGGCAATAGAACTATAAACTTAATAGATCTAACAAAAAAAGAAACAATAAATACCTACTGGGGATCACATCCTTGCCTCTCAAACAACGAAAATATTTTAGCTTATTCTTTAGGAGAGAATTTCTTAGCTCCTACCAAGGAAATCTCTATTTTATATCGTGATAAAAATTTACAAAAGAAAATAAAATTTGATACCGAGTATTTCTTGGAAGATATCTCTTTTACAAAAGACGATGCATTCTTAATTCTTCTTCTTTCTGGAAATAAAGGCTACAAGATAATGATATATAAAGTTTAAGGGTAAAAGATTTCTTTCCCCTTTTTAGTTGCTCTGAAGAAGGTTTAACATTTTTCTATCTAACTTATGACCATACCAATCTTCATATTCCACATCTTCTCTCTCTGAATCTAATATTCCAAAAGGACCTTTAAAATTCCATAAAGCAAAACCTATATCTCTTTCTTTTAAAATTTCAAGTAAATCTTTCATCCAAGATAAAACTACATTATGAGGAGTATATTTAAAAGCTCCAGCCTCTCCGCAATGCACTCCTATCCCCTTCTCCATCAGACTTGCCCAACGATCATAATGCTCTTCTAATCTTCTCCTATCCCAAGACTCTCCATAATGCCATGCTAAAGGCCATGTAGGTTTTGGCCAATTCTCCCCTCCTACCCAACTTGCTTTATAATGAGTAAGTCCCATAGGAAGATATCCCCTACAACTTTGCGCTACAAGTAAGTTTGAAAGCTCTGGAAGAGGCTCATTCCCATAAGATATCCCATCTATTATTATGAATCTCCCAGGATCAATATTCCTTATATGATCAACTGTTCTTCTGATTACTCTTTCGTGATCTTCTCTACTCATACCTCTCTCAGAGGGATTTGGCGGCTCATTTATTAGATTAAAACTTAAATCTTTAGAGGATATACCTCTATATCTCTTAGTGAATATTCCCCAATGATAGCAAAAGGCATTTAATGCTTCATCATCTTTCCATAAATTAAATTTTTCAGAAAGATCATTATTTACACAGTATCCAGGAGCTCTATGAAAGTTTAGGCATACATGAATTTTATATTTCTGACCCCATTCCACAACTTCATCAATTTTTTTAAGAACTTCCTCTTTAATTTTATGTACATCATCCCCATCTATCCAAAGCCTATAATTTAGTGGAATCCTTACAAAATCAAAACCCCATTCTGAAATCCACTTAAAATCCTCTTCCTCAAAATCTCTTGCATAATGATAAGAAAACATATTAGGAAGATTAAACCCTCTCCATCTTGGAATTGTATTTTTCCCTCTCATTTTTCTAACCTGCTTTCCTTTTTAATAAAAACCTATTTATACCTTACTTATCTATCGGTATTAAAGCTTCAAGAAGTTCCTTTCTCCACTCATTTTTAACAGGATCATAAACACCAAAACCAGAACAGAATTCCCAGTATGTCCATGGCCATCCTCTTCTCTCTGCTTCCCTTGCTACAAAGGATGTCCATCTGACACGAGATTCCATATCTGCCTTACTATAAGCTCCAAACTCTCCTATATGGATTGGTCTCCTATTCTCCTTTGACCATTCCTCTGCTATATTAAAATCTGAAATTACCTGCTGCTTCTCAGCTTGACTCCCATTCCATGTAGTCCCAAGCCACTTATTAGAACCACTTGCCCATTCTGCTCCCTGATGAGTAAAGTAGAAGGGATTATAGTAATGCACAGTAACTAAAATATTCTTCTCTTCCTTAGGAATCTTTAGCTTAGAAATACTGGAAATTCCTCCCCATTCTGCTGTCCCTACAAGTACAACCCTATCTGGATTTGTAACTCTTATAACTTTTAATGCTTCTGCTAAAAATTCATTCCAAATATCAGGAGTTAAATTACCATTTGGCTCATTAAGAATCTCAAAAAATAATGTTTTAGGATAATCCTTATATCTTTCTGAGATCTGTTTCCAAATTGAGAGGAATTTTTCCTTTTCTCCTCTTGGATTTTGCATTATTTCGTCATAGTGATGAATATTTATGATTGTTATAAGTTCTTGTTTTAAGGATTCATTTATCACATGATCAACTCTATCAAAGAATTCTTCAGATATCTTATAAGGAGGTTTAGCTTCTGTATGAGCAGACCATTTTATAGGAATTCTTACATGATCAAATCCTGCTTCCTTTATGAGCTTGAAATATTCATCTTTTATTACGACACCCCACTCTCCCTCCTTAGGTGCTTCTAAGGCATTACCCATATTCACTCCTCTTTGCATAGATACTCCTTCTAATATAGCTATCTTGTCCATAATTTCTTTCTGACTTTCAACCGTGCATCCTGCTATTGGTAGAAGTAATAAAAATAATACTAAGATTAAGAAGAGTCTCTTCATTGCAGAATCCTCCTTTAATATAAATACTTTATTCCTTGGTTAATAATACTATACTCAGATTATTAAAGTCAATGAAAGGCACTATTTGTATAAGGGATTTACAGAGAAATTTTAAACTTTTAGAGGTAGGCTTAATGATTAATAGTCAAGAAATTTAACTAATTTTATAAAACTATGTCAGTTGTTAAAAAGGAAACAAAGTTTCTACGTTTTCTAATCTAATTAGATGATTTTATAAGGAGATGTCTTATAAAGAAATGTATAGATCTTGCTATTCTTGCAGATACAAATTTAATTGCTCTTTTTAGACCTACTAATCCTTGTGGAAAAGTTCCTAAATCGGATAAGTATAAGATCCTATGAGGGAGGAGAAAATCTTCAGATTGTATTTAATTTATTTTTAAGCTCAGGGCTTATTCCTATAATTATCTGGATAGACATTGTTTCTCCATCTCCTTGTATGCATATAAGAGTGCGTCACAATCTGATGAAAGTCAATTAAATAAATGTTAGAAAATTTATCTATTGAAGTAAAGCATGTTGATAAGATAAAATGATTTTATATGAAATTTTAATAGTAGGGTTAAAATTTGTATAGGTGATTAGTCAGGGATAAATCTAAATTAAAAAGAGGGTGTTTACAATGGTTTCTTATATTTTATGGCTTTTTACCTGTTCTTTTACTATAGTGTTACTTTTATATGCACGAAGTTTTTACCTTAAAATGATGATTCTTTTTGTGAATGATTTTAATACAATTAATATATTGGATAAGGTTCTGTTTATAATTCTTTCTTTTGTAGCTTTAGGGGTTATAGTATTTTCTGATGTGTATTATAAAAGAGATAAGAAAAACTTTTGGAGAAGGTTTTCTCTTGTAACAGGTATACAACTTCTTGTATTTTTTGTTTTTCAATATCTTCCTACTATTATTATAGGGGCATATATGAATTGGACTGAAGTTTTAGCTGGAGTTTTGGAACTTCTTATTGCAGGAATTTTAATTGCCATTTCTTTAAAGGATAAAAAGCATAATAATGTTGTAACGCAGTAGTGTAAATAATTTTAGAAGTAATCCCAGCAAAATGTAGGATAGATTGGGAATATTCTTTCAAGTTTCTCCAAACTTTCTGTGTTTTTTACATCTATAGTTTTTAAGTTATAAGCTTTTTGAGGAGAAAGAATACCTGAGATAATCTGACAGAGAGTTGTTATATTTAAAGATATGTCCCAATTTTCACTTTTTTCTATATTTCCCTTACCATCTTCTATTTCTAATTCCCATATTCCACTATTCCAGCTTGCATTTGGATCTATTACTTCTATCTTTATTTTTTCTTTCACTTCCATGGGGAAAGGAAGCTCTTTTATGGCTCTTTCTAAGTCTATAATTCTCAACATAAATGTAGGTTCAATTTGACAATTTACTCTTGGATTTGGAAGTATAAAGCTAAGGTCATCTTCCAAAGGATTAGTCCACTCTGCTTCTTGGATACTCATGGATTGACGAGAGAAAAGTCCTAAAAAGCCTTTATAAGCAGAGGTAGATAGATAGATCATCTCTTTTACAACAATCCTGTTTACAGGGGTCCTTTCTATGGTATATAGTACATATCCTTCTTTTTCTTTATCTTCCCATACATATAAATAGGTAAGATCTTTTGTGCCAAAGATAACGCTTTCCCATCTTTCCTCTGTTCTTTTTAAAGGACCTGTAAATTGACATGCAAATTTTTCATATATGTTTTTTACTGTTTTCCAGTCTCCAAGAGGTATTTTCTTTACATTCTCTACCTCTGGAAATTTAGGAAGGTTGTCAGTCTCTATTTTGTATCTTCTTCTAAAACCTGCAAGCTCCCAACCAAAATTTCTATAGAATCCAAAAGAGAAAGGGTATAGAGTAGAGAAGACCATTCCCTTTTCCTTAGAAATTTTTATTGCTTCCGATAGTAGATCATGGACATATTTTTTCCCTCGGTATTCAGGAAGTGTAGCTACTCCTCCAATTCCAGAAAGTGGTAGTGCTTTCCCTCTAATATAGAATTCAAAAGGGACGATACTTAAAACAGAGACTAATTTCCCCCTTTCAAAAGCCCCTATGCAATTTCTAATACTCTTTTCATTTGCCCAAAGGCTTGCTTGTTCATAAGGGATTACAAAGCATTCTCCCCAAAGTTCCGTAAGTTCTTCTATATGTGTAAGATTTAAACGGCTTATCTCCATATGAGTATATTAACATTTTTTTGTATGTAAGTATATAATATATAAAACTCTTAAGGAGGCTACTATTAAGAAAATATTTTTAAATGCACTTATAACTCTGCAAGATTCCCAAAATACAGGTTTTTTCTTTAATTCTCAAGAAGGGTAGAGGTTTATTAGTAATTAAAGAGAAATGGAGG
>JAKOUL010000050.1 GCA_029776735.1 Dictyoglomota bacterium
ATTTAAAAGAGCTGGCACCTATTGTTAAGGAGAAGGAAGAGAGATTACTAATTGTTGATGCAGTGAGTTCCTTAGGGGCTATAGACCTTCCTACTGATGAGTTAAAGATTGATGTGGTAATTACTGCTTCTCAAAAGGCTTTGGAGACACCCCCAGGACTTGCTATGGTTTCTGTAAGTCCTTTGGCATGGGAGTTTAATATTAATGCTAAGCTTCCAAGATTCTATTTTGATCTGAAACAAGCAAAGAAATTCTTGGAAGAGGGAGCAACACCTTTTACTCCTGCTGTTTCCATATTCTTTGCTCTGAAAAAATCCTTAGAAAATATTTTGAATAGAGGTTTAGAGAATAATTTCAAGAGGCATATGATTTTAGGTAAAGCAGTGAGAAATGGAATCTCTTCCTTAGGTGTATTAAAACTTCTTGCTGATGAGAAATGGGCATCAAATACTGTGACTGGAGTTTTTCCTCCTGATGGTGTGAATCCTGATGATCTCCGTAAATTTATAAGGACAAAGTATGGGGTAGTTCTTACAGGAGGTCAAGGGGCACTAAAAGGAAAAATCTTCCGAATTGGACATGTAGGTTATGTGGAACCTACAGATATTTTAGTTGCCCTATCTTCGTTGGAGATTGCTCTTGAGGATATGGGCTTTAAGGGGTTAAAAGGGAAGGCTGTAGAAGCTGCAGAGAAAATTTTTGCAGAAAATTAAGGAGGGACAAAAATGGCAAATCCGATGAAAGTATTGGTATCGGATCCAATTGCCGAAGCTGGACTTAAAAAGCTACAAGAGTACTTTGAGGTGGATTATAAGCCAGGAGTTCCAAAAGAAGAACTTTTAAATATAATCTCTCAATATTCAGGACTTGTAGTAAGATCTGAAACAAAGGTAACTAAGGATGTTATTGAAAAAGCAAATAATTTAAAAGTTATAGGAAGAGCTGGTGTTGGGGTAGATAATATTGATGTGGAAGAAGCCACAAAAAAGGGAATTTTAGTTATAAATGCTCCTGAAGGAAACACTATTGCTGCTTGTGAACATACTTTTGGCTTAATGCTTGCTATATCCAGAAAGATTCCTCAGGCTTATTTTAGTCTTAAACAAGGAAAATGGGAAAAGAAAAACTTTGTAGGAAATGAACTTTATGGAAAGGTCCTTGGTCTTGTAGGACTTGGAAGAATTGGTTCTGAAGTAGCAAGAAGAGCAAAATCGTTTAAAATGAGAATTATTGCATATGATCCCTTTATATCTCCCGAGAGAGCGAAGGACTTAGATATAGAGCTTACTAATGATCTATCATATCTTCTTAAAGAGTCTGACTATGTTTCTCTACATACTCCTCTTACCTCTGATACAAGAAACCTCATTGGTAAAAAAGAGCTTGAAATGATGAAGCCTACTGCTTATCTGATAAATTGTGCCAGGGGTGGATTAGTAGATGAAGAAGCTCTCTATGAAGTTTTAAAGGAGAAAAAGATTGCAGGTGCAGCTGTAGATGTATTTAAAGAGGAGCCTATGAAACCTGATAGTCCTCTTCTTACTCTTGACAATATATTACTTACGCCACATCTTGGAGCTTCTACTCAGGAAGCACAAGAAAAAGTTGCTGTCATTGTTGCAGAAGATATGATTCGTTTCTTTAAAGGGGAAGTAGTGACTCACTCAGTAAATCTGCCTATTCAAGTTTCTCCAGAGATTCTTCCCATTGTGAAACTTGGAGAAAAACTTGGGAAGTTACTTGCCCAAATAACTAATTCTAATCCTGAAGAGATTGAGATTGAAATACGTGGTGAACTTGCCAGTAAGATAGAGACTTCACTTTCTTCTGCAGTAATAAAAGGATTTTTAGAGCCTATTCTTGGTGAGTCAGTGAATCTTATTAATGCTCTACCTATGGCAAAGGATAGAAAATTAAAGATTACTGAAATAAAGAAAGAAGAGCCTGACGTATATAGATTTTCTTTAATATTAAGATTAAAGACTGAAAGAAATGTTGTAGAAGTTTCTGGTACTGTAACAAGGAATCAAGAAAGACTTATAAAAATACAAGACTATCATCTTGATCTAATGCTTGCTCCTTATCTCCTTATAATTTTCCATATTGATAGACCTGGAATTATTGGTCAAGTGGGTACCGTGTTAGGAGAGAGCCAGATTAACATTGCAGCAATGCAAGTAGGAAGAGTAGAGGTAGGAAAAGAGGCTGTTATGGCTCTTGTAATAGATAGTCCTGTTAAAGAAAATGTTTTAGAAAAGCTAAGAAAGATTGAGAATATTGAAGAAGTTTATTATGTCTGTCTGTAAATGACAAAGCTTACAAGAGGATTAATACAGGTATATACAGGTAATGGAAAAGGTAAAACTACAGCGTCCTTAGGGCAGACTGTAAGAAGTCTTGGACATAATTTGAAGGTACTTTTTGTGCAGTTTGTAAAAGGGAATAGTTTTACTGGTGAATTTCTATTCGCTCAGAAATTTGAAAATCTTACTTTCTGGCAATTTGGGAGGGACTGTATATATTCCTCAGGTGTTAGAGAAAAGATAATCTCTTGTAGCGAATGCTCTGAATGTTTTATTGGCAAAGAAGGACCTAACGAGAAAGATTTTGAGATTGTAAAAAAAGGATGGGAAAAGGTAAAAGAAGAAGTAAGAAAAGGAGCGTATGATCTATTGGTGCTTGATGAAATAAGTTTAGCAGTAAAATTTGATCTTATAAGTAAAGAGGATCTTATAGATTTTCTTAAAAATAAACCTGAAGAATTAGAGATAATTCTTACAGGTAGGGATATGCCTGAAGATATATGCCACCTTGCAGATCTTGTAACAGAGATGAGAGAAATTAAACATCCATATCAAAAAGGAATATCTGCAAGGTGGGGTATTGATTATTAATCTTTAAAACTTTAATGCACCAGTAAGTTTATAATTTAACCTTGTTTGATCATCTTGTTCTTGGGATAAGAAAGTACTAAAGTCTACTACAAAGATATTGAGCTTTACTCCAAAACCAAGGGTATAATTTTCAAACTGGGTGATATCTCCTGCTGAGCCCCATCTTAGAGTAAAGATGTTTCCAAGTTTCTGTTCAAGACCAAATCTAAAGAGACTCATATCATTTGTACTACTAAATCTTTCTACATCAATTAAATCTAAGTATAGGTTAGTAGAATCTTTGAAAAGAGAAAGATTTAATCCTATATTATATCTTACAGGTATGGTGATGGTATATTCATTATCTGAAAGCTTTTTTACCATAAAACTTTCTCCTGTAATTCCAGCTTTTAAAAAATTTGTAATATCTATAATAAGACCTACATTTCCCTTTAGAGCTTCCTCAGTATCTATATAGGTAACACTGGTCCCCCAATATATATTAGATGTTAGAGGAAAAGCTATGGCTCCTTTAAAATCTTTAAAGGCATAGGTTTGTGTAGTTTTATCATAGGTAAAGTTTCCACTTATAGCATAAGAGCTAGTAGAAGGAATAAAATAAGAAAGTTTTAAGATAGTAGAATCTCCTTCTATGGGAAGATCAAAAGAGAGTGAGAAATAAGAGTATTTCTTTAATATTAATGTAGCAGGATTGAAAAAGTATGTTTCTCCACTACTGTTTAGAGTAACAAACGTAAATCCTAATCCTGACGATTCTGCATCATAACCTTGAATGTTTTCAACTCCAGCATAGGTATAGATTATAGTGGATAGAAAGATCATAAATATTATTAAAACTTTCTTGGACATTATATTCTCCTTTTTTGAGACTTAGTTTTCCTTAATTTAGTATAGTATAATTATTTTAATATGAAAATAGGTTTTTCATTTTTATCTTTAAAGACCATTTCAGTTAAAAGAGCAATAAAACTGACGAAGAACCTTGGAGGAAACACTTTAGAACTCTTTGGAGATCTTCCTATATTTTTAAAAGGAAGATCTTTGGAGGATCCAAAAGGAATCAGGAGATATGCTGAGGAACAAGAGGTATTTCTTACAGTGCATCTTCCTTATATTGATATAAATCTTTCCAGCCTCAATGATTTAATATGGGAGAAGAGTATAGAGACTGTAAAAAAGGCACTTTCTTATGCACATGACGTTGGGGCTAAAAGAGCAGTTTTGCACCCTGGGTCTATCCCTCTTAAACATCCAATTATATCCTATATGGCGAAAAGAAACCTAAAAAAGGCACTTTTTATTATCCTTGAAGAAGCCAAAAAATATAATATAGAGATTAATCTTGAGAATACTTATTTTGATGAGGATGATGTATTTTTTAGGGTAGAAGAATTTAAGAGATTTGTAGAATCCTTTAAAGGAGAACTGAAAGTATGTTTTGATTTTGGACATGCTTATATTTCTTCTCAAGGACTTTCCAAAAACCTTGAAGTGCTAAAGCCATTAATAACCCATATTCATATTCATGATAATTTTGGTAAGAAAGATGATCACCTTCCATTAGGAAAGGGAGATATAGATTTTACAGATTATTTAGATTTTATAAGGAATTTTAGTGGAAGTATTATTCTTGAGATAAATACCTTACATGATAATAAGGAGACGATTAAAAGGAATATCCAATTTTTAAAGGGGGAGATTTAAATCTCCCCCTTTCTCTTAAATCTGTCCGCTGGAACCAAGGACATCTCTTAACTTGCGTATTACTAACTTTTTGATCTCATCTCTGGCAGGACCAAGATATTTTCTTGGGTCAAACTCTTCAGGATGTAAGGCAAAGACTTCTCTTATAGTTGCTGTTACTGCAAGCCTTAAGTCGGTGTCAATATTTACCTTGCAGATTCCCATTTTTGTAGCCTCTCTTATCATCTCCTCAGGTACTCCCTTAGCTCCTCCTAATTTTGCTCCATATTTATTTGCCTTTTCCACATATTCTGGAAGGACTGAGGAAGCTCCATGAAGTACCAATGGAAATCCGGGAAGTTTTTTAGCAGTCTCTCTTAATATATTAAAGTCAAGCCTTGGCTCTCCTTTGAATTTATATGCTCCATGGCTTGTGCCTATTGCTATAGCTAAAGAGTCTACTCCTGTTCTTTCTACAAATTCTACTGCTTTATCAGGGTCTGTATAGGTAGCTTCCCTCTCGGACACCACCACATGCTCCTCTATACCTACTAATCTTCCAAGCTCACCTTCCACTGCTATACCACGAGGATGAGCATAATCTACTACTTCTTTCGTAATCTTCACGTTTTCTTCAAAGGGAAGATGTGACCCATCAATCATTACAGAGGTAAATCCTGCATCAATCACTTCTTTGCATAGCTCTACACTATCACCATGGTCTAAATGCACTGCTATAGGAATATCAGGTGCATCTTGAAGAGCTGCTTCTACAAGTTTCATAAGATATACAAGCTTAGCATAATTTCTTGCTCCTTTTGATATTTGAAGGATTAGAGGAGAACGTTCCTCTTCTGCTGCTTCAATTACTCCTTGAAGGATCTCCATGTTATTAACATTGAATGCACCTATGGCATATTTGCCATAACACTTTTTAAATAACTCCTTAGGATTTACTAAAGGCATTTTCCATACCTCCTTATTTAATTTAACATTGATTTAGTATAACACAAGTTTTTTTAAGGAATTTTTAAAAAACTTTAAATTAATTCCATAAATTTTCCTAATTTATAGGAATATTAACCCTGAATGATATTGAGGTTTAAAGATTAATGGAGGGCTGACCTCAGCCCTCCACCTATATGTTCTATTCTGACTTTACTACTTTTATAACAAAATTTCCCACTTCTTTATCGTCTAAATAAATCTTTACTAAATAGTCTCCCTCTTTTTCAAAAGAAAGATTCTGAATATAATCAGTGAGTACTGCTACAGAAGCATACTCAGCTGTTAACAGTTGAGGCTCTGTAGAAGCTAACATAGTGCCATCAGGAGAGAGGATCTCTACATGTTGGGTGAAGTTTCCATTTCCTGAGAGCCATGAGGTAGCAATAATGAAGGTATCTGTGAATGGAAGTTTCTGAGTTTGGTAGTATTCAAAAACGCCAGATACTGTAATAAGTCCATTGTCATTTTCATATACATCTAAGGATGGAACTGAAAAGAGTAGAATAGGGGCTTTATCAAGAGATTCCAGATTAGGTATATCTGAATCTCCCACAGTAACAAATAGAGGGATCTCTTTCTCTATTTGCCCATCTGCCTTTGCCTGTACCCAATATATCCCTGCTTTTTCAAAGGATACATCTTCAAAGTAATCAAAGGCATATATGACTTCATTCTCTTCTGTTAAATCTAAAGTATCGGTCAATTGAGAAAGTACCTTGTCTTTTTCTGGAGTTAGGAGGTTAATTTCTATATTGTGACTACCAGTTCCTATCCAGCGAGAGTATACAGGAAAAGAATCTGCGTTTGGGATTTCTTCAAAATTAATTATGCTAAAAATTCCATCAATTATTGTTAGTCCATATTCATCCTGGTCTATATTTTCGGAGATAGTGAGTCCTATGAGCTTAATGGGGGTATTAGGAGGGTTATCCTGAGCATAGGTTAAAGAGAAAAGTATTAGGCAAGAAAAGATTATGAGGATGAGAAACTTTTTCATTTTTTCTCCTTTCTTTGTAAAAAGACTAAATTTATTATAAACTAAAAATTAGATATTTTAAATTTTAAAATATGGAGGACTTAACTTTGATCAATGTAGAACTTAGAGGTGCTATAAGATTATCCTTTGAAAACCCTCTTACTATTAAGGAGTTTATAGATGGTAACAGAGATATATGTTGCAAACTTCTTGATAAGGGTGAGATTCCTGTAGCTGCAAGAGTGAATGGAGAGATAGAGGATCTTAATTTTTTGATAAATGATGATATTAGATTAGATTTTATAGGCTCAAGTTCTAATTATGGTAGGAGAATTCTTGAAAGGAGCTTTATTTTCCTTCTGAATTTTGCTGTCTCTCAAGTAATGCCCGAATACAAAGCTACAGTAGAACATTCCTATCATAAGAGTCTTTATGGTAGGTTTAGAAATTATGTACCCAAAGCAGAGGACTTAGAGAAAGTTAAGGAAAAGATGAAAGAAATTGCTGAAAAAGATCTACCTATTGAAAAAAAATATGTGACTAAGGAAGAGGCTTTAAAAATATTTGAAGAGAGAAATGATGATGATAAAATTAGACTCTTAAAATATATCCCTTACCATCAGATTCCTCTTTACTGTATAGGAGATCATTTTGAATATTCCTTTCTCCCCTTAGTGCCATCTACCTCTTATTTAAAAACATTTGATTTAAAACTATATCAGCCTGGTTTTATTATGATACTACCAGACGAAAAAGATATAAATAAACTAAGCGGGTTTAAAGAGATCGTTAAGCTTTTTCAAGCTTTCTATGAGTATAAAAATTGGATTGAGATTTTAGGTCTTGTAGATGTTTCTTCTTTGAATGAAACCATTGAAAAAGGTGAAGTTTCTGAGGTGATAAAAGTAGCAGAAGCACTGCA
>JAKOUL010000070.1 GCA_029776735.1 Dictyoglomota bacterium
AGTGAGACCAACGAGAAAATGGAGATTCTTTTAGATGATTATATGCTTGAGAAATATAGGAAAACATTGGAGAAATTTTTAGATGATATAGAGAATTTTTCCTTCTCCTATCAAGTAGAATATATGAGAAGTGTTACTACTATTCCAGTAGAAGATCTTCTTCTCAAATATCTTAGGGTAGGTGGTTGGGTAAGGTGAGCTTTAGGTTTTTAAATCCATCTTTTCTTTTTCTCTCCCTTTTAGGCTTAATAGTGGTTATTCTCTATCTTATTAAACCTAAAAAATTTAATTTAAAAGTCCCAAGTCTTCTTATGTGGGAGAAGGTATTGAGAGAAGAGCCTATGGGAAGATGGTTTAAAAAGCTTCCCAAGAATATACTTCTCTTTATCCAGCTTTTAATAGTATTTTTTATAGTTCTTGCTCTTTCAAAACCTGAGATAACCTTTTCAGGCGTATCCTCTAAACCATTAGTTATAATCTTGGACTCATCAGGAAGTATGGGATCTCGGGATATATCTCCATCAAGATTTGAAAAGGCAAAATTGGAGGCTATAGATTTATTAAATAGTTCCCATAGAAGAAAGATTACATATGTGGTATCTAAGGGAAAACCTTCTTTAGTTCTCTCTTCAAATTCTACAGGAGATGTGGAAAGAGCTATTAGAGAGGAGAAGCTTTTTTATGGAGAAGGAGATTTAAATGCTACTGTCAAACTCTGTGAGGGACTTTATCAAGGTATGGAGAAAGAGATTCATATATTTACTGATGGATCCTTTCATATAGATATACCTCAAGGAACCATTAATGATTATCATGTCCATGTAATAGGAAAGAGTAAAGATAATGTGGGAATTATTGATGGGAAAGTATTTCAGAAGAATGAAAAGGTAATTCAGGTTTTCCTAAAAGTTGGAAATTTCTCGGATCTTTATAAAAAATTTCCAATTAAAATTCTAAATCAGGGTAAAGAGATAGGGTCTGTAAATATAGAGCTTAAAGCCCAGGAGATTAAAAGTATTGTTTTAGATCTTCCTACTATTTCAGGAAAGATTGAGGCCTTGTTAAATATAAATGATACCCTTTTAGAAGATAATAGGGCTTTTTTCTATGTAAATTCTTTTTCTCCTAAGATTCTTTTAGTTACCCTGGGGAATCCATTCTTAGAGAAGGCTCTAAGGGCTATTCCTCTTTCTAAGGTGGATGTGAAAAATAATATCTTTACAGAAGATCTTAAGAATTATGATTTTGTTGTATTTGATCAGCTCATTCCTTATACGGTGCCTTCAGGGAACTATCTTTTTATTGGAGGATATCCGGAGCTTGATAGAACCAATTTAGAAGAGGTAAGAGATATAAAGATGCTTAGCTGGGAAGAGCATCCTATAATGAAATTTGTTCAGCCTTACTATGTAAAGATAGATAGGGGATTTATTTTTGAAGATCGTAGTTTAAAGCCTCTTATTTATACGGATAAAGGACCTATGGTCTTTCTCTATGAACAAAATGGAGCAAAGGGATTAGTATTTTGCTTTGATCTTTATTCCACCTCTTGGATTTACCATGATTCTTTCCCTATTTTTATGTATAACCTTGTAAGATACTATTTATCCTATGATCCTCAAAAAAAGTGTGGAGATGAAAGTGTTGATGCTATATCTCCTGGTTTTTATGAGATAAATATGGAAGGTAAAGATAAAATATTTGCAGTAAATATCTTTTCCCAAAAAGAATCTGATATAGCTCCTAAGTTTACTTTTGAAAGCAAAAAAGAAGTAAAGAAAGAGACAGGGTTTGTTAGTATACAACTTTCATCTCTCTTTCTCATTCTGGCTTTATTATTATTTTCTTTTGAAGCCGTTATCTTTTTAAGAGGATGGTTAATTTCATGATAGGTTTTGAGAGACCTTTATTTCTTATCCTTTTAGTCTTTATATTTCTTCTACTGAGGAAATTCAAGAAAAGAGCTCTGATAAGATCTCTTCAGATGCTATGTCTTATTTTAGCTATCTCAGGATTTTATGCAGTCTCCTTCTCTGATAAGACTGATGCAATTTTTCTTTTAGATCAATCTGCAAGTGTTCCTTTATGGGAAAAAGAGAGAGCCATCAATTTTATGAGAGATGCTACAAAGGAGAAGAAAGAGCATGATAGAGTGGGTTTAATCTCCTTTGCAGGAGATATAAATGTGGAACAGGATCTTTCAGAAAATATTGATCTTTCAAGGATCTCAAATATTAGGAATCCATATTTTACTAATATTGAAGATGCTGTAAAATATGCTACTTCTTTAAAAGAGAAGGATAATCCAGTAAGATTAGTAATTTTAAGTGACCTTCAGGAAAATACTGGGAATATTCTCAATTTGTTGCCTACATTACAAAAGGAAAAGGTTCAAGTAGATGTATACCCACTAAAACTTTCATTTTATAAAGAGATAAGTATTGAAAAGATTCAAAATCCTGATATGGTGCATCTTGGTCAGGAGTTTCCTGTAACTGTGAGAATAGAGAGTTATGGCATTGAAGAAGCAAAGATGAAGGTTATTTTTGATGGAGTAAGTTTTGATTATGATTTAAAGAATCTTAATGGGGAGACTGTAATCTCTCTCTCCTTAAAAGCAAAAAGTCCTGGTTTGAAAGATATAGAAGTAGAGCTTTTATCTTATGATGATACTTATAAAGAGAATAATTCTCTCTCTTCTTATGTGTATATTCAAGGAAAGCCTAAGGTTTTATATCTTACAGGAAAGGATTTTTCAAATACATTTGCAAACTCTTTAGAAACCCAAGGTTGGGATATAGTTTTTGATAATAGCCCTTATAATCTTTTGTCAAATCTTACTTCTTATCAGGTGGTAGTTTTGGATAATGTATCTGCAGCTGCTCTTTCCATAGATAAAATGGAAAATATCAGAAATTATGTGGTAGATAAGGGAGGAGTACTTCTTGTCCTTGGAGGAGATAAAAGTTTATCTGCTGGGAATTATCAAGGTACTCCTTTAGAAGATATACTTCCTGTTACATTAAAACCAGATCAGATTCTTAAGAAGACAAATGTAGCAATTGTTATTGTACTTGATGCATCGGGAAGTATGGGAAGTTATTCTTCTGGAGAGATGAAAATTGAGCTTGCAAAAGAATCTGCCCAGCTTGTGGTAGATCTTTTAGAGGAAGATGATTATTTTGGACTTGTTGCCTTTGATCATTCTTATCAGTGGATAGTACCTCTCTCTCCTCTTACAGATAAGGATAAGGTTGCATCTCTTATCTCAAGGATAGAGCCTGGGGGAGGGACTGCCTTATATCCTCCTTTAGCTTCTGCTGGTGAAAGTCTTACTAAAGTCCCCGTAAAGAACAAACATATAGTAGCTATTACCGATGGACAGACTGAGGGGGGAGATTTTTATGGTTTAGTCAAAAATCTTGTCAAGGATAAAATTACCATCTCAACCATAGGTATAGGAGAAGATGTTAATACATATCTTTTGAAAGATATTGCTAAGTGGGGAAATGGAAGATACTACTATACCTGGGATATTAGGAATCTTCCTCAAGTCCTTCTTTCTGAAACAAAGGCACTTTTAAGATCTAATATTGTTGAGAAAAGATTTGTACCTATAAAGGGGAAAGATCTTAAAGAAGAAGAGTTTCCTCCTCTTTCTGGTTATGTGCTTACTTCTTCTAAATATCCTTATCCTGTCATAGTGTCTTCTCCTGATGGGGATCCTATACTTTCTCAGGGGCAGTTTGGACTTGGGCAGGTAATAGTTTTTACCTCTGCCCTTAAGCCTTACTGGGGATCAGATTGGCTAAAATGGAAAGATCTGGGACGATTTTTTAGTGAGATGTTAAGGAAAGCTGTACCACACCAAGCATCAGAATTGCAAGTATCTATTAAACAAGAGGGGAAGAAAGGAATTGTTAGTGCTATATATGCAGATGAAAGCGGTAATTATATTAATTTTGCAGATTTGAAATTTGAGGTTGTTGATTCAAAAGGTAATAAATATGTGGGAAATTTATATCAGAATAGTCCTGGAAGCTATGAGGGTATTTTTAATATAGAAAGTTTAGGAAGGTATCAACTTATTGTAAAAGAAAAAGATAAAATCTTAGCAAAAGTTCCATGGATCTCGGGATATTCTCCAGAATTTTTACCAAAACCTTTTAATAAAGATCTTGCTACAAAGCTTGTTTCAGCTACATCTGGAAAGATTCTTGAAAGACCATCAGAGGTTTTTAGAAGATTTGCTATACCT
>JAKOUL010000072.1 GCA_029776735.1 Dictyoglomota bacterium
TGTTATTTCTTGGGCTGAAAGATAGGTATTTAATACTTCTAAATATTCTGGATGGACACCTTCAGATACTATAACTTCCTTTTTGGAGTTGATTCTTGTAGACATTAGGGCAGCTTCTGCTATTCCAGAACCTCCTTCATATAGTGATGCATTTGCCACATCCATTCCTGTGAGATCACATATAAGACTTTGGTATTCAAATATTGATTGTAATATCCCCTGACTTATTTCAGGCTGATAGGGAGTATAAGAGGTATAAAATCCTGGATATGATATTATGTGTTTAACTACACTTGGGATATAGTGTCGGTAAGCTCCTCCTCCAAGGAAAGAGATATAATCCTTCCCAATATTTTTCTTAGCTATCGTTTCCATCTCTCTTATAAGATCAATCTCTGAAATAGGAGGAGTAAGTCTAATATTTTCTTTAGCTGATTTCCTAATTTCTTCTGGTATGTCTTTAAAAAGTTCCTCTACATCTTCTATTCCTAAAAATTCAAGCATTTCTTGGATTTCTTTTGGTGTGTGAGGGATATAAGTCATCTATTATGCCCCTATAAAGCTTTTGTATTCCTCAGCAGAGAGCAGATTGTTATACTCATTTAGATCTGTGATCTCTAATTTTGCGATCCATCCCTCATTGTAAGGATCTTCATTTATAATCTCAGGTGTTTCTTTTAGTTTTTCATTTACTTCAATTACTTTTCCTGAAAAAGGTGAGTAAACATCTGAGGCAGATTTTACAGACTCAATAGTTGCTAATACTTCTCCTTGTTTTAGTTCTTTTCCTACCTCTGGAAGATCAATATATACAATATCTCCTAATTCTTCTTGAGCATGATAAGAAATACCAACTATTGCGACTTCCCCTTCTAATTTTGCCCACTCATGCTCTTTGGAATATTTTCTATCTTCAGGATACATTTTTTTTCTCTCCTCTCTTTAAAGATGTATTTTTAATAAAAGGAGTCTTAACTACTTTTGCCTTTAATAATTTTTCTCTAATCTTTATTTTTATCTCATCCGAATCTATCTCTCCATAGATATATCCCATTCCTATACCTTTTTTAAGTATAGGAGAGAAATTACCACTTGTTACATATCCAATTTTTTCTTCTTTATTATTGTAGATCTCGTATCCTTGTCTTGGAACACTATTTTCTAAAAGTTCAAAGGCTATTAAAAATTTTTCTTTTCTATCCTTCTTCTCTATTAAGGCATCTTTTCCTATAAAATCTCTATTTTTATTGAGTTTTACTACCCAATCTAAATTAGCCTCCCATGGAGTAGTATTCTCATCTATTTCATGTCCATATAGTGGATAGCCCATCTCTAATCTTAAGGTATCCCTTGCCCCTAAACCACAAGGTACAACATTCTCTTCTTTTACAAGATAAATAAAGATCTCTCCTGCCTTTTTAGGAGAAATGACAATCTCAAAACCATCTTCTCCAGTATAGCCTGTTCTTGAGATAATGGCTTCTTCGCCAAATATCTTTCCTGTGGAAAAATGATAATATTTTATAGAATTTAAAGAGATGTCAGTAATCTTTTGGAGAATCTCTTCTGATTTAGGACCTTGTAATGCCATAAGCATTAATGAGGAAGTTATATCTTCAATCTCAATATTATCAGGTTTATATTTATTTAACCATGAAATGATCTTCTCTGTGTTAATGGCGTTTACTACTAAGAAGAAGTTCTCTTCGCTAAGCATATATACAATAATATCATCCATGATAGTACCATTCGGAGTTAATATAAGAGAATACTGAGCTTTTCCAGGATATAGTTTGTAAATATCATTAGAAGTTATATATTGAAGAAAGTCATGGACATTTTTCCCTGAAATAAGGATTCTTCCCATATGGGAGATATCAAATATACCTGCTAAATTTCTTACTGCAAGATGCTCTTTTAAAATACTAGAATACTCTAAAGGCACCCACCAGCCTGCGAATTCAAAAAATTTTGCACTTACAATTTTATGCTCCTTTTCTAAAGGGAGCATCTTTAACATAGTTATAAACTCCTTATTGAAAGATGTTCCGGGCTGGAAGAATTTCTCCCAGCCCGGTTTTTAGTCTGTCCTTACTTCTTTACAGCTTCACGAAGTTCTTTTCCAGCGCGAAATACTGGAACTTTTGTGGCTGGAATTTTTATTACTTCTTGTGTACGAGGATTTCTTCCTGTTCTAGCTGCTCTTTTCCTTACAGAGAAGGTTCCAAACCCCACAAATTGTACTGTATCCCCCTTAGACAAAGCCTCAGTGATAGTTTCAAGTACTGCATTAACGACTTTTGTTGCTTCTTTCTTCGTGATTTTTGACTTTTCGGCTACTTTGGCAATGAATTCTGCCTTCTTCATCCTTCTTCACCCCCTTTCTTTAATAGGGTATATTTTAAAATTTATGAAGTTTTCGAAAGTTCCCAAAGTTGATCAAGATCTTCTAAATTCAGATCTTTCCAATTTTTTCCTGATTCTTTGACTTTTTCCTCAATAAATTTGAATCTTTTTATAAATTTTCTATTTGTTTTCCTCAAAGCAGACTCTGGTTCAATATCTAAATGCCTTGCTATGTTTACTATAGAAAACAACAAATCCCCAATTTCTTCCTCTATTTTTTCTTTCTCTGAGGTTTCTATTGCTTCTTCAAGTTCTTTTATCTCCTCATATATCTTAGGAATGACATCTGTAGTCTCTTTCCAGTCAAAACCTACATGAGATACCTTTTCTTGTATTCTGAAGGAAGAAAGAAGAGCAGGCATGTTATTAGGGATGCCATCTAAAATCCCCTTCCCATTATCCTCACTACTTTTTATTGTTTCCCAATTTGTCAAAATATCCTTTACCTCTTTTACCTTTATATCTCCAAAAACATGTGGATGTCTTATTATTAATTTATTTTTTAGATCTCTACATACATCTGCAAAGCTAAACCTATCTTCTTCTGCTGCCATAATGCTTTGCATTAAAATATGTAATAAAACATCTCCAAGTTCTTCTCTTATTTTTTGGGCATCATTTTCCTCTAATCCTTCTATAAGCTCATAAGATTCTTCTAAAAAGTAAGGTGCAAGTGATTGAGGAGTTTGTTCTTGATCCCAAGGGCACTCTTTTCTTACTTTCTCTACAACCGAGAAAAGATCTATAAATTCTTTAGATATCTTTTCTTTATTGTCCATCCTTCTTTCTCTCTATCTTTTGAAAATATGATTTTCAGTAAAATTATAGCATCAAGTTATAAAAAAGCAAGTATACGCCGAAGTTTTTCTTAAAAGTTTATCCAAAGATAAGAAAATTGCTGCTTTCTCTAAAGATAGATTTTAGAACTATTCATCAGTCTTTGGAAGAGGAGTTCTTGCTTCTTTTCGGTAGAAGACTTGTTGAATTTGTACTAATTTTCTCCAAATTCTCATCCATATATCTTTATCAGAGAAGTCTTTTTCTATCTTTGCTTTATTTAATTCTTCTTCAAGCCATTGTGAAAATACCTTACTTTTTTTGTTATAAAGTAACCTATCTTCTATCTCTGTTTTTGCCTGAAGATATGGAGTAGTATATGCTTCTTTTATTTCAGTTACTTTAGTAATATAGTAATATCCGTCTTCTGTCTTTATAGGCTTACTTATCTGATTAAGAGGTAATGTAAATGTAATTTTTTCTACTTCTTCTGGAAGTTCTCCAATAGATACGTATCCTAATTCCCCACCACTATCTTTTGTAGTAATGTCTTCAGAGTATTTCTTGGCTGCATCAGTAAAGGTAATCTTATTACTTATTAACTCGTTATATACTTCGTTTGCCTTTTTCTCGTCTTTTAATACAATAGAATAAACTTTAAACTGTTTTGGATGTTCAAATAATTGTATATTTTCCTCGTAATATTTTTTTGTCTCTGTCTCTGTTACCCTTTCATCTTTTCCAATCACATCTATGAGTTTATTAGCAAGTAAATTCTTCTTAATTTCTTCTCTAAAGGTGTTTCTATCAAGTCCATATTGAGCAAGGGCAAGCTCAAATTGTAATGTGGATGGAAATTCTTTTTCTATGTCCTTTAATGTGGAGTCTACCTCCTTATTTGAGATGCTAATTCCTCTTTTTTTAGCCTCAGCCTCAACAATTTTCCATTGGGCTAAGTCATTGATCGTTTCTTCTTTGACCCTTGATAATAGTTTTTGCCCATCAGTAGTGGTAAAATCTATATTAAACATAATAGAATACTGATCTTTCATAAAGTTTAGCCTATCTTTATATTCTTGTCTACTTACAGGTATCCCATTTACTTTGATTACTGGATAGTTTTTCATCTGATGGTACACAATACCTACAAATCCTGCTGATAAAACAAAAATGACTGCAAAAACAACAAAAATAGTTTTAAGGACACTTTTTCCACTCATTTCTTCACCTCATATTTCAAGATTTTTTAAAAACAAATCTAGTAGCGATTATAACACAATTTTAGTTGATGTTGGAGAGATCATAAAGAAAATCAAATATAAATTCCCCCTTCTTTTTGAAATTGCCTTTTGGAAGTGTTAATATTTTCTCTTTTTCCCCTTTATAAGTGAATTTTACATTATTTTCTGTGATCTCAATTTTTGCTATATTTAATTGCTCACCTAAGAACTTTATCTTTGCAAATAAAAAAAGGTCTTCTACTTTTTCTGGAATAGGTCCATATATATCTTCCATTTCTTTTTGTATCTCTTCTATTTCTTTGAGGTCTTCTATGCTTACTAACTTTTGATAGAAATAAATTCTGTCACTACTTTGAGGTATATATTCCTCGGGAATAGTTACAGAATAAGGATGAGTAATTTTGCAATTTGTTTTATCTCTATGTTTTTCATTTTTTAACTCGGAGATTGCCTCTTCTAATAGTTGAAGATATAAATAGAAGCCTACAGAATTAATATGTCCATGCTGTTCTTTTCCTAAGATTTTTCCTGCTCCACGAATCTCTAAATCTCTTAATGCAAGTCTGACACCAGATCCGAGACTTGAAAACTCTTTTAATGCCTCAAGTCTCTTTATACTTTCTGCAGAAAGTTTTTTGATAGGAGCATGTAAAAAATAAGCATATGCTTGTTTATCTGCTCTTCCAATTCTTCCACGAAGTTGATAGAGTTGTGCAAGCCCCATATGTTCTGCATTTTCTACAAATAAAGTATTAGCATTAGGTACGTCAATACCAGATTCTATTATGGTTGTGGAGATAAGGACATCTATTTTCCCATCGTAAAAGTCGCCCATTATTTTGGTTAATTCTTCATCATCCATTTTTCCATGAGCTATTCCGTATGTTGCTTCTGGAACTAATTCGGAGAGAAAGGCTTTTACTATTTCAAGACGTGATATATCATTGCATACATAATAGACTTGTCCGCCTCTTTCAAGCTCTCTTCTTATTCCCTCTTGTATAACCTGAGGATTATATTCCAACACAAAAATCTGAATAGGAAGTCTATTTTCTGGTGGAGTTTCAAGGATGGAAAACTCTCTTATACCAGCAAGAACCATTGAGAGAGTTCTTGGTATTGGGGTCGCTGATAAATAAAGAATATCAATGCCTGGGTATTTCTTTTTAAATCCTTCTTTTTGTAATACGCCAAATCTATGTTCCTCATCTACTATAATAAGACCCAGATCTTTAAATTGTACATCTCTTTGCAAAATCCTATGCGTGCCAATGATTATATCAATTTCACCCTTTTTAAGACCTTCTAAAATTCTTTTTTGTTCAACTTTTGGTTTCAACCTACTTAGTATCTCTACTTTTACAGGAAAGACTTCAAGCCTTTCTTTGAAAACTCGCCAGTGTTGATATGCAAGAATTGTGGTGGGTACAAGAATAGCCACTTGCTTTCCGTCAAGTACGGCTTTAAAACTTGCTCTTAACGCAAGTTCTGTCTTTCCAAATCCTACATCCCCAATAAGGACTCTCTCCATAGGTTTTGAGGTTTCCATATCTTTCTTAATTTCTGTCAATGCTTTAATTTGATCTTCGGTTTCTATATAAGGAAAACTTGCTTCTAATTCTTCCTGAAGTTCGTTATCTGGAGAAAAGGCAAATCCCTCTTCAATTTCTCTTTGAGCATACATCTTTAATAATTCTTCTGCTATTTCTTTTGCAGATTCCTTAACTCTTCTTTTTGTTTCTTCCCATTGTTTTGTTTCTAATCTACTTATAATAGGAGGTTCTGGAGAAGAAGAGATATATCTCTGAATAAGATGCATCTCTTCTAAAGGAACATATAAGAAGCTATTATTGGCATACTCTACCGCAATAAATTCCTGGACGTTGTTTTCTATCTGAAGCTTCTTTAATCCTCTAAATATTCCAATTCCATAATTTACATGTACTACGTAGTCACCATCTTTAAGAAAGGAGAGATCCTTAGGTTTGAGCCCTTTTTCTACTTTTGGTATTTTCCTTCTCCTTCTGCTTCCAAATATTTCATGGTCAGTAAGTACAACAATCTTTTCTTTTTCCCAGATAAATCCTTCTTTTAATTTTTCTCCTAAGAGGTATTTTATATTCAGATCTTTGAGTCTTGTTCTAAGAATCTCTTGATGCTCGGAGGATATGTATATTTCCCATCCATTTTCTATATATTCTTTTAAACTTTTTTCTAAAAACTCTCCTATACCTCTATATTGGGATGGAGAATAGAAAGAGAATGTAAGATCTGGCTCTTCTAAGTTGTGGAGATCTACATTTTGGAAATGAGAAAACTCCTCTAAGAGTTCGTCTCCTATGAAATAAATTTTTTCTTTTATCTTATCTTTTCTTATTTCAAACGTTTTTTCCCCTTTTTCTTCCCATTTTTCAAGAAGTATTTTAGCTTCATTTAAATCTTCAAATACTATGAGGGTATCTTTAGGAAGATAAGAAATAAAACTTGTTCTTTTCTCTAAACTTTTTGAAAACACTTTTTCTTCGTCCGATGGCTCTATAAGTTCATGTAAAGGTGTTAATATAAACCTTTCAATATTTCTGATGGATTTTCTGTCCTCAAGATTAAAAAATCTCATAGAGGAGATTTCATCACCCAAAAATTCTACTCTTATAGGAAGCTCAGAAGTGACGGGATAGATATCTACGATCCCTCCTCTAACCGCATACTCTCCTAACCCTTCTACATATCCAACTCTTTTATAATAGTTCTTTGCAAGAAAGTTTTCTAAGTAGTCTCTACCTATTTCCTTTCCAATCTCTAATATTAAAATTTCTGCGGAAAAAATCTCCTTAGGAAGTAGGGGATATATAAGAGATTTTAAAGAAGCAACTATAATAGGATTTTTCTTCAAAATTAATGTTGTTAAGGCTTTCAATCTTTGACCCTCAGTTTGATGAGATCTTAGAGGCTTTTCATAAGGGAAATGAAGAAAGGCAGGGAAGATATCTATATCTAAATCCTCAAAATCCTCCCAATAATTTAGGTTATCTTCTTCATTAGTGACCCAGAAAACAGGTTTTTTTATCTCTTTGAGAAGAGAAAGAAGGAGCGGATAGACTCCTTTATATAAGCCTTGAATCTTGACACTTTCATTCCTTAGAATTTTCTCTCTAAGAGTAAGAAAATCTTCACTTTTTAGAATTCTATTTATGAATGGCATCTTCTGTTATATAACCTTTGAGCTGTTTCCCAGCCATCTTTTATTATAGTTTCTATAATCTCAGGTGATAATTTTATAATTTTATCTATGATTTCTTTTTCTTCTTTTGTAAATTCACTTAGTACATAGCTTATTGTTAATTCTTTACTTTCTGGCTTACCAATACCAATTCTTAATCTATAAAAATCAGTGGTAGCTAATTCTGAGATTATAGATCTTATTCCATTATGACCACCATCTTTTCCGTCAAACCTTATTCTTAAAATTCCAGATGGTAAGTCAAGATCATCTTGAATTATAAGAAGGTCCTTAGATTCTAATGGGTGCGCTTCTAAAAATTCTTTAACTCCTTTTCCACTCAGATTCATATAAGTCTGAGGTTTTATAAGAAAAATTTTGGTTTCTATTATACTTCCAGATGAAATTAGATTTAATCCTACTTTTCTCCATGGATCAAACCTGAAATATTCTCTTAGATAGTCTACAACCATAAAACCCACATTATGGCGGGTATTTAAATATTTTTCTTCAGGATTTCCTAAGCCTACTATTGCTAAGCTTTTCACGTCTCTTTTGGAAATATGATCCCAGCGTAGCCAACTACTGCAGAGTAATCTCTTGTTATATCCCCAGAGGTTTTGTGATCTACTAATAAGCCTCTTTTAGCTCCTAAGGCTTTAACTACCATAATAGTGATTGCAATAGGTCCAGCCCCACAAATAGAGATATCTTTTTCTCTTACTCTTTTCAAAAATTCTTCTTCATTAAGATCAAGAATGGATTCAATAGCATAGAGATCTTTTTCTTTTACTGACTGTTGGGGTTCGTAATGACAAAAATCAGAGCTTGCAATAATTAATACATCTGTCTCTACCTGGGAGATAGCTTTTTCTATTGCTGTCCCCAAATCTCTGAGGATTGGAAGTCTATAATCTGCTACAGTTATAGGTACTATCTTAAAATCTTTCTTTAGAAATTGTAAGAAAGGTAATTGAACTTCTATAGCATGTTCAGGGGTATGAGCAGAAGGATCTTCTCTTAAATATTCAGAATATTCTAAAATTAGATCAGAAAGCTCTTCATCTATATTTATATCTCCTAAAGGAGTACTCCATATACCCTTCCTAAAAATTGCTGCAGGAGCACCAAAGCCATTATGATTAGGACTTAAAATTATTATTTTTTCAGGAGTGTTTATTTTTGAATAGACTGCTCCTGCTGTCCAACCTGAATAAATATATCCTGCATGAGGCACTATACACCCGTAGACAGGAGTAGGGTCTATCCCTTTAATGAAGTTACTTAGTAACTTCATTAGTTCTTCTCTATTTGCAGGATAAAAATATCCTGCAAAATGTGATAATCTTCTCATCATATGGTATAATTATAACCGATTTTTATAAAAATAATGAGACTTTTTAACAGAAGTTTAAAAAATCTTTTCTAAAATTAAACTTAGGATAAGAAGGGAGGAGTAAAAAAGATGTCTAGAAAATGCGATATTTGTGGTAAAGGACCTTGGGTGGGTTTCCAAGTGAGCCATTCTCATCGCAGAACAAAGACAAGATGGCTTCCAAATCTTCATAAAGTTAGAGCTGTAGTAAATGGCAAGGTAAAGACTATAAATGTTTGTACCAGATGTTTAAAGGCTGAGAAAGTACAAAAGGTTGTATAACTATGATGGAAGAAAAAATTAAAGATGTCATTTCTTTAATTCATGATAAAGAAAAAGAAGTTGAGAAAGAAGTAGAAGAGGCTAAGGGATTTTGGGAAAACTGGTTAAAGGAGAAGATAAACGAACGGCTTTTGCAAGAAGAAAAGGAAAGGGAAAAAATCTTAGAAGAATTAGCTGAACTTGAACAGACTCATAAAAAGGAGCTTTTAGAGAAAGAAAAAGAATTAGAGAATAAATATGAAGAGGATCTTAAAAGATATAGAGAAAGGTTAAATTCTAATCTTCCAAAAGCTTTGGAATTCATATTAGATAAGATAAGGGAAGAATAAATATGGCTATTTTAAAACTTGAGAGATTCTGGGTAGTTCTCCCTAAGGATGAAGAAGGAAAAATCTTAGAAATATTTAAGGGTTTTCCTAATATACATTGGGAAAAGCTCTCCTCAGAAGTTTCTACATCTGGTGGGGGGACTTACGGAGAAGCTATAGGAAAAATTGAAGAGATATTGAAAATATTAATGCGACTTTTTCCAGAAAAAAAGGGACTTCTTGAAGCGTTTTTTGCAGGAAGAGAAGAAATAGATGATGTAGAATTTGAAAGATTAAGAAGTGAGATCCATTTGGAAAGTATATATGAAGAGTTAAAATCAATAGAGAAAACCCTCAATATATTAGAGGAAAAAGAAAAATTTCTTCTTTCTTTATATGATGAGACTGCTTACTGGTCTGAATTAGAAGATAGTCTTGATTTTCCAAGGACTTTTAAGAGATTTATTCTCTACAGTGGAAGCTTTAAGCCGGAAAACTGGAAGAAGTTTTTAGAGGATGCAAAAGATATTTTGGAAGTTTCTTGGTATAAGGTTATCAATACATCAAGAGAAACTAAAGTTATTTTTTTAATCCCTAAGGAAAATAAGCCTACTTTTGAGGAATTGCTTCAAAAATATAATTTTGATTATAGAAGAATTCCTTATCTGAAAGGAACACCATCTGAAAATCTAAAGAGAATTTCTTCTTCTCTTGAAAAATCAAAGCAAGATTTGGCTAAACTTTTAGATAGAGCTAAGAGTATAGCAGAGAAAAAGAGAAATATTTTAGCATGGTATGACTATTTTATATCAAAGAGTTCAGAGCAGAAAATAAATGAATATCCTTATAAGAGTAGATTTTTTGATATATTTTCTGGATGGATTCCAAAGAGGGATAAAAACAAGTTTTTAGATGCATTAAAGGCAAGAATTTCTGATTGTGGCTTTGAGACCAGAGATCCACTTCCTGAAGAAGACCCTCCAGTTATTTTAGAAAATCCTAAAATAATTAGACCTTTTGAATTTCTTACAAAATTATATGGTCTTCCCCCTTATGGTTTCATTGATCCTACGCCCTTTATGGCGCCCTTTTATATGTTGTTCTTTGGTATCTGCTTAGGAGATGTGGGATATGGAACTCTCTTGCTTCTATCTACAATTTGGATTAAAAAGAAATTTGGTCCGGAAGAGGATACTAAGGACTTGATTGATTTACTTTCTGTCTTAAGCATCCCTTCTATTTTTATTGGAATACTTACATGGAGTTTCTTCGGAAATCAAATATTTTTAGGACCTGATGGAAAGTTTTTAGGAATACTACCTTTGATTAATCCAAGTCAGGATCTTATCGCTGCTTTAGGAATCTCGCTATTTATTGGAATAATAGCTCAATTCTATGCACTTATTTTGAGATTTATATCCTGTTTGAAAGTGGGAGATTGGCAAGGTGCTCTCTATGATGCAGGACTTTGGATATTATTTTTAGGTTCACTCCTTTTATATTTTGGATCCCAAGCCCTTAATATTATCCTTCCTCTCCCTATAGATATCTTTAAATATCTTATTTTTGTTGGGCTTGTTGGTCTTGTACTTACTCAGGGAAGAGATCATAAAGGGATTGCAAGGTTTGTTGTGGGATTGATAAGTTTATATGGAATATTGGGAGGGTATGGTCTTACTTCTTTTATGGGAGATATTCTTTCTTATTCCAGGCTTTTTGCTTTAAACCTTGTAGGATCTATTTTTGGATTTGTGATTACAGACTTAGCAAATATGCTAAGAGGTATTCCTATAGTAGGTTGGGTATTACTGGTTTTGATCTGGGTAGGAGGTCAACTTTTGAATTTTGTACTCAGTGCCCTCTCTGCCTTTATCCATTCTACAAGGCTTCAGTTTCTTGAGCTTTATGGAAGGTTCTTTGTAGACGGTGGTAGAAAGTTTTTACCTTTTAAGGCTGAAGGAAAGTTTTTTAAAGTAAAGAAAAATTACGATGGGAGGTATTAGTATGATAGGGTTAACAATTGCTCTTATTGGAGCTGCTCTTGGAGCAGCTCTTGCATCAGCAGGTTCTGCAAAGGGAGTAGGAATAGCAGGAGAAGCTGTTGCTGGAGTGCTTTCTGAAAAATCAGATCTTTTTGGCACGGCACTTATCTTACAAGCACTTCCTGGAACTCAAGGGTTCTACGGATTTATTGGAGCCTTTTTAATTCTTCTGAGATTAGGACTGCTTGGTGGTAATGTTCCTAACCTAACCCTTGAACAAGGACTTGCAGTATTTGCAGTAAGTATCCCTCTTATGGTTGGTGAGTTTATGAGTGCAATTTGGCAGGGTAAAGCTAGTGCTGCTGCATTGCAGATGATAGCCCAAAATCCTGAGACTTCTGGACAAGCAATAATTATTTCTGCTTTAGTTGAGACATATGCTATTCTCTCTCTTATTATATCTATTATACTTCTTTTCTTTGGAGTGAAAATCTAATGTCTTTGGATAATGTGTTAGAAAGACTTGAAAAAGAAAAACAAAGTCAGATTCAAGAAATAAAAGATAAGAAAGAAAAAGAATTCTTAAACTTTGCTACCGAAAAAGAAGCAGAAATTCAAAAATGGAAAGATGAACAGAGAATGAAGCTTGAGGAGAAAATTAAATCGGAAGAATCGGCTCTGCTTTCTAAAAAAAGATTAGGTTATAAAGTAAAAGTAGCAGGACTTGAGGTAGAGATTGTAAATAATTTGAAGAAAGAAGTTCTTTCTAAGATAAAAGAGTTATCTCAAGAAGAGTATCAAAAGATGTGGGAGAGGATTATTGAGAGAGATAGTCTTAGAGATGCAAGAATTTATCTTTCAAAGGAAGAAAATAAATTAGATGTAAAGAGACTGAAACAAAAGTATAATTTGGAAGTTATGAACGAAAGGGTAGAAGGGGCAGGAGGATTTATCTTAGAAAAGGGAGATTTTGTTGTAGATCTTACTTTAGAGGTTATTCTTGAAGAGTTTTTTGATAGATATCTTTTGGATATAGCTAAAATATTACGTGGTGAAGAATAGTTATGTATGAGGAATATCTTTTCTTATCTACAAATTTAAAAGCTAAATTCCCTAAATTTATAGATAAGGCTCAATGGGAATGGCTTAAAAATGCCAATCTTACAGATTTGCTGGACTGGCTAAAAGAAACGTCATATGCTTTTATTTCTGAAATAGGATATCAGGAAATTGTTAGGATTTTAACTGAAGATTTAAAGCTGATCTCTAAAACTGTAAAAAGTCCGTATATAGAGATAATGCTCTTTGATCTAATGGTTCATGATGTAAGAAATTTGATAGAGGGAATAGAGATTTCAGGAAAGAGAGAGGTATTTTACGGATTACCTTATAGTCCATATTTTGGAGATCTTAAGAAAGAAATTTTAAATAGATTAACTAAAATATGGCAAGAAACTAAGGATTTGCGCATGTTAAATCTTTTTGTTGATGTAGCAGCATTAAATCTTTCTAAGGAGTTCTTAGAAGATTTAGAAAGTGAAAAAGTGAAAAATTTTTGGAAGTTAAGAAATAATCTTTATTTAATAAAGGTGTTATTACGAATTAAAAAGATAAACATATCTCCAGAGATTCTTAAAAAAATAGATTTACCTAAGACTGATCCTGAGGAGCTTGTCAATTCCTTAGGTAAACCATATATAGAATTTTTGAAGGAAGTAGAGAATGAAGATATAGATCTTTTAATTAAGAAATATCTTTTCAATTTTATGCGAAAAAACTTTAAGAATGTGGTAAGTGGACCAGAAGTGGTGTTATATTATTTTTATAATAAGCTTTGGGAGATGGAAGATCTGTTAACTCTTATAGAGAGTAAAAGAAATAAAATTCCTAATCAAATCTGGGAGAAAGGACTACTAAAAATAAATGATTGAAGGGAAGATTGCCATAATAGGATTAGATAGCTTGGTTGAGATCTTTAGAGTTTTTGGGTTAGATGTATTTCCAGTGAGAAATGCAGATGAGGCATTTGAGATATATAGCAATCTTTCTGAAGATGAGTATCCTGTTATTGTTGTTCTTGAAAGTGTAGCAGGTAAAATCATAGAAGGTTCCAAAAAGGAAGCTCTATTAATTCTTCCAGATACTTTTTCAGATAAGAAATTAGGAGAGGAAATTTTAAGAGATTTGGCGGAAAAAGCCTTAGGCATAGATATTTTTGCTGAAGGAGAGGGATATTATGGAAGGGAAAATAGTTAGAGTAGCAGGTCCTCTTGTAGTAGCAAAAGGACTTGCTAATGTAAAGATGTATGAAATGGTACGTGTGGGTGATCTGGAATTATTTGGTGAAGTGATAGGTTTAGATAACGATTTGGTATATGTTCAGGTATATGAAGAGACACAAGGTATAGGTCCAGGAGAGCCTGTCTATCCTCTTGGAGAACCATTAAGTGTAGAGCTTGGACCTGGTATTATAGGACAGATTTATGATGGAATTCAGAGACCTCTAAATAAGCTTGCGGAGAAAAGTGGAGTATTTCTAAGTAAAGGGCTTTTCCTTCCTTCTTTAGATCGGGATAAAAGATGGGATTTTGAGGCTAAGAACATAGAAGGAGAGTATGTAGAAGGTGGAGATATCTTAGGAATTGTTTATGAAACTTCGGCTTTAGAGCACAGAATATTAGTTCCTCCTCAGTTAAAAGGGAAGATTTTAGAATTAAGGAGCGGATCTTTTACTGTAGAAGAACCAATAGGCATATTAGAAGATGAAGAAGGTAAAAAGATAGAGTTAAAGCTAATGCATAAGTGGCCTGTAAGATATCAGAGACCTGTAAAAGAGAAGTTGCCTCCTAATATTCCACTTATTACGGGACAAAGAGTAATTGATACATTCTTTCCTTTAGTAAAGGGGGGAACTGCTTGTGTGCCTGGTCCTTTTGGTAGTGGAAAGACTATTATTCAACATCAACTTGCAAAATGGGCAGATAGTGACGCTATTGTCTACATAGGTTGTGGAGAACGTGGAAATGAAATGACAGAGGTGTTGATAGAATTTCCAGAGCTTAAGGATCCAAGAACAGGGAAACTATTAATGGAGAGGACTATTCTTATTGCTAATACTTCTAATATGCCGGTAGCTGCAAGAGAGGCATCAGTTTTCACAGGTATAACTATTGCAGAATATTTCAGAGACATGGGATATCATGTGGCACTAATGGCTGATTCTACTTCTCGTTGGGCGGAGGCAATGAGAGAAATTTCAGGAAGACTTGGAGAGATGCCTGGAGAAGAGGGATACCCAGCTTATTTGGCATCTCGTATTGCAAGCTTTTATGAAAGATCAGGATTTGTTCGTTGTTTAGGAAAAGATAATAGACTCGGTTCTATTAGTATAATTGGTGCAGTTTCTCCTCCCGGAGGAGATCTGTCTGATCCAGTAGTACAAGCGACTTTAAGAGTAACAAAAGTATTCTGGGGACTTGATGCAAGGCTTGCTTTTAGTAGGCATTTCCCTGCGGTAGATTGGTTGGTTAGTTATTCTTTGTATTTAGAACCTGTAAGTAAGTTTTGGAAGGAAAAAATAGCAGAAGATTGGTATGAAATGAGGCAGGAGGCTATGTCTATACTTCAAAGAGAGGCAGAATTACAAGATATTGTAAGATTGGTGGGTATGGAAGCTTTGTCACCGCAGGATAGGCTTATCTTGGAGACAGCAAGATCTATAAGAGAAGACTTCTTGCATCAAAATGCTCTTCATGAAGTAGATACATACACATCTTTGAGGAAGCAGTATCTTATGCTGAAAAATATCCTGAATTTTCACGGTGTTGCTTTAAAACTGATAGACGAAGGAATATCTCTTTCGGAGATATTGAGATTTCCTGAGAGAGAAAAGATATCAAGGATGAAGTTTATCTCGGAAGATAGAATTGATGAAATTGAAGAACTTCTTGATGAGGTTAATAATAAGCTTTATGGGATAAAGGAGGGTGCAAGAGAACATGCCTAAGGAGTATACATTGGTATCTAAGATAAGTGGACCTCTTGTTTTTGTAGAGAATATTGAAGATATAAAATACGGAGAAGTAGTAGAAGTAAAACTTTCAAATGGAGAAATTAGACAAGGACAAATTTTAGAAGCTCAAGAAGGTGCGGCATTAATTCAGATGTTTACAAGTACGCAAGATTTATCTCTTAAAGGGATGAGAGTAAAATTTTTAGGACATGGCCTTGAGATAAATCTTGCCCCAGCTATTTTGGGAAGAACTTTTGATGGACTTGGAAGACCAATAGATGGTGGACCCGAGATTATTCCTCAAAAAAGAATGGATATTAATGGAAGTCCTATAAATCCTTATTCTCGTGAATATCCGTCAGAGTTTATACAAACAGGAATCTCTGCTATAGATGGAATGAATACATTAGTTAGAGGGCAAAAACTTCCTATCTTTTCAGGAGCAGGGCTTCCTCACTCTGCGCTTGCGGCTCAGATTGCAAGACAAGCAAGACTTTTAAATGAAGAAGAGAAATTTGCGGTAGTCTTTGGAGCTATGGGTATAACCTTTGAAGAAGCAAACTTTTTTATAGAGGATTTTAGGAAAACAGGTGCTTTGGAAAGGACTGTACTTTTTATAAACCTTGCGGACGATCCTGTTATTGAAAGACTTGCAACTCCTAAATTTGCTCTTACAGCAGCAGAATATCTTGCTTTTGAATTAGATATGCATGTGCTTGTAATTCTGAGTGATATGACTAATTATGCAGAAGCTTTGAGAGAAGTCTCTGCAGCAAGAAAAGAGGTTCCTGGAAGAAGAGGATATCCAGGTTATCTTTATACAGATCTTGCTACTCTGTATGAGAGAGCAGGAAAGATAAGGGGAAAAAAAGGTTCTATAACCTTAATACCTATTCTTACTATGCCTGAGAATGATAGAACTCATCCAATTCCAGATTTAACAGGATATATAACTGAGGGACAGATTTTTTTAAGCCAAGAGCTTCATAGAAGAGGTATTTATCCTCCTATTGATGTACTTCAATCTCTATCAAGACTTATGAGAGGTGGGATTGGAGAAGGAAGAACGAGAAAAGATCATAATGATCTTTCTAACCAGCTTTATGCTGTTTATTCTCGTGGACTTGAGGCGAAAGAGCTGGCAGTAGTTTTAGGAGAAGCTGCTTTAACAGAAGAAGATATTCAATTTTTAAACTTTGCTGATGAATTTGAGGATAAATTTGTAAGACAAGGAGAATATGAGAATAGAGGTGTCTTTGAGACATTAGAGCTTGGCTGGAGACTTCTAAGAAAACTTCCAAGAGCAAGTCTTAATAGAGTAAGACCTGAATATCTTGATGAATTCTGGGGGAAAGAAGATGCCTCTTAAAGTTAATCCTAATAGAATGGAGCTTTTAAAACTTAAAAGAAGACTTGTTATTGCAAAGAGAGGTCATAAGCTTCTTGAGGATAAGTTAGAAGGACTTATCCGAAGATTTATGGAAGAGACTCGGAATTATAAAATATTTAGAGATATTGTAGAAAAAGAATTTTTAGAATTTTTAGCTTTAGGCGGCTTTACCTATATAAAGATGTCGGGACCTTTATGGGAGAGTCTAATCTATGTAAATGAAGGAAAGACCACTCTTACTCAAAAAGTAGATAAGAAGATGAATATTACTGTGAGAGAAGCTGAAATAAAGGAGATTTATCATCCTTTGTATAGTCTTTTAGAGACTAATCCTTCTTTAGACTCTTTATCTCTGATGTGGGATAAACTTTTAGAAGATATGGTGGAACTTGCTAATAAGGAGAGATATTTTATTTCTCTTGCAGAAGAAATTGAGAGGACAAAAAGAAGAGTTAATGCCTTGGAATATAAACTTATTCCTCAAATAGAAGAAACTATAAAGTTAATTACAGTAAAACTTGAAGAGCTTGAGAGAAGTAATTTCTTTAGGATGCTGAGATTGAAAGAGTTATAGATGGAAGAAAAACTTGCGTGGAAAGAGATAAATCTATCTGCCCTTTTACATAATTTGAGATTGATCCAAGCAATGATTGGGAGTAAGACAGATGTTATTGCGGTTGTTAAGGCTGATGCTTATGGGCATGGAGTAAAAGTTGTCTCAAGATTTCTTCAGAAATTTGGTGTGAAGAAATTTGCTGTAGCTTATGTAGATGAAGGCATAGAACTCAGGGAAATAGGAATAGAGGGAGATGTGATTATTCTTTCCCCTCAACTAAAGGATGCTATTCCCTATTTATTTGAGTATAATTTGACACCTGTGGTTTCAGACATAGATTTTTTAAGAGAATTAGGTAAGTATTCTCAAAGAAAGGAAAGAAATATAAAGTTTCATTTAGGAATAGATACAGGAATGGGAAGGGAAGGATTAGTACCACCTTTTAATATAGAAGAGATAAAAAATGCTCTAATAAATTTTAAAACTTTACATTTAGAAGCTATAACTTCTCACCTTTCTTCTCCAGAGGATAAAGAGGATCCATATAATCTTTTTCAAAAGAGAATTTTTGAAGAGGTTAGGCTAAGATTTAGAGAAGAAAAGGATATTTTTTCTCACCTTTTAAATACAGGGGGAATATTTAATTTTTCAGATTTCCATTATCAAGGGGTAAGACCGGGAATATCTTTGTATGGCTATGGAAATGAAAAGCTTCAGCCAGTAATGGAAGTGAAAGCAAGAGTTACTCTTGTGAAAGAGCTTCCTTCAAACTGGGGAATTGGCTATGGTCACACTTTTATTACAGAATTTCCCACTCGTATTGCTCTTATTCCCATAGGATATGCTGATGGCTATCGTAGGGAATTATCTAATAAGGGTAGAGTATTAATAAAAGGAAAATATCATAGGGTTTTAGGAAGAATATCTATGGACCAATTTACTGTGGATATAAATGATGAAGAGGTTCAGGTTGGAGATATAGTTATAGTTATGGGAGAGGATAGTGAAAATAAAATAGATGCTCAGTGGATCGCTACAGTTTGTAGTACTATACCTTATGAGATTCTTACGGGCTTTGGATCCTCTAAAAGACTTAAAAATTTTTATAAATTTGAAGGTAAAATCTTAAAGGATCCTATTGGGGAATTGAATTTATAATTTTTTTTATAAATCTTTCTTCATCTTCTTTTGTTTCTATCTCTCCTTTGAGGTGTTTTATAAATAGCTCTTTATATATTTCTCCAATTTTTTGACCTCTTAATCCAAAATCAAAGAGATCTTTACCAGAAAGATAAGGAACTTTATTCTTTAGTGATTTTATTTTAAGAATCTCTTTACCTATATTTTTGTTCCTTGTTTTTAAGGATAGTAGCAGAAGAAAATCTTCTGGTAAGTCCGATATCTCTTTTATTATTTTGTCATTAAGTTCCTCTAAATCGCTATATTTTTTTAAAAAACTAAATTGAAGGATCACTTTTTTAGAAAAGTGTAATTTTTTTAGCCACTCTGTTCCTCCCTCCTCTTCTGCTTCGCATATAATATTTAAAATTTGTAAATAGTATTTGTCAGGAAACTCTTTTCTCAAGATTTTGTTTATCCTGTCAAAATTTTCAGGGACTTTCTTAATAGGAAAAATATATGAGATAGCATTCAATTCTTGAATTCTTGTTATAACTTTTTCTGGTTCCGGCTCTTTTAATATCAGGATAATTTCTTCTCTTAATCTCTCTTCACTTATCTTTTTTAGAAATCCCTGTTCTATAGCCTCTTTTAAAAGTTCAAAGGTTTTCTCTTCAAAATTGAAAGAAAGTCTTGTTTCTAATCTTATACCTCTTAAAATTCTTGTAGGATCTTCTATAAAACTTAGGTTGTGAAGAATCCTTAGTTCTTTTCGGGTTAAATCTTCTAATCCTCCATAAAGATCAATAATTTCCCCAAAATTTTCTAAATTTAAACTCATAGCTAAAGTATTTATAGTGAAATCTCTTCTTTTCAGGTCTAACCAAAAGGAGCTTCTTTGTACTTGAGGAAGACTTCCTGGTTTTTCATAGTACTCCATTCTTGCGGTAGCTATATCAATTCTTTTTCCATCAAAAATTATTTCACAAGTTCCAAACTGTTCATGTATCTTAATGTCTCCTGGCCATTTATCCATAAGTTTGTGAATAATAACATTTATATCTCCCTCTACCACTATATCTAAATCAAAATTAGGGATACCTAATAATAAATCTCTTACAAAGCCTCCTACAGCATAAATAGCTATATTATATTTAGAGGTTAGTTCTTTTATCTCTTTTAAAATTTCATGCCATGGAGATTCTTTTAGTTTTTCTTCCTCTACCTGGAATATACTACCTAAGGGGGCATAAACCTGAGTTTTCAAAAATCTAAATCTTAATATATCTTGTCTTGTTACTATTCCCACAATTTTGTCTTCATCTAAAACTGGAATTCTCCCTATATTTTTCTCTACCAATAAATCTTCTATTACTGAAAGAGGAGTATCAGGAGTAACTGTTATTACAGGTTTAGACATAAAAGATTTAACCTTCCTTTTAGAAAGGTTTAAGTTTATAGCCTTTTCTACATCTCTCCTGCTTATTATTCCAACGAGTTTGCCATTCTCTTCCACACAAAGTCCTCCATATCCAAGTCTCATCATAATTTTGAATGCTTCTTTTATAGTTATGTCTGGTGGAATGGTTACTACGGGATAAGACATGATATCCTTTGCAACAAAATTTCTTGGAATATATCTTTTTAATCTTTCCCTAATTAGACTTTCTATAGAATCTAAGCTAGTATTTTGAGTATCAAGGACAATAGTAGTAGCAGTGGCATGTCCTCCAGGATTAAAGTCCTTTAGAATTTCTCTTAAGTCCACTCTTGGAGTTTTTGATCTTCCTAACACATAAATCTTATCTTTTACTTGAAGTATTATGAAAAGAATATCCCCTTCTTTTTCGTCAAGAACTTTATGAGCTAAGATAGAAAGTCCCTCTACATATTTCTCTCTACTTACAGTTGTAAATATGATTCTATAGCCTCCAATGTATTCTTCTTTGGAATTTTGTAAAAGATCGTTCAAAAAATCTTTTTGTTCATTAGTCAGTTTTTCGTAAATATAGTAGTTCACAATATTTAAATTAGCTCCACGTTCTAATAGAAAACTTGCTGCTTTTAAATCCCTCGGGTCTGTAGTAGTAAAAGTGAGATTCCCTGTATCTTGATATATTCCAAGTAAAAAGATTGTTGCTTCTATAGGATCAATAGGAATATTCTCTCTGATAAGTTTTTCTACAAGAATAGTAGTGGTAGATCCTACATTTTCAATGTACTCTACATCACCTCTTATATCTCCTGTTTGATGATGGTCATAGATCTCAATAATAGAACTTTGGCTTTGAATGATAGGCTGGAATTTTTTATCTATCCGATTTAACCAGTGATTATCCACTAATATAATTTTCTCAATCTCTTGAGGAATATCAGGCTTTTCCTGAAATCTTAAAATGTCTTTATATAAAAGATAAAATTCATAGACCTTTCTCTCCATGCTTTTATCAGTATATGCAATAGCTTTGGGATACAATTTCTTGGCTGCATAGAGAGATGATAAAGCATCAAAATCTAAATAGTTATGAGTTAGTATGAGCTGAAGTTTTTCTCCCATTATATAGGTTTAAAAGGAAACTCCTCCTTTTTATATGGTGCTACCTCTAATATTTTTTCCTCTTCTTTTGTTTTTATTTCCACTTTCACTTTACTATTATCTCTATGGTCACTATAATGAGCAGCAATTCTACATATAATTTCTAAAAGTTCCATATCTTTTAAATTTATGTTTGGGACAAGAACTATTGGGGAAGGTTCTTCAGCTTTTACAATAGTATCCTCTAATTTGACAAGTTCTAAAAGTTTTTCATTTTCTTCTTTTTTCCTTCCTACAATGACCTTTATTTTAGGATCTAAACGAAAATGTCTACCTATTTTTAGAAATTCTAAATCTCTCTTTTCTATATTATTAGAATATTTAAAAAGATCAGCAAGTCTTCTGGAAAAATTTGGTTCTGTTAAGAGGCAACCTCCTGCTGGTGTTGGAATCTCTTTAAGACCAACGTCTTTTGCAAGTTCTAATTGAATTTTTCTTGATCTTCCTTTTATATCAAGTAATTTTTCTCTGTCAATAGTTCCTTCTCTCTCTGGTTTTGTAAGAGGAAGAAGTTTAGCTGAGAGTGGTCTTAGAAGAATATCTTCTGTTCCAGAATATTTCTCTACAATTTTAAGGGATTGTTTATTTTGGGACATAGGTCTTTCTCCTAAGACCTCTCCTGTTACAATGAAATCGGCATTAAATTCTTTAAGAAGTTCTTTTGCTTTTTTACACATAAATGCATGGCAGTCTATACAAGGATTTATATTCTTTCCATAACCGTATTTAGGGTTTTTAAGAATTGGAATATATTCCTCAGTGATATCTATGATATATAGTGGTATCTTAAGAAAATCTGCAGCTTTTTGAGATAAATCTGCATTAAAAAAAGGAGTGTAAAAGGAAATTCCAACGACGTCAATTTCTTGCTGGAGAATGAGCCATGTAGCTAATATACTGTCTAAGCCTCCAGAGATAAGGGAAAGGGCTCTTGCTTTTTTCATAAACTTTCTACAGTCTCCCTATCAAGCTTTTTAATTACCTCCAAGATTAATTTTTTAGCTGATAAGAAATCATCAATATTTATTATACTTGTATGGGAGTGAATATATCTTGCAGGTACACTTATAACAATGGAGGGTACTCCCTTAGCATGGATATGAATTCTTCCTCCATCAGTTCCTCCTCTTTCTAAAGCAGAAAACTGTATGGGAATATTTAAAGAGTCTGCAGTTTCAATAAAAAGTCTTCTTAAGTTAGGATTAGGGATCATAGTAGCATCGTAAAGAATAATGGAAGGTCCCTTCCCTAAGGTAATTTTTTTCTCCTCGTTTATACCAGGCATATCGGTAGCAATATCTGATTCTAAGACTATTGCTACATCTGGATCTACCACATAGGAGGACGTAGTAGCTCCTCTTAGTCCAACCTCTTCTTGGACTGTAGCAACAGTATATACAGAATTAGGATGCTGTGAATTTTTCAATTCTTTAATTACTTCTATGAGAAGGGCACAGCCAACTCTATCATCCCATGCTTTTGCAAGAAGCATTTTAGAATTTGCCATTACAGTAAACTCACTGTATGGAGTAATGGGATCTCCAGGTCTTACCCCCATATTTAGAACCTCCTCTTCATTAGTAGCTCCTACATCTATGTACATCTGTTTTTTCTCTACGACTTTTCTCGCTTCTTCTTCAGTTAGGATGTGAGGTGGTTTTGAGCCAATTACTCCTATAATTTTCTCCTTCTCTGTATGTATTACTACCCTTTGAGAAAGTAATACTTGATCCCACCAACCACCTAAGGGAATAAATTTTATAAATCCGTCTTTTGTAATATTTTTTACCATAAAGCCTATTTCATCCATGTGTGCAGCAAGCATGACTCGGGGTGATTGACTACCTCCTTCTTTCTTGAATATAAGACTTCCCAAACGATCCTCAAGAAGATCTGCTGAATCCTTTAGATAACTTTTGGTTACTTCTTTTATTTCTTTTTCATATCCTGAGACTCCTGCAGCTTCTGTAATTTCTTTTAACATTTTCATTAAATCTTCACTCATCTTTTAATTCTCCTTTCTGAAACTTATACTTAAACAGCATTATTTATTTTATCAGATATTACTCTAATTTAGTCGGATTTTTTATTTTCTAAGATATTTCGTAACCTTTTTGTCTTAAAGAATTAGTCTTAAACCTCTATCTATAGATTTTATAATCTTTATTTTATAGCCTTTTTTTATATATTTTTCTAAGATAGATTCTGGAATCTCGTCTTTTTGTAATACTGCAAATATTGTAGAGCCTGTTCCTGTAACACCTGTATAAGGAGTGATTTCTGATAGATCTTTTTTAATCTCTTCTAACTCAGGGTATATCTTAAAAAGTATGTTTTCAAAAAAGTTAAAAGGTTTAAGCAAAATACCTTTTGAGTAATGATATAGTATGGAATTGAAGTCAATATGTTCCCTTAAGTCTTCTTTTCTAATCTTAGAGTAAATTTCCTTGGTACTAATCCCAAAATTAGGGGAAATGAGAAGGAATTTAAACGTGTTATGAGGTATCTTTTTGATGATCTCTCCCTTTCCTTCTGCTAAACAAGATCCTCCATAGAAAAAGAAAGGTATATCTGCTCCAAGATCCTTTGAGATATTAGCCATATCTTCTTTTGAAAGTTTTGCTTTTGTAAGGAAGTTTAAAGCGTATATAACTCCTGCTGCATTAGAACTCCCACCTCCAAGTCCTGCCTGGATGGGTATCTTTTTATTTAGGAATATTTTGCATCCTATTTTTATCCCTGTTTCTTTAACGAATTTTATATAAGCTTTGTAAACTAAATTTTCTTCTTCCGGAATTTTTAAATTACTTTTTAAAAGGAAATAAGGATAGGGAAGAAGTTTGATTTTTAAAAAGTCAGATAGATCTATATTATGAAGGAGAATTTTTATATCATGATATTCGTCTTCTCTTTTTCTTACCACATCTAAAAAAAGGGTAACTTTTGCGTAAGTAAGAAGTTTAACTTCCATAATTTTCTACCATGTTAGCTATACTTATAAATTCTTCTAACGACAGGGTTTCTGCTCTTCTTTTAGGATCAATTTTTAAAGATTGCAAGATTTCATTCCATGGAATGGTGGGAAATGCTCTTTGAAGATTATTTATTAAAAATTTTCTTCGCTGTCTAAAGCTTTCCTTCACAATTTTAAAGAATAATTCTTTATTTTTTATCCCTCCAAATTTTGGAGAAAACCTTAATCTTAAGACTACAGATTCTACGTCTGGTTGAGGAAAAAATGCATTAGGACTTACCTTTGTTAATATCTCATATGTATAGGTGAGTTTTAAAAATACAGAGAGAGAGCTGTATTTTTTGCTACCTGGATTAGATATAAGTCTTTCAGCCATCTCTCTCTGTAACATAATTACCATTAAATCTGCATATGGTCCCATTTTTAAATATTCTCCTAATAGAGTTCCCGAGATGTAGTAAGGTAAATTACCTGTTAATTTATAAGGGCTATTAATAATCTGAGATATATCAATGTTCATTATGTCTTCAAATATAATATGTGTGTTAGAAAAATTTTTTAAAGTTTCCTCAAGAATAGGTTGGAATCTTGTATCTATCTCTATCCCAATGACTTTTTGTGCCTTTTTAGCAAGTTCAACAGTCAAGGTGCCAATACCACTACCAATTTCAAGTACTGTATCTTCATGAGATAATTCTAAGCCTTCTATAATTTTATATAAGACTGATTTTCTTACTAATAAATTTTGTCCTAAGCTTTTTTTAAGATATATTTTATGGTCTTCTAAGATTTTTATTAGTGCTTCTTTGTTCGTTAGATCCATTAAGCAATTCTTTTTAATAGATAGATTTGGATCTTTCTTCTTCCAAATTCTATTACTTCTTTTACTGTAGGATAGCAGAGATCAATTCTCCAACCTTTTATTAATCCTCCTGTATCTCCTGCTATAGAAAAACCGTAATTAGGAACATATATAGCACTTCTCAGAGGGATATATCTGGGATCTACTGCTATAATACCTTTTTTTGCAATCCAACCAAGGGCAGTAATATTATTGCCATCACCACCAGTCCATGGTTCATAAGCTGTTGCAGTTACCTGGATAGGTTTTACAGCCTCAAACACAGCTGATTTTAAGTTTAAGTGTTTTAATACAGGGGAAGTAATATTTATTATTTTGGGCTTCATTTTTTGAAGTTCTTTAGAAGATACCAGGGTTTTTTTCTCAAGTTTCCCATTTACTTCTCTTATTCTATAAGTTTCTAAATATTTCCCTGGTTGTCCCTTTTGTATTACTTCTTCTTTATAGGTTTCTCCTGCGGTAACTTTTAATATCATTTTAGGCTCCACAATTTTAGTGTTTGTTGTATTTTTTTCTGTTACTCTTGTAATTTTTATCTCTTTTATTCTTTCTGTAAGTGGGGTTCTTGCTGGAGGACTTATAATATCATATTTTGAAAGTTTTATTTTCTGATCTTCCAATACTTCCCATACAAATCCTGCGTTAGTTTTTATCTTCATAGGTTTTTTATTTCCATCTACAATTACGATTTCCCTTATGGGTCTTAAATGAATAGAGTTTCTCCATAGACTGGCTTCTATCTTAGCAGTTGTTATAACTACAAGACTTCCAAAAAATATAGCAATAGAAATAATTTTTTTCATCCTTTTATCACCCTCCTAAAAAAGTGTTTACCAACTCTTAATATAAATGGTTTACTAAGTTCTATATCTAAATTAATATCTTCTATTTTCACGCCATCAATCTCAACTGCTCCTTGAGATATTAATCTTTTTGCTTCACTATTGGTTTTAGCTGCCCCTGTCAAAGTTAGAAGTTTTACAACCCAAATTTTATTAGTGTCTTTTATTAGTACCTCTTCTACTTTTTCTGGGAGTTCTTTGTTACTAAATATCCTGTTAAATTCTTCTTCGGCTTCTATACCTGCTTTTTCTCCATGATATATTTTTACTATCTCTTTGGCTAATCTTGCTTTGGCATCTCTGGGGTTTAAAATACCTTCTTTCATTTCTTTTTCTATTTTTCTTATCTCTTCTTTAGAAACTTCAGTAGCAAGCTCAAAATATCTTATTATTAGCTCATCAGGTATAGACATTACTTTTCCATACATTTGGTTAGGAGGCTCTGTGAGTCCTATATAATTTCCAAGACTTTTACTCATCTTCTGCTTTCCATCTAAGCCTTCTAATATAGGCATAAGCATTGCTACTTGTGGCTCCATTCCGTATTCTCTTTGGATTTCTCTTCCCACAATTAGATTGAATTTTTGATCTGTCCCTCCTAACTCAATGTCTGCTTTTATAGCTACCGAATCATATGCTTGAAGAAGAGGATACATGATTTCATGAAGAAAAATAGGTCTCTGTTCTTTAAATCTTAGTGCAAAGTCGTCTCTTTCAAGCATTCTTGCAATTGTATATTTGGATGTCAGTACAAGCATATCTTCTAACATCATTTTCCCAAACCATTCTTCTTGATATCTTATTTCAGCTTTAGATATATCAAGAATTTTTCCTACCTGTTCTTGATAGGTAATAGCATTCTTTTTCACCTGCTCTGGAGTGAGAGGTTTTCTTGTCTCTGATCTTCCTGATGGATCCCCAATTCTTCCAGTAAAATCCCCTATGATAAAGACTACCTGATGACCTAAATCTTGGAATTGTTTTAGCTTTTTTAGTACCACAGCATGTCCTAAGTGAAGGTCAGGCGCAGAAGGATCTGCTCCTAATTTTATCCTTAAAGGTCTTTTTTCTTCTTTTGCTTTTCTTAGTTTTTCTTCTAAGCCATTTTCTGGAATAATCTCTACCACATTACTTTTTAGAATTTCTAATTCTTCTTCTATACTTAATTTTTTCATCTTTGAATCTCCCCATTTTCAAAAATTTTCTTAAGATTTTGTTTTTTGAGAATGTAAAGAAGAATAGGAAGCCCTATTCCATAAGTGGCTACTCCCTCTCCAACACCTATATAGATAACATTAAGAAGATAAGGTAATTTAAAAAAAGTATGAAGATATAAGCTTATACCAAAAGCATTAATCAAGATAGGGGGAATAGGTGTCAGATATATGGAAGGCATTTTTTGAGTAAGATAAGCAGCAACTAAAGTAAAAAGGCTTCCTAAAATTATGTCTATCCATCCTCCTGGGCTAAAAAGATTTGCTATTATACATCCTATAAATACTCCAGGAATAGCTAATGGATCTATGAACGGGAAAAGCGTTAAAAATTCAGAGACTCTCACCTGTATAGGGCCGTAACTAATAGGACTTAAAATAATAGTTAAGGCTGCATAAATAGCTGCATATATACCTACTCTTGCTATTTTTTTTGAAGACATATCTTTTCCCTTATAATTCTAAATCCTCAGCAATAGATTTCATTACTTGAAGTCCAATGTCTATAAACTCTTCTAATGACAAACCAATCTCCTCGCATTTTTTAATCTGCTCACGGTTTGCTCCTCTTGCAAAGCTTTTTTCTTTAAATCTTTTTAATATAAAATTTACATCAAGAGGAGCAAGTTTCTTCTCTGGATGTACTAATGCTCCTGCTACTATAAGTCCTGTAAGTGGGTCTACAACATAAAGAGCTTTTGCAAGAAGAGTTTCTCTTTGAGATCCATTTAATTCATTATGACCTTTTATTGCATCAATAATATCCTTAGGTAGATCGCTATCTTTTAATAGTTCCTCAGCAATTAGACCGTGTTTTTCTGGTTCTTTCTCTGTTAATTCATAGTCAACATCATGTAAAAGTCCTGTAATTCCCCATTTCTCTTCATCTTCGTTAAATTTTTTTGCTAAAGCTCGCATTATGGCTTCTGTAGCAAGCATATGTTTTATCAGATTTTTATTTTTTACATGGCTATTTACTTTATTTAGTGCTTCTTCTCTATTCACTTTTGTCCCTCCTTTATTAATATGAAAGCATCCAAACCTCTGTATTTGCTGGGATTGTCTCTTTTATAACTTCCACTTCTTTTTCTTCCCATCTTTTTACAGGATAATTTATTCTCTTAAGAAATTTGTCTACAGTATCTATGTCAAGTCTTGAATGGGGAGTTTTATAATGCATAGGAATTACAATCTTAGGTTTTAGAAATTCTACTATTTTTGCTGCTCCTTCAGCATCAATAGTAAAAGTTCCTCCCACTGGAATGCAGAGAATATCTACTCTTCCAATTTTTTCTTTATGCTCTTCTGTTAGATTGTGTCCTAAATCTCCTAAATGAGTTATTCTAATTCCATCAGTTTCAATTATAAAAATAGTGTTTGTGCCTCTTTTTTTGCCTTTTTCTTCGTCATGATAGGTACTTATTCCTTTGATTGTAATATCATAAATAGAACTTTCTCCCTCTCCTTCAATAGCAATAGGCTTTCCTTTTACGATATTTATAGCATTATGGTCAAAATGGCTATGACTCACTGTTACTATATCAGCCTCTACTTCTGGAAGTGGATAGCCTACTGAAGTATCAAAAGGATCGGTTATAATTTTTTTACCTTGAGAATTTGTAAATAGGAAACAAGAATGTCCAAACCATCTGATTTTCATTTTTTCATACCCCTTTTACATTTTTTCGGGAGCAGAAACTCCTAATATACTTAAGGCATCTTTAATAACGATTCTTACAGCATCTATTAGAGCAAGTCTTGCCAAAGCCAAATTTTTGTCTTCTACAAGCACCCTATAAGAATCATAGTAGCCATGGAATAGAGTGCTTAAATTAAGAAGATAAAAAGGAAGCTGGTGAATTTCTAATGTTCTTGCTATATCTTCCAATCTTTCGGAATATCTTAATAAAGTAAGAATAAGATCCTTTCCCCTTTCTTCTTTAATGAGAGAAAGATCTGCATTATCCAAATCTTGCAAATTATATCCTAATTCTTCTGCATTTTTTAGAATACTACAGCATCTTGCATGGGCATATTGTACATAGTACACAGGATTTTCTATACTTTGCTTTTTAGCAAGCTCTAAATCAAAGTCCAACTGGCTTTCAGCACTCCTTAGAAGAAAGAAAAATCTTATAGGATCCCTTCCTACTTCTTCTTGTACTTCTTGTAATGTTACAAAGTCTCCTGTCCTTTTTGACATTTTAATTTCTTCGTTTCCTTTCATAAGACGTACCATTTGTACTAAAATAACATTAAGGATCTCTCTGGGATATCCTAAAGCTTCTATAGCTCCTGTTAGTCTTGCTACATGGCTATGATGATCTGCTCCCCATATGTCTATAATCCAGTCAAATCCTCTTTCTATTTTATCCAAGTGATATGCAATATCCGCTAAAAAATAGGTAGGTTTACCATTACTTTTTAGTAGTACCCTATCTTTTTCATCTCCAAACTTAGTGGAAGAAAACCATATGGCTCCGTCTTTCTGGTATGAGTAACCTTTTTCTTCAAGGATTTTTAAAACCTCATTGAGTTTCCCATTTTTATGTAAAGTTCTTTCACTGAACCATAGATCGTATTCTACTCCAAAATCTATAAGAGTTTTTTTAATGTCTTCTAATATTTTCTGAAGGGCATATTCTTTAAAGAATTGTTTCTTTTCTATGTCATTTAATTTTTCTATCTCTTCTTTCTGAGATAGAATTTCTTTTGCAAGATCTATAAGATAGTTTCCATGGTAACCTTCTTCGGGAACTTTATAATCAATCCCTTGAAGTTGCATATATCTAGCGTAGAGAGAATCTCCAAGAAGATCTATCTGAGTTCCTGCATCATTTATATAAAATTCTTTTTCTACCTTCCATCCTATTCTTTTAAATAAGTTTGCTAAAGAATCTCCTATAGTTACCCCTCTTGCATGGGCTATATGCATAGGTCCAGTAGGATTGATACTGCCAAATTCTAATTGAATTTTGTTATTTTTAGGAGGTAGTTTTACTAATTCATCAAGATTTTTCCTAATACTTCTAAGAGTATCCCATAGGGCATTTTCGTTTAGGGAAAAATTAATAAAACCAGGGCCTGCTATCTCTACTTTACTAATGTATGGAGATTTTTCTATTTTTTCTATAAGCTTTTCTGCCACAATTCTTGGCGGTTTTTTATTTTTTTGAGCAAGCTGTAAAGCTACAGCTGTAGCATAATCTCCATATTCTTTTTGTTTTGGCGTCTCAATTATAATCTCCACATCATCTGTAGAGATATTCTCTTCCTGTAAATTTTTAACAGCTTTTTCTACTAAGCTGAAAATATGTTTTCTCATTATTTTTACTCCTGTTTTATAAGGAATTTTTCGGTTAAACTTTTAGTTAATAATATACAATAGAAATTCTTAACACGCAACTTATGACAGAAGTTGTCATTATAAACTTTGAAGTTTTGATGCTTCTGTTTTAAAATTAAATATATGGAAGAGATAGGATTATTAATTAAAGAAAAAGCTGAAAGATTTCCCGAATCTCCTGGAGTATATCTTTTCTACGATAGCTCAGGGAATGTATTATATGTAGGGAAAGCAAAAAATTTGAAGAAAAGAATTGCTTCATACTTTTCAGAGTCTTCCTCCTTGAAAGCAGCATATTTACTAAGAAAATCATCTGATCTCAATTATATTGTGACTGATTCAGAAACAGAGGCATTGCTCTTAGAAGCAATACTTATTAAAAAGCATAGACCTATGATGAATGTGCAACTTAAAGATGATAAGCAATACCCTTTACTTAAACTTACTTTGAATGAGGAATATCCAAGACTTATTCTTGCAAGAAGAGTAGAAGAAGATGGGGCAAAATATTTTGGTCCTTATCCACAAGGTGGAACCGTAAGAGAGACCATCTCCATTGTTAAAAAACTTTTTAATCTTAGAACTTGTTCTTGGAATTTACCGAAGAATAAACCTAAAAGACCATGTCTCAATTACTATATAGGAAATTGTAAAGCTCCTTGTCAGGGATATATGAGTAAAGAGGAGTATTGGGGAATTGTAGATGATGTTTCTTCCTTTTTAGAAGGTAAATATCAAGCAATAATAGAAAAATTTACTAAGGAGATGAATGAGTATGCTAAGAATCTTGAGTTTGAAAAGGCAGCAAATGTGAGAGATAAGATAAAAGTTGTACAGAATTTAGGGGAAAAACAAAAGATTTTTTCTCTTAGTAAAGATGATAAAGATTTAATTCAATATTACATTGAAGATCATAGAGCTAAGATTTTGGTTTATCTTATAAGAGAGGGAAAATTAATTGAAAGAAGAATTTTTTCACTAAATATTCCTTATTCTTCTGATAAGGTAGAGATTTTGGAAAGCTTTATGCTTCAATATTATTCTCAGCGAGAAATTCCTAATATAGTAGTTATACCTTTTTCGCTTTCTCCTGAGACTGAAGAATCTTTAGGAAAATTTCTTTCAAATAAAAAGGGTATGAAAGTTTTTATTAGAACTCCAGAAAATGAGGATGAAGAAAAGCTTCTTGAGATGGCATTAAAAGATCTTAATATTGAAAGTCTAAAGACAGATAAAGTCTGGATTGCTCTTTTAGAACTACAAAAAATTTTTGGTTTGGAGGATATTCCCACATCTATAGAGGGATATGACATATCAAATCTTCAAGGTAAAGAGGCTGTAGGCTCCAGGGTTTACTTCTATAAGGGTTATCCTGATAAAAATAAATATAGAAGATATAAAATTAAGAATGTAGAAGAGACTCCTAATGATTATCTTATGCTTCAAGAAGTTTTTAGAAGAAGGCTGGGGAATATAGAAGAGGATCCTTTACCCGATATTATTCTGATAGATGGTGGTAAGGGACAATTAAATTCTGTCCTTGAGATTTTTAGTGAGATGAATATCAAACCTAAGGGGATTCTTGCATTGGCTAAGGAAAGAGAAGAGATCTTCTTGCCTGGAAAGAGAAGTCCTTTACTTCTGCCTAAGGATTCTCCGCCTTTATTATTATTAGAACATGTAAGAGACGAAGCTCATAGATTTGCAGTTTCCTATCATAGAAAGGTCCATAAGAAAAAACTATTGGATTCTACTCTCTTAAAAATCCCTGGAGTTGGAGAGAAGAGATTAAAAATTCTTCTTGATAAATTTTCTTCCTTAGAGAATATTAAAAATGCTTCCTTGGAGGAGTTGAAAGAGATTCCTAGTATTCCTGAAAATTTAGCAGAAAAAATTTATCATTATTTTCACCAATGATGCTTAAAAAAGCTTTGACAAATTAAGAGAAAAAGAGTATACATTGTTAAAAACAAAATCCTTCTTAAAGGAGGGAATAAGGAATGGAAATATTTACAGGAACTGAAAAAGTAAAAAGGGGGCTTGCTCAGATGCTGAAAGGTGGGGTAATAATGGATGTCACCAACGCAGAGCAGGCTGAGATTGCGGAGGAAGCTGGGGCAGTTGCAGTAATGGCATTGGAGAGAGTACCTGCTGATATAAGGGCACAAGGTGGAGTAGCGAGAATGGCTGATCCTAAGAAGATAAAAGAAATTATGTCTGCAGTTAGTATTCCTGTCATGGCAAAGGTTAGAATTGGGCATTTTGTGGAAGCACAGATTCTTGAGGCTCTTGGAGTAGATTTTATAGATGAAAGTGAAGTGCTTACTCCTGCTGATGAAAGATATCATATAAATAAACATTTATTTAAAGTACCTTTTGTTTGTGGTGCGAGGGACTTAGGAGAAGCATTAAGGAGAATTGCTGAAGGAGCTGCTATGATTAGGACAAAGGGTGAAGCAGGTACAGGAAATGTGGTGGAAGCTGTAAGACATATGAGACAAATTATGGATGAAGTAAGAGCTGTAGCTCTTCTTCCTGACGAAGAGTTGGTAAGTAAAGCAAAGGAATTAGGTGTTCCCTTGGAAGTGCTTATTGAAACGAGAAAACTTGGTAGAGTCCCAGTAGTGAATTTTGCAGCAGGAGGTATAGCGACTCCTGCAGATGCTGCTCTTATGGTGCAACTTGGAGCTGATGGTGTTTTTGTAGGATCAGGTATATTTAAATCTAAGGATCCACGAAAGAGGGCAAGGGCTATTGTTCTTGCAGTAACTTATTATGATGATCCGTATGTACTGGCAGAAGTTTCGGAGGATCTTGGAGATCCAATGCCTGGGATTGATGTAAGAAAATTAGAAGAAAAAGAATTGCTGCAGACGAGAGGTTGGTAAAAGATGAAGATAGGAATACTTGCTGTTCAAGGTTCTATTATTGAACATAAAAAAATATTGGAAAAAATTGGAGTTGAGACTTCATTAGTAAAAAAAGAGGAGGATTTAGAAAAGATAAATGGAATAGTACTTCCTGGAGGAGAAAGTACTACTTTTATTACTGTACTTAGTAATTTAGGCATTTTTGAAAAGCTTAAAGAGAAAATATTTGATGGACTTCCTGTTTTAGCTACTTGTGCTGGGCTTATATTTATCGCAAAAAGGATAGAGAACTACCCTGAGCAGAAAACTCTTGGAGCTCTTGATGTTACAATTTCACGAAATGCTTATGGCAGACAAAAGGAGAGTTTCTCTACATATTTAGACATTCCTATTCTAAGAAATGGACCATTTGAAGCTATTTTCATAAGAGCACCGCAAATCTCAAATGTGGGAAAAAATGTAAAGATTCACGCTTCTTTCAATGGTAAGCCTGTATTTGTAGAGGAGAATAATATCATTGCTTTGACCTTTCATCCAGAGCTTAGTGATGATACAAGAATTCATGAGTATTTTCTTACAAGGTGTAAAGAATAATGATATGTGATCTCTGCCATAAGAATAAGGCAGAATATATATTAGAAGTTAATAACGAAGAAGGAAAAAGGAGATATTCTTTGTGTGAGAGTTGTCTTCAGGAGATTGTAAGAGAAGTTCTTCAATCCTCTATGCTTTTTGAAAAAGAAATTAAAGATTTAGATAATTGTCCTAAATGTGATAGAGAGTGGGAAGAAATAGAGGAAAGCGGAATAGTTGGATGTTCCTATTGTTACGTACATTTTGCAGATAAATTAGAATCTATGATATCCCAATACCATGGTGAAAAAGTCCATAAAGGTAAGGCTCCAAAGAAGACTGTGAAAAAGATGGAAAACATATTGAGGTATAAGATAGAACTTTCTAAGGCTATAGAAAACGAGGATTATGAGAAAGCAGCTGAGATAAGAGATATTCTACGTAAGTTTGGGAAAAAGGGTGAATGAAAGAATTTTTTTATAAATATTTGAAATGGATAGGAGAAGGAAATCCATATAGAGAAGTAATATTAAGTACAAGGTTTAGGCTTGCAAGAAATATTGTTGACTTTCCTTTTCCACCTCAGGCAAGTACGATACAAAGAAAGAGGCTTCTTAATAAAGTGGAGTGGACTCTTAAGAATGAGAGGAATTTGGCTCAATTTGAACTTTGGAATGTTGAAAAACTTCCAGGGGTTGTACAGGAATCTTTTATTGAAAAGCATTTGATGAGTGATGATCAACTTAATAATTTGTCTGGTGCTGGACTTATAGTGGATAAAAGTGGTAAACTTAGCATAATGGTTAACGAAGAAGATCATTTTAGATTTCAAGCATTAAGTGGTGGATTTGATATAAAAGAAAACTGGGAAGATATACTTTCTTTAGAAGATCTCTTCTCTGAGTATTTTAGTTTTGCTTTTGAGGATAAATTAGGTTATCTCACTTCTTGTATAACAAACCTTGGATGTGGACTCCGAGTTTCTTTTCTTGTACATCTTCCAGGACTGGTTTACTCAGGTAGAATTAAGGATTTTCTTAGAAAAATTAGAGCTTCAAAGATCTTAGTAAGAGGGCTTTATGGAGAAGGCACTAAGGTAATAGCTGGATTTTATCAGATTACTACTCGCTCTTCTTTGGGATATAGTGAAAATCAACTTGTAAAAAAGATGGGAGATATTGCTCAAAAAATAGTTCAAGAAGAAATGTTAGCAAGGGAACTCCTATTAGCAGAAGATAAAAGATTGGTTGAAGATATAGTTGGCAGGGCTTTTGGTATATTAAGGCATGCTAAGTATATTAATAGTTTGGAAACTATAAATCTTCTTTCTGATATAAGATTGGGCGTTTCTATTGGTATTATAGATATGCCTTTAAGAGTATTAGATCTTTTATTAATTTTGACTTTACCAGCTCATGTACAATTAAGAGAGGATAAAGATCTGGCTCCAGAAGAAAGGGATGGAGTGAGAGCAGACTTATTGCGTGATGTTTTCAAAAGTTATAAAATACATTAGGGAGGTGTCATATTTAAGGAGGTGTATAAAACATGATGGATAAACTAACACAGAGAGCATACAGAGTACTACTCTTGGCGCAAGAGGAGGCACGAAGGCTTAATTATTCCACAGTAGGTACGGAACATATTCTCCTGGGTCTGCTACGTGAGGAGGGAGGAATTGCAGCTCAGGTTTTGATAAATTTGGGTTTAGACCTTAATTACCTTAGGAGTGAAATAGAACGTCTCATAGGACGTGGTGATGGTACTTCCTATGGCGCACTTCCCTTTACTTCTCGCGCTAAGAAAGTGTTAGAATATGCTTCTGAATCAGCTCAGGAGTTAAATCATAATTATATTGGTACAGAACACTTACTCCGTGGACTTCTTAAGGAAGGTGAAGGTGTAGCAGCTCATATTTTAGAAGGTATGGGAGTAAGATTAGAGGATGTTACAGTTGAGATTTTGAAATTATTAGGCGAACCTATTGATCCCACCAAGATTAGAGGAAAACAGATTTCAACAAATACTAATAGGAAAAAGAGACCAATTACTGCTACTCTAGATGAATTTGGTAGAGATCTTACTCAACTTGCTAGGCAAGGGAAATTAGATCCTATTATTGGAAGGGAAAAAGAATTAGAGAGAATTATTCAGATATTAAGTAGAAGAACAAAGAATAATCCTGTACTTGTGGGGGAACCGGGTGTCGGTAAGACCGCCGTTGTGGAAGGTCTTGCTCAGAAAATTATAGAAGGTGATGTTCCTGAAACATTACTTAATAAGAAAATCATTGCTATTGATATGGGAAGTATTGTTGCTGGTACAAAGTATAGAGGAGAATTTGAGGAAAGAATGCAAAGAATTATTGAAGAAGTGAAGATGGCAAAAGATATAATATTATTTATTGATGAAATTCATACCTTAGTAGGAGCAGGAGCTGCTGAAGGTGCTGTGGATGCTGCAAATATCTTGAAACCTTCTTTAGCAAAAGGTGAGATCCAGTTAATTGGAGCCACTACTCCGACCGAATATAGACAATATATAGAAAAAGATGGTGCTTTAGAAAGGAGACTCCAGCCTGTAATAATAAATGAGCCAACAGCTGAAGAAACGTTAGAAATATTAAAAGGTTTGAGAGAAAAATATGAGATTCACCATAGGGTAAAGGTTCTGGATGAGACATTAGAGGAAGCTGTAAAACTCTCGGTTAGGTATATTACTGATAGATTTTTACCTGATAAGGCTATCGATGTGATTGACGAAGCATCAGCAAGGGTAAGGCTAAAAAGACCAAAATCTACTGCTCATAGTAATTTAGAATTAGAACTTGCAAGAATAAGAGAGCAGAAAGAGATTGCTATTAGGAATCAGGCTTTTGAAAGAGCAGCTCAATTAAGAGATGAAGAAAGAAAAGTTGAAGAGTACCTAAAGAATTTTTTAGAGACCACATCTTCTGAAAAGGTAGGAGTTGTTACACCAGAAGATGTAGCTCAAGTCGTAGCTATCTGGACTGGAATTCCTGTAGCGCAACTTCTTATGGAGGAAAGAGAGAGGCTCCTTAGAATGGAAGAAGAGCTTCATAAGAGGATTATTTCTCAAGATGATGCTGTAAGTGTAGTTTCAAGAGCTATCAGGAGATCAAGGTCTGGTTTAAAGGATCCTCGGAAGCCTATAGGAGGTTTTATGTTCCTTGGTCCAACAGGTGTAGGGAAGACTGAGCTTGCAAGGGCTTTAGCTGAATACTTATTTGGAAATGAGAATGCATTAATAAGACTTGATATGTCAGAGTATATGGAGAAATACTCAGTATCAAGGCTTATTGGAGCACCTCCTGGATATGTAGGATATGAGGAAGGTGGACAGCTTACTGAAAAAGTTCATAGAAGACCTTATTCTGTAATTTTATTTGATGAGATAGAAAAGGCACATAGTGATGTGTTTAATATTCTATTGCAAATAATGGATGAGGGTCAACTTACTGATGGACATGGAAGAAGAGTAGATTTTAGAAATACAATTCTAATAATGACATCTAATTTTGGGGCAGAGTACTTTAAGCAAGAGTCGTCATTTGGTTTTGCATCTAAGGAAGATAGAGAAAAATCTTTTGAAAAGACAAGAGATTTAATACTAAGTGAAATGAAAAAATATTTTAGACCAGAGTTTTTAAATAGACTTGATGATATTGTATTCTTTAAACCTCTTACAAGAGAAGATCTAAGAAAGATTATAGATCTCCTCTTGAAGCCAATTACTGAAAGAATTAAGGAAAAGAACTTGGATCTTGAGATAGGTGATGAAACTAAGCAATTTCTCTTAGATAAGGGGTATGACCCTCAATATGGAGCAAGACCTCTCAAGAGGACTATTCAATATTATATAGAAGATCCATTAGCAGAGTTTATACTTGAAGGAGACTTTAATGAAGGTGACATAATAAAAGCTGAATTAGATAAAGATAATCAAAAAGTTGAATTCAAAAAAATAACTTTAGTAAAGGAGCATTCTCAGTAAATTATGTAGATGACAAAAATTAAGACAAAATTTGTATGTCAAGTATGTGGATATGAAAGTATAAGGTGGCTTGGCAGATGTCCTAACTGTCAAAGTTGGAATTCTTTTTTAGAAATTTCTGAAAAAGAAGAGAGGGTATTAGAAGATAAGACAGATTTAAAAGTTGTAACTATTGAAGAAATAGAGGAAGAAAGTGCAAGAAGATTAGAGACAGATTTTAAGAGTTTTGATCAACTTCTTGGAGGGGGAATTGTAGAGGGGGCTTTAATTCTTTTAGGGGGAGAACCTGGTATTGGTAAATCTACCTTTCTTCTTCAGATTGCTCTTTCTTTACAGAGAAGGGGGAATAAAGTTTTATATATATCTGCAGAAGAATCATTACCCCAAATTAGTCTTAGATTAAAAAGATTATATTCAGGTAAAATTGATATTAATTTTACTACTGAAAAAGATATAGATGTAATTATCCCTTTTATTGAGAAAGAGAAACCACCAGTAGTAATTGTTGATTCTATTCAAACGGTTTATTCCTCCGAGTTCCCAACCTCTCCTGGGAATGTGGTTCAAGTTAGAGAATGTACTATAAAACTTATGAATTTAGCCAAGAAAGCTGGAATCTCAATATTTCTTATAAGTCATATAACTAAAGAGGGAGATATTGCAGGTCCTAAATTATTAGAACACTTAGTTGATGTGGTTTTATATTTTGAGGGAGAAAGATATCATGATCTAAGAGTTTTAAGAGCTATAAAAAATAGATTTGGGCCTACAAATGATTTGGCTTTGTATGAAATGAAAGAGGAAGGATTGATAGAAGTAGCAGATATATCAGAAAGGTTCTTAGAAAATAGGAATAAAGATATATCTGGATCTGTTGTTGTACCTGTAATGGAAGGCACAAGACCAATTTTAGTAGAGTTTCAAGCTCTTGTAAGTAAAACAAATACTTCTTATCCTCGGAGGATAGCATCTGGGATAGATTTAAATAAATTAATCTTAATTCTTGCTATTCTTGAAAAAAAGCTACGCCTTAACTTCTTAGATAAAGATGTATTTTTTAATGTAGTTGGAGGAGTAAGAGTAGATGAGCCTGCAGCAGATCTTGGTATTGCTCTCGCAGTTTTTTCTGCTTTGGTAGATAAACCTTTTCCAAACGATACAGTTGCAGTAGGTGAGCTTGGACTTGGGGGAGAAGTAAGGTCTATAGGGAATCTTGAGAAAAGAGTAAGAGAGGCTACAAAACTTGGTTTCTCTAAAATTTTAGTTCCTAAGAATGTAAAGATTAAAGATAGAAATATGGAGTTTATCCAGGTTTCTCACATATATGAAGGTATATCAAAAGTTTGGGGAGAGGGAGGATGGCGGACTTAAAAAAGTTTACGGTTCAGGCTCTAAAAGTTGTAGCACCAGGCACCCTTTTAAGAGAGAGCTTAGAACAGATCGTAAAAGCAAAAACTGGTGCTCTTATAGTAATATGTGATATAGATAAGCTCAAACCTATTATGAATGGGGGATTTCCTTTAGATATTGAGTTTACACCTAATAGGCTCTACGAACTTTCAAAAATGGATGGAGCTATGATTCTTAGCAAAGATTGTAAAAGAATACTTTTTGCAAATGTAATTTTGCTTCCTGATCCTAATATTCAGTCTATGGAAACAGGGGCGAGACATGCTACTGCGGAAAGGGTAGCAAAACAAATAGGATGTCTTGTTATAAGTGTATCTCAGAGAAAAGATACGATTACTCTTTTCCAAAATGATTGGAAGTACGTTTTGAGAGATGTGGAAGAAATACTAACTAAAGCATCTCAAGCTCTTCAGACCATGGAAAGATACAGAAATATATATGACAATCTTCTACAAAGATTAAATAGCTTGGAACTTGAAAATCAGGTGAATTTATATGAGGTTTTATTATTCCTCCACCGAGCTTATATGCTTTTTACCATAGGCAAAGAGGTAGAAAATTATCTTATTGAATTGGGTACCGAGGGAAGACTTATTGAAACTCAGCTTGAAGCACTTCTTACTGGTGTAAAAGACGAAACTATTCTTGTAATAAAGGATTATGCAAGGGGAGAAGCTAATAATGAAGAGATTTTTAAAAGACTTATAGATAATTTTAAAGGAAACTTTCAAGAGTTTTCATCAATTGCAGGAGAGATTCTTGGGTATAAAAAAGAAGATGTGGAACTTAATATTGTTGTTACTCCCAGAGGATACAGAATACTTAGTAAAATGACTTCTGTCCCAGCTTCTGTTGTAGAGAATATTGTTAAGTATTTTGGCAATTTACCAAAGATTCTTGAAAGTAGTTTTGAGGATTTAGATAATATTGAAGGAATTGGGGGGGTGAGAGCTAAAAAGATAAGAGAAGGTTTAACGAGATTGCAAAGATTATCAGGTGCTTTTTAAAATAGATTGATTTGTTTTAAGGATTTATTTTTTAAATATATTTATGGGGGACTAAATCTTTATGAAGAGAAATTGGAAGTTATTATTGATAGTGGGTACATTTATCCTATTTTTAGGACTTTTTTTAACGTCTCTTTTTATGGTACTTAGAGAAAATAGAAGTTGGATTTCAATTTTCAATTTATTCCTTACCTCTATTGTTTTTGTAATGTTTCTAATAATTTTTAGGAAGTTCAAATTCTTTGATTTTTCAAATTTCCCATCCATAAAAATTCTTGATACAAGCGTCATAATAGATGGAAGAATTGTGGATATTTTGAAGACCAATTTTATAGAAGGGAAGATTGTTATTCCCCGGTTTGTTTTAAAAGAGCTTCAACAACTTGCTGATTCTTCTGAATCTCTTAAGAAGAATAGAGGAAGATTTGGTTTAGATAATCTTAGCCAAGTGAGAAAAGAATTGGAAGATCGGGTAATGATTTTAGATACAGATTTTCCTAAGGTTCAAAGTGTGGATACAAAGCTTGTTAAACTTGCGAAAAGTCTTGGTGGGAAAATTGTAACCAATGATTATGGGTTAAACAAGCTTGCAAAGATAGAGGGAATAACAGTCTTGAATATTAATGAACTTGCTAATGCTGTTAAACCTATTTATCTTCCAGGGGAAGAATTAGCTTTAAGTATTATAAAAGAGGGTAAGGAAGCAGGACAGGGAGTTGCTTATCTTGATGATGGGACTATGGTGGTTGTTGAGAATGGGAAAAAATATATAGGTCAGACTATCAAAGTTGCAGTTACAAGTGTTTTCCAAACAGCTGCTGGAAGACTTATTTTTGGTAGGGTAAAAGAGGATAAAGAGTCTTGGAAAAAATAGTAGGTATTATTGTTGGAGCTGGCAAAAGTAAAAGATTTGGAAATGATAAACTTTTGGAGAACTTAGAAGGAAAGCCTATTATTTACTATTCTATTAATACCTTGGGGAAGATTGCGGAAATAGATGAGATAATATTAGTTGCAAGAGAGGAAAATATCCCTTGGCTTGAAGAGAAGTTAATAGAATGGGACTTTAATAAGGTCTCAATGATAGTTGCTGGAGGAGAAGAAAGGCAAGAATCTGTTTATAATGGATTAAAATCTATCAATGGTTTATGTGAATTTGTACTAATACATGATGCTGCAAGACCATTAGTCTCATCAGAAAAAGTGAAAGGTCTGATAAATTTTTGCATAAAAAATAGAGTAGGAGGCGTTTTAGGAACTCCTGTGAAGGATACTATTAAACTGGTAGATGAGCATAAAAAAATAAAAAGTACCCTTGAGAGAAATAAACTTTGGAGTATCCGAACGCCTCAAATGTTTCCATACTCATGGATTATAGAAGCCCATGAAAGAGCAAGGAGAGATAATTTTTTAGGTACTGATGATGCAGTTTTACTGGAACGATTGGGCTATTCTGTTTATATAGTAGAAGATGATTTCTTCAATATAAAACTTACTACAAAAGAGGACCTATTATGGATGGAATGGTGGTTGCAAAAATCCGAATAGGATTTGGTTATGATGTGCATCCTTTTGAAGAGGGAAGAGAGCTTATTATTGGTGGAGTAAAAATTCCATATGAGAAAGGATTAAAAGGACATTCTGATGGAGATGTATTAATTCATGCTATTGTAGATGCTTTACTTGGTGCTTCTTCTTTACCTGATATTGGCTATTTTTTCCCTGATACAGAGCCTTCTTTAAAAGGAATTTCAAGTTTATATATTTTGGAGAAGGTAAAAAATATTCTTCTGGAAAAAAGGGTTTATATAATAAATATAGATTCAGTAATTGTTGCTGAGGAGCCTAAGATTTTACCTTATAGAGATCTTATTATAGAAAAGATTATCGCTACTTTGGAAATTGAAAGAGAAAAATTTAATGTGAAAGCTACTACTAATGAAAAACTTGGTTTTGTTGGTAGAAAAGAAGGAATTGCTGCTTTTGCGGTAGCGCTAATATCTTATAAGTGATATTAAGTAGGAGTTGTTTATGGAAGAAAAAATTTTTGGCAAAAATGCTGTTTTAGAAGCTTTAAAAAGTAATATAAGTATTAGTAAGGTTTCTATTGCCAAAAATATACATTTTGATAAAAAGCTTCAAGAGATTGTAAATCTCAGTAAAGAGAGAAATATCCCGATTCAATATGTAGAGAAATCTTGGCTTGATAAGGAATCAGGAGGAAAATCTCAAGGGGTTGGAGCTTTTCTACTATCTACGCCATATTACTCATGGGAGGATATAGAACCTTCTCTTAATGAGAATAGTATAGTGGTAGTGCTGGATCATATACAAGATCCTCATAATTTTGGAGCAATTGCAAGAACATGTGAATTTGTTGGTGTTTCTGCAATAGTAATTCCAAAGGCAAGAAGTGTGGGTTCTACAACCTCTGCTTTCAAGAGTTCTGCAGGTGCACTTTCTTATATACCTGTGGTAAGAGTTGCAAATATCGTTGAATTCTTAAAAAGATTAAAAGATGAAGGATGGTTTATTGTAGGAGCCGATTTAGATACTGAAAATTTCTATAATGAAGTTGTATATAAGACGCCACTTATAGTAGTAGTTGGTAGTGAAGGAGAAGGACTTCATAGACTTGTAAAGGAATCTTGTGATATTTTAGTAAAGGTTCCTTCTTATGGAAAAGTAGAATCTTTAAATGTTTCTGTGGCTTTAGGAATAATTCTTTATAAAATAAGGGAAAAGATATGAAAGAAATGTTACAAGACTTCTTTTTTTATTTGAGGTATGAGAAAAATGTCTCAGAGAACACTTTAAATGCTTATGTTAGAGATATTTCTCATTTTGTAGATTTTTTAGATAAAGAAAAGATAAATATCAAAAATTTTAAGAGAGAAGATTGGCAAAAATACCTATCTTCTCTTTATGAAGAGTATAAGGTTAAATCTATCACGAGGAAAATTTCAGCGATCAGATCTTTCTTTAAATTTCTTGTAAGAGAAGGATATGTAAAGAAAAATTATAGTAGTTTTATACAACTGCCCAGAATCCCTTTAAATCTTCCTGAAGTACTTAATAAAGAAGATATGGAAAAGTTTTTGAGTTTACCAGACCTTACAAGCTTAATAGGGATTAGAAATCAAGCAATTCTTGAAACTTTTTATGCTACAGGAGTAAGAGTCTCTGAGCTTGTGGGACTTAATTTGGAGAGTGTAGATCTCCAAGAAGGATATATAAGATGTTTTGGTAAAGGAAGTAAAGAGAGAATTGTGCTTTTAGGCGATTATGCTAAGGAGAGTCTTAAAAGATATTTAGATGTTAGAAGTGAGTTTAAACCTAAGGATGATAAGGCACTATTTTTGAATAAAAATGGGAGTAGAATATCAAGACAGGGAGTATGGTATATAATAAAAACTTATGCAAGAATTTTAAAACTTCCCGAGAAAGTAAGTCCTCATACTTTTAGACATACTTTTGCTACTCATCTCCTTTCTCAAGGAGCAGATATTCGTATTGTGCAAGAGCTTTTAGGACATTCTGATATTTCTACTACTCAGATATATACTCATGTGGTTTCAAATGAGCTTCATGATGTCTATAGAAAGGCACATCCTTTACTAAGGAGGAATAAAGATGAAGAAGGTTATTCTCATCGTTCTTGATGGAGTTGGAATAGGAGAACTTCCAGATGCTTATAAATATGGGGACGAAGGAAGTAATACATTGGCAAATACTGCAAAAGCAGTGGGAGGGTTAAAACTTCATAATATGGGGAAACTGGGAATTTCAAATATATATCCTATAATGGGAGTTCCAAAAGAAGAGAAACCATTAGGGTTTTTTGGAAAGATGACAGAAGCTTCTCCTGGAAAAGATACTACCACAGGTCATTGGGAAATATCAGGGATTATATTGGATAGACCTTTTCCTATTTATCCTAATGGTTTTCCTGAGGAGATAATATCAGCCTTTGAAGAAGCTATTGGAAGAAAAATTTTAGGAAATAAACCTGCCTCAGGAACAGAGATAATAGAGGAATTAGGTGAAGAACATTTAAAAACTGGATATCCTATTGTTTATACCTCTGCAGATAGTGTATTTCAAATTGCAGCTCATGAAGAGGTAATTCCTGTGCAAGAGTTATATAAAATGTGTGAGATTGCAAGACAAATTCTCCAAGGAGAACACGCAGTGGCAAGGGTTATAGCAAGACCCTTTTTAGGAAGTCCAGGTAATTTTTATAGGACTCCAGGAAGGAAAGATTTTTCCTTGCCTCCTCCTAAGAAAACCTTATTAGATTTTTTAAAAGAAGCAGATTATGATGTTATAGGTATTGGTAAGATTGAAGATGTTTTTGCAGGAAGAGGAATAACTTTATCTTTTCATCAAAAGAGTAATGATGAGGGGGTTGAAAATATTATTAAAGCATGGGAATTTTTAAAGAAAGGAATGATTTTTGTAAATTTGGTAGATTTTGATACTTTATATGGACATAGAAATGATCCAATAGGTATGGCAAAAGCTTTGGAAGATTTTGATAATGCTTTACCTAATATAATGGCGCTTCTTTCTGGGGATGATCTATTGATAATAACTGCAGATCATGGATGTGACCCTACAACCCCAAGTACAGATCATTCAAGGGAGTATGTGCCTCTTTTAATATACTCTCCTTCTTTTAAGAATGTTTTTGATTTGGGAATTCGGAGTAGCTTTACTGATTTAGGTAAGACTTTAAGTGAATATTTTGAGGTTAATAATGACTTAGAAGGAGTTAGTTTCTTAAATAAGATTATGCAAGGATGGAAAAATTTATGAGAATGGTAGATATTATTTTAAAAAAGAGAAATGGTGAAGCTCTTTCAGAGGAAGAGATCTCCTTTGTAATTGATAGATATGTAAAAGGAGAAATTCCCGATTATCAGATGGCAGCATTATTAATGGCTATTTATTTTCGTGGGATGAATATATATGAGACATTAACCCTTACTAAAAAAATGGCTTATTCTGGAGATGTTCTTGATTTATCTTCTATTGCTGGAATAAAGATTGATAAACACAGTACAGGAGGTGTAGGTGACAAGACTACACTAATTTTTGCTCCACTAATTGTCTCCTTAGGCTATAAAGTTGCAAAAATGTCTGGAAGAAGTTTAGGGCATACAGGGGGAACGATTGATAAGTTAGAATCAATTCCTGGTTTTAGAACTACACTTTCTGAGAAGGAGTTTTTAGATCAGGTGAAAAGAATAGGTGTAGCTATTATAGGGCAAACGGAGAATTTAGTACCTGCAGATAAGAAGATCTATGCATTAAGAGATGTTACTGGGACTGTAGATGTAGCACCTTTGATTGCAAGTAGTGTTATGAGTAAAAAGATTGCAGGAGGAGCTGATGTCATTGTTTTGGATGTAAAAGTAGGAAAGGGTGCCTTTATGAGAGATATAAATTCTGCAAGGGAACTCGCAAAACTTATGGTGGAAATAGGTAAGGGCTTGGGTAAAAAAATTGCTGCTATTATATCCCAGATGGAGCAACCCTTAGGAGAAGCGGTAGGTAACGCTCTTGAAGTAAGAGAGGCTATAGATGTTTTAAAAGGAAAAGGTCCTGAAGATCTAAAGGAACTTGTAATTGCTCTTGCAATGGAAGCTCTTAACTTGGCAGGTTTAGAGAAAGATAGGGAAATATTAAGAAAAAAGATTGAAGATAGTATAACAAGTGGGAAGGCTCTTAGAAAATTTGAAGATCTGATTGAAGCTCAAGGGGGAGATCCTCAGGTTATTTATGATTATAATTTGTTACCTACAGCTAAAATACAAAAAGAATTATATCCCTTAGAAGAGGGATATATGGAAGATATGGATACTTACAAAGTGGCTCTTTCTGTAATGGCATTAGGAGCTGGAAGAGAGAAAAAAGAGGATAGTATAGATCTTGCTGTGGGAATAAAGCTCTATAAAAAAATTGGGGATAGAGTTCTGAAGAATGAGCCTATAGTTACTTTTTATGCTAATGATTCTGAGAAACTAAGGCATGCACAAGAAATCTTTAAAGATGCAATAAAAATAGGAGATGAAAAGAAAGAGCCTTTGCCTTTGATTTTAGATATCATCTTATAGGAGGTTTTATATGGCTTTTAGTAATATTACATTGTATATATGGAGGTTTGTAGCTATTCTTATTGCTATCACTGTTCATGAATATGCTCATGGAAGAGTGGCAGAAATAGAAGGAGATCCTACTGCAAGGCTTTCAGGCAGACTTACTTTGAATCCTTTAGCTCCTATTGATCCCATAGGATTCCTTATGCTTCTTATTTTTCGTTTTGGCTGGGCAAAGCCTGTTCCTGTAAATTTTAATAATTTAAAGAGAGGAGAAAAAAGTATCATCTTAGTGTCTCTAGCGGGACCTCTTGCTAATTTTTTACTTGCGTTTTTAGTGAGCATATTTTGGAGAATTAAGCTCCCTTTACCCATAGGTTTTATAAGATTTTGTATTGAACTTGCCTTATTGAATGTTTTTCTTGGGATATTTAATCTTATTCCTATTCCTCCTTTAGACGGATCTCATATATTAGCATCTATTCTACCTTATAAATATAGAATTCAATATGAAAAGATTGGGGTTTATGGTTCTCTTATTCTATTAATCTTAATAATAACAGGGCTTATTTCTGATATAATAAATCCTATACTTTATCTTTTCTATCATCTTTTAGGACTTTATCTTTGATTATCATATAATATATTATTTAGGAGGATTTATTGATGAAAATGGGAAGAATACTTAGCGGAATGCGACCTACGGGTAAACTTCATTTAGGGCATCTACTGGGTGTTTTGGACAACTGGATAAAGCTTCAAGATTCTTACGAGTGTTTTTTTGAGATTGCAGATTGGCATGCATTAACTACTCATTACAGAGAGATTGAAGATTTAGTGGAGAATGTATTTAATATGCTCTGTGATTGGTTAGCAGTGGGTATTGATCCTAATAAGGCAGTAATTTTTAGACAATCTGATGTGATTGAGCATGCTGAGTTATCTCTTCTGTTCTCTATGTTTGTACCGCTACCATGGCTGGAGAGAAACCCTACTTATAAAGAACAGTTAAAAGAGATGGAGGGTAGGGACTTATTAACATATGGTTTTTTAGGGTATCCTGTATTACAGGCAGCAGATATACTTATATACAGAGCAGATACGGTACCTGTAGGTGAAGATCAGCTTCCCCATTTAGAGCTTACCAGAGAGATTGCAAGAAGATTTAATTATTTTTATGCTCCTATATTCTGTGAGCCTCAAGCAAAGCTTTCAGAAGTTCCTGCAATGGTAGGTACTGATGGAAGAAAAATGCACAAGAGTTATGGGAATGCTATTCCTTTAGATACAGAAGAGGAGGAACTGAGAAAGATGGTAAAGAATATGGTTACCGATCCTGCTAGGATAAAAAAAACTGATCCGGGACATCCCGAGGTGTGTACTGTATTTGCTTATCATAAGATATTTAATAAAGCAGAGGTTGGAGAAATAGAAGAAGCTTGTAGATCTGGCAAGATTGGATGTGTAGATTGCAAGATGAGACTTGCTGATAAACTAAATGAATATCTTTCTCCTATAAGGGAAAAAAGGAAGATTTACTCTCAAAATAAGACTCTTACCTGGGAAATTTTAAGAGAAGGGAATAAAAAGGCAAGAGAAGAAGCCCAAAAGACTATGGAAATTGTGAGGGAGGCAATGAAATTAAAGATAGAGATGTAATATTTAATCCATTTTTGAATATAAAAGAGTTTATTCAAGAAGAGGTGGATCTTTCAATCTTTCCACTAAAAGATCTTATTGATCAGTATTACTTTTTAGGCGAAGAAAAGTGGAAAGACTTGGATCTTACCACTTCTTTTTTGGATGTAGCTACCGATATTCTGGAAAGTAAAATTCGTAAACTTTTTCCTATAAAGAAAAAAGAAGAATATAAGAAAGAGGATAATATAATTTTGGACAGAGATGAAAATTGGAGAGAATTAGTTCCTCTTTTACAAGAAAGGGAAGCATTATCTTCTCTAATATTTAGGCGAAATAAAAAAGAAGAGATAATTATAGAGGAGAATGAAAAAATAAATCTTACAGAATTCTATATTCTTTTTTTACGGAAGAGTAATATTCAACTTGATATGGATTATTTAGAAGAAGAGAGTTTTTCTATTGAAGATAAAGTAGAAGGTATTTTATTAAAGAAAGAGGGAAAATTTTCTGAACTGATAAAAAGGAAGAGTAAACTTGATATAGTTTGTTATTTTTTGGCTTTATGTGATCTAATTAATAGGGGGAGATTAAAAGCTTGGCAAGAAAAATGGTTTGGAGATATCTATTTTAGGGTGATAGAAGATGAAAGAATTACAAGAAATGCTTAAAAAACAGATAGAAGCTTTGATCTTTGTCTCTGAAAAACCTATTTCTCCTAAAGAGATAAGTAAAATTTTAGAAATATCAGAGCAAGAAGTGGAGGAAATAGTCATGGAATTGAAAAAGGAGTACGAAAATAGAGGAATAAACTTGTATAGAATAAATGGTACTTACGAATTTGGTACATCTCCTGATACTGCTCCTGCTGTATGGAGACTTATCTCTAAAAAGAGGGAGAAGCTTACCAAATCGGCATTAGAAACGTTGGCTATCATTTATTATCATCAGCCTATTACAAAAGCTGAGATAGAAGCCTTCAGAGGAGTAAAGGTAGATGGAATAATATCTCAGCTTCTTGATAAGAGATTTATCAAAATTGTTGGTAGGAAAGATACTATTGGCAGACCTTTTTTATATGGTATTGGCGATGAATTCTACAGATATTTTGTGGTGGAAAATATAGAGAATTTAAAGAAATGACTGAGAGATTGCAAAAATTTATTGCTCAAACAGGAGTTACATCAAGAAGAAAAGCAGAGGAGCTTATTATACAAGGAAGAGTTACAGTAAATGGAGAAAGAATTACCACTCTTGGATTTAAGATTGATCCTGAAAAAGACATCATAAAAGTTGATGGAAAAGTTATAAAGCTGTCAGAATTTGTTTATGTTGCTCTTTATAAACCTAAAGGATATTTATCTTCTCTGTATGATCCTTTTGGAAGAAAGACTGTAAAGGATCTTCTAAAAAGTAAAGTGTCTGTTAGAATCTATCCAGTAGGAAGATTAGATCAAGATAGTGAAGGACTTCTTATATGTACTAATGATGGGGAGCTAGCTAATTTAGTGATTCATCCAAGATTTAAGATACCAAAAGTTTATGAGGTGCTTGTAAGAGGTATTCCTGAGGAAGAGGAATTGAAAAAATTAAGAGAAGGTGTTATCTTAGAGGAGGGAAGGACACTACCAGCAGAGATTTCGGTTCTCTGGGTGGATGTTAAAAAAAATATTTCTCTTTTAAAGGTAGTTTTGTATCAAGGTTGGAAAAGACAAATTAGAAGGATGTTTGCTCTTTTTGATTATGAGATTTTAAATTTGAAGAGGATACAAATAGGAGAAATACACTTAGGGAACTTGAAACCTGGAGAATTAAGGTATTTGAATAAGAGGGAAATGGAATGGTTGAAGAGTTTAAAAGCTTAGGAGAATATTTTAAAGAAGAGAGATTAAAAAAGGGAATAGACTTAAAAGAAATCTCTCAAAAAACTAAAATAAGTTTACGTTATCTTGAAGCCATAGAAAATGATGATTTTGACAAGGTTTCAATCTCAGATTTCTATAAAAAAGGTGTTGTAAGAAAATATGCTAATTATCTTGGGTTAGATGAGAGTGAAATTTTAGAACGTTATCGTTCTCAGTATGGAGAAGAAAAAGAAGTTTTTGTAGAAACATCTAAAAAGCAAAATGAATGTAAGTGGCAATACATAGTTTATTTATTTATAGCAGTTATAGTTTTTTTGACCTTCTATCTTACTACAAATTATGATTCTCAAAAACCGGAATATGTTCCTTCTGAATCTCAGAATAATAATATAGCTTTTTCGGAAGTTGATACATATACTCCAGCCGTTGAGATATATACTCCAACTGTAGAATCTACTGAAGAGATTTATACCTCTACAATCAAAGTAGTAGCTATTGATAGAACATGGATGAGGGTTACCTATGAAGATGAAGTAATCTACGAAGGAATTCTAAATGCTGGAGATATTAAAATATGGACTTATTCTCCTCTTTTGTTCCATGTTGGAAATGCTGGGGGTATAGAAGTATTTTATAACGACGAAAGTTTAGGAGTATTAGGAAGGAAAGGAGAAGTATTGAAAAAGCAGATTCCATGAAAAAAGCAGGAGTAATACATTTAGGATGTGCTAAAAATCAGGTAGATACAGAAATACTTATGGGGTTTCTGAAAGAAATGGGATACGAATTTACCTCTTCTGAGGAAGAAGCTGATTTATTGCTTGTTAATACATGTGCCTTTATTCGTCCTGCTTATGAAGAGGCTGAAGAAAATATAAAGTCTTTGAAAAGATATGAAAAGGATGGCAAAAAAATTATAGTTGCAGGGTGTTATGTAGAAAGATTTAAGAAGGAGCTTTTAGAAAAATTTCCTTTTGTAGATTTATTTATAGGTCCTGGAAATTATAATGAATTTAAAGAACTTATCAGAGAAAATTCTAAGGGAAGAGTTGTTACCTCGCCTGCATCTTCTTTTTTATATAATTCAAAGATGGAAAGGGTTTTGATATCTTCCCCTCACTGGGCATATGTAAAGATATCTGAGGGTTGTAATAATTTCTGTAGCTATTGTACAATCCCTTATATCCGTGGAAGAGTAAGAAGTAGAGCTATTGAAGATACAGCTGCAGAGGTAAAAAAACTTGTAAATTCTGGCGTCAGAGAGATTAACTTAATTGCGCAGGATACCACAAGGTATGGAGAAGATATCTATGGGAAATCGTCTCTTTTAGATCTGCTTAAAGAGTTAAACAAGATAGAAGGAGACTTTTTTATAAGAATTCTTTATGCTTATCCCACCCGAATTTCTCAAGACCTTGTCTCTTTTATTAAAGAGTCTGAGAAAATAGTGCCATATTTTGAAATACCTCTGCAACATGTAAATAATAAGATTTTAAAGAATATGAATAGACCTTATACAAAAGAGGATATTAAAAGACTTTGGTGTATGTTAAGAGAGGCTTTTGATGATGTAGTGTTAAGAACAACTTTTATGGTAGGCTTTCCAGGAGAGACCGAAGATGAATTTCAAGAACTTTTAGAGTTTATTGAAGAATATTATTTTGATAAAATTGGGGTTTTTACATACTACCCTGAAGAGGGTACTATTGCCAAAGATTTATCTTTACAAGTTCCAGAGGAAACTAAGGTTAAGAGATTAGACCTTCTTATGAGAAAACAGCAAGAAATCTCTAAGAAACTAAATAGGAAGCTTTTGGGAAAAGAATTTAAAGTGATAATAGAAAGATCTAACGGGAAAGTTTACTATGGAAGAAGCTGGAGAGATGCTCCTGAGGTAGATGGAGTAATATTTGTAACCTCTCCATCAGAACTCTCTTTAGGGCAGGAAGTGAAAGTAAAGATAACAAAATATAAAACTTATGATCTTTGGGGAGAGGTTGTATGAATCTGCCAAATATGTTGAGCATATTTAGAATTTTTGTAGTTTTTCCTCTCATTTTATTATTAGATGTAAATCCATATATAGCCTCAATTCTATTTTTAATTGCTATTTTTACCGATTATTTAGATGGCAAAATTGCGAGAAAACATAACAAGGTTTCCGATATGGGAAAATTTCTTGATCCATTAGCGGATAAGATTCTTGTAATAAGTATACTTATTTTTTATGTTAGTAAAAATGCAATATCCTTTTGGATTGTTATTCTTATATTGTTAAGGGAATTTGCTGTAACTGGCTTAAGATCAATTTTAGCTCAAAAGAATATAGTTTTGCCTGCTTTAAAATCTGGCAAGATTAAAACTTTTTTTCAGGATTTTGCTATTCTCTTTTATATGTGGAACCTTCCTTATAAAGAGTTTTTACTTATAATAGCTTTAATTTTAACATTATACTCTGGGGGTTTTTATTTTTATAAATATGGGAAAGCAATATTTTAAAGAGGAATCTACTAAAAGATTGTTTATAGCTGTAGAATTTCCAGATGTAGTTAAGGATAAAATCCTTCTCTTTCAGAATGAACTGAAAAAAGTCGTAAGTGGTAATGTTAAATGGGTTGAAAGAGAAAATTTCCACATTACATTGAGATTCTTAGGAGAAATTCCAGAAGAAATGATAGAGGATATTAAAAAAATTATGGATGAGGTGGTAAAATATTTTTCTCCTTTTTATATATCCTTTGACATCTTTGGAGCTTTTCCCTCGTTAAATTCTCCAAGGGTTTTATGGATAGGCATAAAAGATGGATTAGAGGATCTTCAGACTCTTTATTCAGTTTTGGAAAAAAGAATAGTAATGGAAGGATTTCCAAAAGAAGATAAAAACTTTTCTCCTCATCTTACTATAGGTAGAGTTAAAGATAGGATTAAGATAACTCAGGAGATAAAGATGCCTATTGAAGATAGGATTTATATTGATGAGATAATACTTTTTGAAAGTAAACTTACTCCTCAAGGTCCTATTTATTCTCCTCTTTATAGATCAAAATTTCATAGAGAGACAACGTAATTTTGAAAAATTTTTAGAAAAACTGCAAAAAATGACAAAATATATCATTTTTCTTTAAAATTTTCTGTTTATCTCTTGTTTTCTTCTGAAAAACTCTTGTCAAAAGCTTTTATTAATGATAGAATTGCATTCGTAAAAAATTCTATGAAAGGAGGCGGGACCGGAGTGAAAATCACAAGAAAGTCTCTGGGGAGGCATATATTAGCTGAGATGTATAATTGTAATAAGGAAATTTTAAATGATGTGGAAAAAACCAAAGAGATAATGGTCAACGCAGCTGTTATTGCAGGAGCAGAGGTAGTGGAGGTAGTATTTCATAAATTTAGCCCTTATGGTGTTAGTGGGGTAGTAGTAATATCCGAATCACATCTTGCTATACATACTTGGCCTGAGTATGGATTTGCATCTGCAGACCTATTTACCTGTGGAGACCACATTAATCCCTGGAAGGCTTTTGAGTACTTGAATGAGTTCTTACAGGCAGAGCAGGTAGTTACTTTTGAAATGAAGCGTGGAATTTTGCCTATAGATGCAGGTAATTTTACTTATAAACCGGAAGAAAAAGAAAGGGAAGGTGTAGGTTGACTGGCTTTTAATAATATGGAAAAGGTGGATAAGACATGGATGCTTATTGGGTTATAGAAAAGAACCATCCTAGTGAGATCCACTGGCATGGTGTTAGTAGATTTTATTATACTGGAGAGACTCATTACCAGAAAGTGGAGGTTATAGAAAGTACTTTCTATGGCAAATGTCTTGTTCTGGATGGAAGAATACAGTCTAGCAAGAATGATGAATTTATATATCATGAAGCTATAGTCCATCCTGCACTGCTACTTCATCCAGCGCCCAAGAGAGTTTTAATTATAGGTGGAGCAGAAGGTGCTACTTTAAGAGAGGTTTTGAAACATAAAGACGTAGAAAAAGTTGTAATGGTAGATATAGATGAAGAAGTTGTAAAGATCTCTCAAGAGTACTTGCCTGAATGGTCTCAGGGAGCCTTTTCTGATGTTAGAGCCGAAGTTCTGTTTAGAGATGCAAGGGCTTATTTAGAGGAGACTTCTGAAAAATTTGATGTAATTATAAGTGATCTTTCAGAACCTATGAAAGGAAGCCCTGCTGTAAAGTTATTTACCTATGAGTTTTATGAAATTATGAAAAGGCGTCTTACAGAAAATGGTGTTTTTGTTATGCAAGCTGATACAACCCATCACTTGAAAATTTCTTTCCATTCAGTAATGAACTCTACTTTAAGAAAAATCTTCGGAAAAGTTAGATCTTATCAAGTATATGTTCCTGCTTATGATTTTATCTGGAGTTTTATTTTTGCAAGTGATAAAATAGATCCCAAAGAGATTTTGGAAGAAGATATAGATAATCGATTAAAAGAGAAGGATATAACTAATTTAAAGTTTTATGATGGGGAAACGCATAAAATGATGTTTTCTCTTCCCAAAAATATAAGGGAGTTAATAGAGAAAGAAGATAGAATTGCATACGATAATGCTCCTCTTTTCGCAGTAGAGGAATAAAAGGAGGTTCTTAATGTTTTGCTGTGAGGATTGTCCATATTACAATGAGTGTCTAAATCATAAAGTGGGTTGTTGTGCACAGTGTCCTCACTACTCAGAATGCTACGATGTAAAAGAAAATTACAATTCGGAAGGATAACTTAAAAATGGCAAAAACAAAGAGTAGTAAAAACAAAAAAGAAAGAACTATAAGAATTGTAGCGTTAATAGTTGCAATCTTTTTCCTACTGAGCATTTTCATTATGTGGGGAGTATATTTTATTGGTAGATAAACAAGATATTATCTCTTTTATAGGATTTATGGGTAGTGGAAAAAGTACAGTTGGGTCTCTTTTGTCTGAAAGGTTAAATTTTCATTTCGTTGATCTTGATAAATATTTAGAAAAAGAAGAAAAAAAAAGTATAAATGAAATATTCGCTGATGAAGGGGAAGATTTCTTTAGAGATAGAGAATCCTATTATCTACAAAAGGTTTTACTAAAATCTAAAAACATCGTCCTTGCTACTGGTGGAGGAGTGATACTTAGAGATGAAAATAGAAGCTTATTAAGAGAATATAGTTTTGTGATATATCTTAAAGGAGATTTTGATACATTAATAGAAAGACTTGAAAATACTTACGAGAAAGAAAAGCGTCCTCTTCTTAAAAAAAGTAGAAAAGAACTTTACGAGTTATGGAAATATAGAAGTGATCTTTATGAAAGTACTGCTCATTTAATTATTGAGGTGGATAACAAAACACCTTTTCAAATTGTTGAGGAGATTATAAATATATATGAAAAATTGTAAAATTTTGGTCATTCATGGACCAAACTTAAATCTTTTAGGTAAACGTGAGCCTGAGATTTATGGGAATATAAATTTTGATTCTCTAAATGAACTTATCAGGAAGAAAGCAGAGGAAAAAGGATTTGAGGTAGAAATTCTTCAATCCAACTGGGAAGGACAGATTGTTGATTGGATTCAGAACTTAGGCGATAGAGTAGATTTCATAATTATTAATCCAGGAGCTTTTACTCATTATAGCTATGCTATAAGGGATGCCATTTCCTCAATTAAAACTCCGGTCATAGAGGTCCATATAAGTAATATATACTCCAGAGAAGAATTCAGACATAAATCTGTGATAGCTCCTGTAGCTTTAGGACAGATATCAGGGCTTGGAATTTATGGCTATCTTGCTGCTATAGATGTTATAGATTATCTTATAAAAATATAGTTTTTCAATACTTCTAACCTAAAGATCTTATAATGCATCTTGCAATAATATATTTAACTACAGGAGAGATTTTGCTTAACCTGCAGTAATACCTTTAATAATAAGCTCTAAATCTGATGGATTGGGGCTTGCCATTAGTGCCTCATTGTTATCTATAATATTGTTCTTATATAATTCAAACAAATGTTGATTAAAGGTTTGCATCCCTTCCATTCTTCCTTCTTGTATTACTCTTGGAATTTCTGCTAATTTATCTTCTCTAACCCATTTTCTTACAGTAGAAGTGCCTATTAGTACCTCACAAGCTGGTACAAGTCCTGTATTATCTTTTCTTTTTAATAACCTTTGGGATATTATACCTACCAATGTATTTGAGAGCTGAAATCTTATTTGATTCTGTTGATGAGTAGGAAACATATCTACAATTCTGGAGATAGTAGAAGCTGCATCAATGGTATGAAGAGTACCAAGTACAAGATGTCCTGTTTCAGCAGCTTGAAGTGTTACAGAAACACTTTCTACATCTCTTAGTTCTCCCACCATAATTACATTAGGATCTTCTCTTAGCGCCATTTTGAGAGCTGAGAAAAATGAAGGTGTATCAATGTTAACCTCACGTTGGGATATTAAAGATAGTTTATCAGTGAATACATACTCTATTGGATCTTCAATAGTAATGATATTTAAATTTTCATTTTGATTAAGATATTCAATCATTGCTGCCAAAGTGGTAGATTTTCCTGAACCAGAAGGTCCAGTAACTAAAATAAGCCCTGCTTTTTTGGTGGCAAGACTTTTTAAAATTTGAGGGAGTCCTAATTCTTCTATAGAAGAGATGTTTAATTTAATGAGATGCATAGATATGCCTATTGTTTGCTTCTGCATGTATACATTTACCCTAAATCTTACTACATCCTTTTTTTCATAAGGGAAATCTACTTCTTTATCTCTAAGAAAGATCTCTTTTGCAGTAGGAGGCATAATGCTAAAAGCAAGACTCTCTGTTTCTTCTGGCGTAAGAGGATCTTCTTTTAAGAAAAGAATATCTTTTAAAATTCTTACGGCAGGAGGAGTTCCTGCTTTGAGATGTATATCGGATGCATCTGAGTTTATTGCAAGATTCAAAATTTTCTCAAATTTTTCTTGATTAATATTAATTCCCCCTTTCTATAAGTTTTTTTAAACTATCATAAATTTTTCTATTGACCTTCTGATTTATAACTTTTTCTGCTAATTTAATAGCATTCTTAATTGCTTTTGCTTTTGATCTTCCATGAGAAATTATGACTGGTTCATTTATACCAAGTAATGGAGCACCTCCAAATTCGCTGTAATCTAAGTATCTTTTTATCCCTTTAAATTTAGGAGTTAAAAGTCCTCCAAGAATTTTACTCCATGTAGAGCTTTTCATTTCGGAAGATAGAAGTTCAAACATTATTTCTGCTACTCCTTCTGCAGTTTTTATAGCTATATTTCCTACGAATCCATCACATATTATTACGTCTGCGATTCCTCTAAGGAGATCTTTTCCTTCTATATTCCCAACAAAATTTAAAAGAGGATTTGTTTTAAATAGATTAGTGGTCTCTTGTACTAAGAGATTTCCTTTCCCTTCTTCTTCTCCTATACTAAGGAGTGCTACTTTTGGCTCTTTTACATTAAAAATCTCTTCCATGTAAATTTTCCCCATTATAGCAAATTGTTCTAACCATTCCTTTTTACAATCTACATTTGCACCTATATCTAATATTAAAGAGGGATGCGAAGTTATGGTAGGAAGAACTGTAGCTATAGCAGGCCTATTAATCCCTTGTATTCTTCCCAAATATAATAAGGCGCTGCTCATTACAGCCCCCGTGTTTCCTGCAGAAACCATGCCGTCAACTCTGCCTTCTTTTAGAAGTTTTATACCTTGTACGATGGAAGAATTTTCCTTTTCTCTTACAGCAAAAGCAGGATGCTCATGCATATCAATTATTTGCTCAGTATGGAAGATCTCAATCTGGTCTGATTTAAAATCATATTTTTTAAGTTCTTTTTCTATTTGTTCCTTCCTACCTACTAAGATAATAGTAGTATCTGTCTCTTTTGTAGCTTCCACAGCTCCTTTGACAGTTTCCTCAGGTGCAAAATCTCCGCCCATAACATCCAATGCAATCTTCATTAATAAATCGCCCCTTTCTTAAAATTATATCATGTTTTTGATTATTTCCTTTAATTTCAATGAAGCATTGTATACATCTCTTTTTTTAATCTGATATTTTATTGCTACTAAATTTATTGCATCTTTTAAAGAAACTTTTTGCTCTATAATCTCATTTATAATTAGCGCCTCGGTACTTAACATTTTTTCTTGTTCCTTTATAATATCTTCGGTATAATGTACTACTATTGTGTATTCTCCCTTTTCTTTGTAAGGATCTTCTTGTACCATTTTTTTAACCTCTTCTATTTTCCCATAATATGTTTTCTCAAAAAGCTTTGTTATTTCTCTACAGATGCATACTGTAGAGTTTGGGAACTCTTCTGTTATAATGTCTATAAGAGAAATAATCCTTTTTGGAGATTCATAAACGATAAAAGTTTTGATGCTTTTCTCTCTCATCATTTTTAGGCTTTTTACTCTCTTATCTTTCTCTTTTGGGAGAAATCCTAAAAAGTAAAATTGGTCTGTAGGAAGACCAGAAACTGATAATGTAGCCGTAAGCGAAGATGGACCTGGAATAGGTATAACTTCTATATTATTTTCTCTTGCTGCTTTTACAATTTTGTATCCCGGATCCGAGATGCATGGTGTCCCTGCATCAGAAACTAATACTACATCTGAGTTCTTTTCTAATAAATGCTCAAGAACTTGCTTAGTTCTTGTCTCTTCATTATATTTATGATAAGAAATTAGTTTTTTATTCTCTATATTATAAGCTTTTAGAAGGATCTGGATATGTCTTGTATCTTCTGCAGCAATAATACTACATCCCCTCAGGATTTCTAAGGCTCTGATAGTTATATCCTTTAGATTCCCTATAGGAGTTGCTACTACATAAAGTTTCCCCATACTTTATAATTATAAAGTTATTTTTATACTTGGCAAATCTTTAAAGGTGAAGTAGAATTATACTTAGATGAGGAGTATGACTGCTTCAGCATTTAGGGAATTTTCTGTAAATAGCCTAAACTTTTTTTTAGAACTTAAAGGCTATAATCATCGTTTTTTAGATATTAGAATAAATGTTCCCGAAAGTATTTCATTCTTAGAGAAAAATATAATTAATGAAATAAAGAAATATGTAAAGAGAGGGTATGTAATTTTTTCATTAAAAATTCTTAGAGAACGTGATTCAGCAATAAAACTTAACTTGTTTCTTTTAAACGAAATTCTGAAGAATTTAGGAGAAGTTACAGGTAGAAAGGAAACTATTGATAATTGGAAAGAAATACTTGCTAATCCTCAAATATTCATTATGGAGAATCCTGTTCTTGGGAAGGAAGATTGTGAAAAAGTTATAGGAGAGATAAATTTTTTGCTTCAGGATTTCTATAAGGTAAGAGAGATGGAAGGTAGAAGTATCCAGGTTGCTATAGAATATAGTCTTTCTCATGTGGAAGATTTATTGATGGGGATTAGAAAGGAGGAAGATTTGTGGCAGAGAGAAGCAAAAGACTTTTTGAAAAAGAAGCTAAAAGAGTTTGAATTTGAGGGTATTGATGAAAGTAGATTATACCAGGAGCTTGCTCTTTTACTTATGAAAACAGATATTAATGAAGAAATTCAGAGACTTTCAGAGTTCGTTTTAAGATTTAAAGAGGAGTTACAAAAAGATGAAGTAGTAGGAAAAACTTTAGAATTTATACTCCAGGAAATGGGAAGAGAGATAAATACTCTTTCCAGTAAAACTGCAAAAACAAAGATTATGTTTTATTCTATAGAGATAAAAAGAGAATTGGAAAAAATGCGAGAATTAGTCTTAAATGTTGAGTAAAGGGGAGTGTAGAGATGATAAAATTAATAAATATTGGGTTTGGTAACTTAGTAGTCAGTTCAAGGATTGTAGCTATAATAAGTCCTGATTCGGCTCCTATAAAAAGATTTTTATCTGATGCAAGGAGTAAAAATGAATTGATAGATGCTACTTATGGTAGGAAAACAAGAGCAGTATTGGTTTTAGATAGCGGACATATTGTTTTGTCTGCATTGCATCCAGAGACTATTGCTTCCCGTATAGAAGGAGAGGCAAAGGAAGAGGAGACAAATGGATGAACTTTCGTGGTAATCTTATTGTCCTTTCAGGTCCATCGGGGGTAGGCAAAGATGCTATTTTGGAAGGTATATTGAAAATTGTTCCAAGACTTGTAAAATCTGTATCTTTTACTACAAGACCTAAGAGACCAGGAGAAAAGGAAGGGAAAAGCTATTTCTTTACTGACGAAGAAACTTTTAAAGAGATGATAAAACAGGGTAAGTTTTTAGAATGGGCTTGTGTACACGGATATCTTTATGGTACTCCTAAGAAATTTGTAGAGGAAAGATTAGCTGCAGGATATGATGTAATTCTAAAAATTGATGTACAAGGTGGTGTAAATGTAAAAAAAATATGTGAAGATGCAAAACTTATCTTTATTCTGCCTCCCAGTTTTAATGAATTAAAAAGGAGACTCATGGATAGAAATACAGAAAGTGAAAAAGATCTTGCTACTCGTCTTAAAGATGTCCCTCTTGAAATTTCCCGTATTTCTTATTATGATTATGCTGTTATAAATGAGAATTTGAATGAAGCTGTAGATTTAGTAAGGTGTATAATTTTAGCAGAAAGACACAGGTTATACAAAGAAAAGGTAGAATATTATATAAAAAACTTAGGAGGTGAAGTAGATGAAAGAAATGACTATTGATAGTCTTTTAGAAAAAGTTCCTAATAAGTATATTCTTACTGTTACAATCTCCAAGAGAGCAAGACAAATAGTGGAAGAGTTAAAGTTTCTTAAAGCAATGGCAAAAGATCCTATTCAACTTGCTATGGAAGAAATTATTAAAGATAAGATAACTTATGATGAAGGAGGAGATTCTGAAGATTAAATTTGGCGAAGGTTGCAAAGGTAATCTTATTTGATACTCGTATTCCTGAGAAAGATTTTCTTTTTTATTCTATCCCTAAAGAATTTGAATTGAATGTAGCTATAGGTAAAGCTGTTATAGTCTCATTAAAAAGAGGTAAAAAGCTTGGCTATATTTGGGATGTTTTAGAAAAAGATAATTTAGATTTTAAACTTCAATCAATTTTTAGAGTTCTTGATGAGATTCCACCGTTAGGAAAATCTCTTATTGATCTTGTAAATTGGATAAGTGATTATTATTTAAATTCTTTGTACAAAACTGCAAACTACATCTTTCCCAGAGGAATAGAACTTGAAATTACCCGCTTTTTAAAAGCAAAAAATGTAGCTCTTCTAAATATGACCAAGAGAGAAGATCGTGTATTTTTAGCTTTATTTGAGGAAAAAACTATAAAAGATTTAAAAAAAGAAGTTGGTAATGTTTCAGAAAGTATCATAAGAAACCTCTTAAAGAAGGAAGCTATAGAGGAAAGATTTGAGATAAACTTGAAAGAGAAAGTTCCACGCAAGATGGTTTACTTATCTGAGAAAAAAGGAAAAGAATGGAAGCTTGCAGATTTCTTAGAAAAAGATAAAATTTTAGAACTTATAGATAAACCACTTCTTCTTTTTGTAGAATCAAGGGAAGAGAGGTGGAAAATATACCTTGAACTGATAGAACATTACTATTCTCAAGGGAAGGGAACATTAGTAGTTTTCCCTACAGTGGAGAGCTTACTTCAATTTGGAGATTTTTTATCAGAGAATTCCCCTGTTTTTTTATATTTTTATCACGGATTTTTGACGGAGGCACAAGCTTATAAAGTATTTAAAATTGCAGGGACAGAAGATTCCGTAGTAGTTTTAAGTACAAGTAAAGGTCTATTTTTACCATTTAAAAATATGGGTTTGATAATTGTAGATCAGGAGGAAAATGAATTTTACAATATGAGAGAGAAGGAACCAAGATATGATTCTATTTCGGTAGCTTTAAAGAGGGCAGATTTAGAGAAAATACCTATAGTTTTGGGCTCTAGTGCTCCATCAGTAAATTCTTTCTATAAAGGTATTCAGAAAGAATTTTCTATATATAGAAAACCTTTATTGAAGAGAAAGAAAATTATAGTTTTGGATATTAGAAAAAGAAGAGAAGAAGTGTTGGACAATTTTACTTTGCAAGAGACAGAGAAAATGCTAAGATTGGGAAAACAAGTTTTCTTTTTATTAAATAGGCTTGGATTTTCCACATATATTCAATGTCAGGATTGTGGATATATATTTATGTGTCCACATTGTAATAGTCCTTTAGTTTTTCATTCAGAAGAAAAGATTCTAAAGTGCCATTATTGTGGATTTTATACTTTTCTTCCAGAGAGATGTCCTAATTGTGAAGGATATAATTTTATATATGGAGGAATAGGAACAGAAAAATTATGTAAATACTTGAGTAAAATTTTTGGTAAGTATACTATACAGAGATTTGATAGTGAAGTAGAAATTCAAGATAAAAGTATCTTAGATATGAGTAATATAGTAGTAGGAACAAGAATTATAGAACCTTGGATTTCAGGAGATAATGTAGGATTACTAGTAATTTATAATTTTGATAGTTTTTTACATTTTCCTGATTTTGCTATGCCCGAAAAAGCCTTTGGACTAGTTAAGAGGATAGAGAGTGCTTTTAAAGGAGAGGAGATAATAATAAGGACCTATTCTCCTAACCACTATGTATTAAGAGCTTTGAAAATTGGATCATATGGTACCTTTTTATCTCAGGAATTAACCTTTAGAAAGATGTTGTTTTATCCTCCGTTTAGTTATCTTCATCAAGTAATTTTAGAGGGAATAGATGAGGAAGAGGTATTGGGAGAAGGAAATCAAATGGTTAAAAATATGGAGAATTATTTTGGTGATAATATTGAAATTTTAGGTCCCGCTCCATTTGTTCCACCTTTAATAAAGGGGAAATATAGATATCATATAGTGATAAAAACTAAGGATGTAAAAGGGAAATTAATAGGAGACATTATAGAAAAAAGTAAGTCTTCATTTTCTAATGTAAAAATTACTATTAATATAGATGTAAAAGAAATAATATGAGGTGATGCTAAATGATACTTGAGATAAGAAAAATTGGAGACCCAATATTAAAAAAGAAAGCTAAAAATGTAGAAAAGATAGATGAAAAAATCAAGAAGCTTATAGAGGATATGTTTGAAACTATGAAGTTTGCAGATGGTGTTGGTTTGGCAGCTCCACAAGTTGGGGAAAGTCTAAGGGTTATAGTTATTGATTTTGAGGAAAATTCACTGGTTCTTATTAATCCTAAAATTATAGAACAAGAAGAGGAAAACATGGATTTAGAAGGATGCTTGAGCATACCTGGAATTGAAGTTCCTGTAAAAAGAGCAGAAAAGATAGTTTTTGAAGCTCAAGATATTAATGGGAAACTAAGAAAATATAAAGCAAAAGGGCTTTTTGCAAGAATTATACAACATGAGATGGATCATTTGGATGGAGTTTTGATTATAGATAGGATATTAGAGGAAAATGTGAAGGTTTAAAGATGATAAGAATCGTATTCTTTGGAACTCCAGATTTTGCAAAGATAGTTCTTGAAAAGATATATCCTCATGTGCAAGTGTTAGGTGTTTTCACTCAGCCTGATAAGCCTAAGGGAAGAGTAAAAAAGTTATTATCTCCTCCTGTGAAAGTGTTTGCAATAGAGAAGGGAATTCCTGTATTTCAGCCTGAGAAATTAAGAAGTAAAGAGGTAAAAGATATCGTCAAAGAGCTAAATCCAGAAGCCTTAGTAGTAGCCTCTTATGGTAAGATTATTCCTGAAGATTTACTATTTATACCTCCTTTGGGAGGGATAAATGTGCATGCTTCTATTTTACCTAAATATCGGGGAGCAGCTCCTATTGAAAGAGCAATTCTTAATTGTGAAGAGGAAACTGGTATCTCAATAATGAAAATGGATGCTGGTTTAGATACGGGTCCTGTGTATACTATAAAGAGAATACCTATTTTTCCTGAAGATGATAAAGGAACGCTTACTGTGAAACTTGCAAATATAGGGGCAGAGACTCTTCTTGAAGTACTACCTCTTATTAGAGATGGAAAAATAATCCCTTTTCCTCAGAAGGATGAAGAAGCAACTTATGCTCCTAAGATTACAAAGGAAGAAGAAAAAGTAGATTGGGAAGATAGCGTGAAAAAAATCTGGTGTAAAATACGAGCTTTTTCTCCTGAGCCTGGTGCTTATACCTTATTTAGAGGTTTTAAGTTAAAGATTTACAAAACTTCCTACGAGTTTACATCTTTGGATAAAAGTATTCCTAATGGTACAATAATAAAGATGGAAAAAGAGAAAGGTATAGGAATAAAAGGAAAAGATGGGATACTGTGGATTTTAGAAGTACAGCCAGAAAGTAAAAGGAAGATGACCTTTAAAGAATTTATAAATGGGTACCGTCTAAATATAGGAGAACTTGTAAATTGAAGAAAGGAGGTGGAGTGATATGTTTTTTCTCTGGGATCCTACATATATATTATTAATTCCTGCATTGATTCTTTCTATCTATGCAAGTGTAAAGGTAAGGTCTGCATTTAACTACTTTTCAAAGATTCCAAATAGCAAAGGAATAACTGGTAGAGAGGCAGCGGAGATTATTTTACGTTCTCTTGGGTTATATGATGTAAAGATAGAGCCTATACCAGGTACATTAACAGATCATTATGATCCAAGAGCAAAAGTTTTAAGACTTTCACAATCTGTACATTCTTCGCCATCAATTGCTGCAGTAGGTGTTGCAGCTCATGAAATTGGGCATGCAGTACAAGATGCTACTGGATACTATGCTTTGGTACTTCGTTCTTCCCTTGTTCCTATAGCTAATATTGGAACTCAACTTGCTTTTCCTCTTTTCCTCTTGGGTTTTATTTTTGGAAGCTCAGGTTTAATGAATGTAGGAATACTTGCTTTTTCTGTAGCAGTTCTTTTCTATATTGTTACTTTACCTGTAGAGTATAATGCAAGTAAAAGGGCAAGAGAACTTCTTCTTTCTACAGGGATTGTTAGTACTCAAGAGGCTGAAGGTGTAAAGAAGGTTTTGAATGCTGCAGCTCTTACCTATCTAGCTGCTGCTCTTACTGCCCTTCTCAACCTCTTCCGTTTAATTCTCCTTGCAAATATGAGAAATAGAAATTAATGGAAGTTAGGTTTAAGGCTGCAGAGATTTTATACGAATTGGAAAAGAGGGAGGCTTATGTTAATATTCTATTGAAAACTAAGCTTCCCTCTTATAATTTGTCTTTGAAGGAGAAATATTTTATTACCGAATTAGTCTATGGAGTTACCAGGTGGAAATCTACATTAGATTATATATGGAAGAGATTTGTTAAGAAGGATAGACTTTCTTTATATGCAAAAATACTTTTGAGACTTGTAGTCTATCATACTTATTTTTTAAAGGATACAATTCTCCCAATAGTAGTGGATGAGGTTGTTGAAATAGCAAAGATAAAAGCTCCTAAAGAGAAGAGTGTTATAAATGCAGTCTCAAGGAATATAATTAGGGAAAAAGAATATCTTGACTTAGTATCAATGCCTTGGGATATAAAATATGCCATGCCTAATTTTATTCTTGAAGAATGGGAAGATTATTTAGGAATGGCAGAAGCTATTAAAATTGCTTCTTGGAGTAATAGACCTTATGAGATCTCTATAAGAATAAATACTTTGAAAACCAATAAAGAAATATTAAAAACCGAATTGGAGAAGAGAGGAATTTCAGCAAAGGATGGATATTTGACGGAAAATTCTTTGATATTAAAAAATGGAGTTGAATGGGAAAAGCTGGATCTTTTTAAAGGTGGTTTCTTTGTGATACAGAGTGAGGCTTCTATGCTTCCCCCATTAATTTTAGATCCAAAACCTGGGGAGAGAGTAATTGACTTATGTGCTGCACCGGGACTTAAAAGTACCCATATAGCAGAAGTCATGGAAAATAAAGGAAAAGTTGTTTCAGTAGATATAAATAAGAATAGGAGTAAACTTATAGAGGAAAATTCTGAAAGACTGGGTATATCAATAATAGAAACCTTAAATATGGATGCTCTTGATCTTCCTAATTCTTTTGATTCTGCTTTTGACAAGGTTCTTCTGGATGCCCCTTGCACAGGTTTTGGAGTTATAAGACATAAACCTGAGATAAAGTGGAGAAGAAATAAAGAAGACATCTATGAACTTTCAGAGTTGCAGCTCAGATTATTAGAAAAAGCAGGAAAGATGGTTAAAAAAGGGGGAAGAATTTTGTATAGTACTTGTACTTTAACTTGGAGTGAGAATGAAGGAGTTGTCCTAAAATTTTTGCAGAACCATCCGGAGTTTAGGCTTCAAAAATTCCATTTCAAAGATGAAAAATATCCAGGTATCTTTAAGGTTTTACCTTATAAATATAAAACTGATGGGTTTTTTATTTCCTTGTTAGCCCGTGAGTAGGAACATATTTTCTTTTGATAAAAAGGAGTTTGAAAAAGAAATGGAAGGATGGGGAGAACTATCCTATAGGGTGGATCAGGTTTTTGATTGGATCTATAAAAAGCTTATTTTTGATCCTATGCAAATGACTAATCTACCTATACCTCTTAGAGAAAAGCTTAAAAATAACTTTTCTTTTGATCTTCCTAAAATAGTTTCTAAAGTAAAAAATATGAATACAAAAAAGTATCTTATGGAACTTGAGGATGGAGAAAAAATTGAAACCATACTGATGAAGCATTCTAATAGAAGAACCATATGTGTATCTACACAGGTAGGGTGTTCTTTTTCTTGTGGATTTTGTGCTACTGGGCTTATAGGGTTAAGAAGAAATCTTCATGCAGAGGAAATAGTTTCTCAGATTTTGCTATTGGGGAAGGAGCTTAGGGAAGAAAATGAGAAAATTAGTAATATAGTATTTATGGGGATGGGGGAGCCTTTAGCTAATTATTCTTCAGTTATAAAAGCTTTGAGGATTATACATGAGGACTGGGGTTTAAATATAGGTGCAAAACATATTACTATCTCTACCATAGGGATTGTCCCTAAAATTTATGATCTTGCAAAAGAAAATCTTAAGGTAAGACTTGCTATTTCCTTACATGCACCTAATAATGACTTAAGAGATAAAGTAATTCCTCTAAATAAAGAGTATCCTATAGAAGATTTAATAGAAGCAGCATGGTTTTATGCTGAGAAGACAGGTAGGAGAGTAACTTTTGAATATGTACTTATAAAGGATTTTAACGATAAACCTGAACATGCAAGAGAGCTTATTACTCTCTTGAAAGGAAAACCTGCTCATGTAAATCTAATACCATGGAATAGAGTCTCTGAGTATCCTTGGGATACACCAAGGATGAATTCTATAGAAAGATTTGAGAGATATTTAAAAGAGGCAGGGTTAAAAGTTACTTTAAGAAGATCTTATGGAAGCAACATTAGAGCAGGGTGTGGACAGCTAAGAGCTGTATATTTACAGAAAGTTAAGGAGGGTAAGAAGTGCGAAAACTAAGTAATAAGGAGATAGTTTTATATGTTCTTATTGCTATCAATGTAGTTATTTTAGGAGTTAATATATATTTTTTCCAAAAGGCACTATTTAAAGTGGACGAGTTAGTGACACCACCAAATGTACTAAATAAGAACATTATAGAGGCAACTAAGATGCTTACTGCTAAGGATTTTAAACCTCAAATAGAAGGTATACTTATGGATAAGAACAAAGAGCTTTTAACTATTTTAGATCAAAATCCATTAAATACTGATGTACCAAAAGGAAGCATTGTGGGTTTATGGATAAACTTACCTGCTAAGTTAGTTAAAATGCCTGATGTAAAATATAAGGATATAGGGGAAGCAAGAAATATCTTAGAGGGACTTGGCTTGAAAGTAGAAGTGGTTTCCCAAGAAAATGGTTATGTAGTAAGACAAGCACCAGAGGCTGGCTTTTATATAGAGAATGGAGGAAATGTTGTTATTTGGACTTATACAGATGTTGAAGAATCTAATGTAGAAGAATCTACCATAGAGGAATCTACTATAGAGGAATCTACCGAGCCTAATTTCTGATGGAGGGGAATAAGAAAATGGAGGTAAAAGTTTATCCCTCTCTTTTATCTGTGAATGTTTTGAATGTGGAGTATTCTATTAGATTAGTTGAAAAAATTGCTGATGGACTTCATGTGGATATCATGGATGGACACTTTGTACCTAATTTAAGTTATGGCCCCTCTTTTGTAGAGGCAATTAAAAAAAGGACTGATCTTTCTTTGAATGTGCATTTAATGGTGAAAGAACCAGAAAAGTTTGTAGATCTATTTATAGATGCTGGGGTAGATGAGCTTGGTTTCCATATTGAAACCACTTATCATCCTCAGAGATTAATAAAATATATAAGAGATCATGGAGTAAGGCCCTTCGTAACCTTAAATCCTGTAACGCCTCTAAATTCTATAGAATACCTTTTGGGCGATGTGGATATGGTTCTTCTTATGACTGTAAATCCAGGATACGGTGGGCAGGAATTCTTGCGTTTTTGTTTAAAGAAAGTAAGAAGGCTTAGAGAAATGGCTGTAAGAGAGGGTATAAGTTTAGATATAATGGTAGATGGTGGTATTGACCTAAGTACAGCACCACTCGTGGTAGATATGGGGGCTAATATTCTAATAAGCGGATATGGAATATTCGGTAGTAATGATCCTGCTGATACCATTCTTAAGATGAAGTCATTAAAGTTTAAGGAGGTTTGAATCTATGACACTTATATATGTACCTTGGTTTATTCCCTTAATTATAATTTCTATTCTCATACTACAGAGGAGCTTAGAGAAAAGGGAGACTGAAACATACGAGACTGATGCTAAAAAGTTTATAAAAATTGAGGGAAGTGAAGAAGTAATTCCACCTTGGAGAAGAGAAGAACAAAAGAAGGAAGAAAATAAGCCTAAAAAAAGAGGTGTTTTGTTCTGGATCCTTAATAGTATATTAATCCTTTATGTGCTTTTTGTTTGGTATATAGCGCAGTATCAAGGTTTTAATAAAGGGATATATGAAATAATTGCTGGATTTACAATCTCTTTGTATTTCTTTTATTTAGATATTCCAGGTCTTCTTAGTAATATTTGGATCTATAGGGAGTATCCTGGTAGTATAAAAGGAGAAATTGTGATGAGTAAACATTTTGTTCTTGCATCAAAGAAAAATGAGACAAAAGTATTTTTAACTATTCTTTTCTTCTATTATTTAGCTACTTTTTCTAACTTTATTTTAGGAGGGTTATTAGCTCTTGTTATAAAGATATGGATGATAGATAGAAGAATTTCTAAGACAACTCTTCCGGATTGGTAAAAGACATAGGAAAGAATAGTTTTTTGCCTTTTATAGTTGTTTCTTCATAATTTACATGGAAGACTTCTCTTAGAAGAGAAGTAGAAAGGATATTTTGGGTTTCTCCATAAGCTACAATCCTACCATTTTTTATTGCTAAAAGATAATCTGTATAGAAAGACGCTATATTTATATCATGGAAAATTGCCATTATTAAGAGTTCCTTGCTTAGATTTTTTATGAAGTCCATAAAGACTATTTGATAATAAGGATCTAAATTATTTGTGGGCTCATCTAAAAGAATAATTTGAGGTTCTTGAACTAAAACCCTTGCGAGCATCACTCTTTGTTGTTCTCCTCCAGAAAGTTCATATAGTTTCTTCTTTTTAGAGCTTAAAGTATTAGTAATAACCATTATTTCATTGATTTTGTATATATCCTTCTTACTTAGAGGTCTCCATGAAGGATGGTGAGGATATCTTCCTAACCTTATATATTCTTCTACTGAGAGAGAAAGGTCTAAAATAGGTTTTTGGGAAAGAAGGGCTACTTTTTTGGCAATTTCTTCTTGCTTATAAGTCTTTATGTCTTTTTCAAAGAGAAGAATATTACCTATATTTGGCTTTATATAGTTTATTATTAATCTAAAAATAGTGCTTTTTCCAGCTCCATTGGGACCGATGATACCAATAAATCCCACATTAGGGGATTTCCATGTAAAGTCTTCTAAGACTATTTTTTTATTGTATCCTGCGAAAACATTTATAAAGTCAATCATTTTTTCTTTACTAAGAGATAAATAAAGAATGGTACTCCAAAAAAAGATGTAATAATTCCTACAGGAATCTCTGTTGGGTAAAAAAGCATTCTTGCCAATATATCTGAAGAAAGAAGTAATATGGCTCCGCTTAGAAAACTTGATGGTATAAGCCATGAATAATCTGGAGTTTCCCATACTCTCATCATATGAGGTGCAATTAGCCCAATAAATCCTATGGCACCAGATACAGCTACAGAAGGTGCGATGAGAAAAGATAAAAGAATAAGAATGATAGGCTGATATTTTTTTAGAGGAAGACCAAGACTATAGATCTCTTCCTCACTTAAAAACAACAAATTAAATTTTCTTCTCCACAGCAGTGCCCATGGGATACCAATAAGAGAATATATAAAGAGTATTGTAAAATGAGTCCATCCTTTACCATTAAAACCCCCCATTAGCCAAAAATAAATTCCTTGGAATGTCTTCTGTTTTAGAAATAATAATAGAGCTACCACAGATGATAAAAGGGAATTTATGGATACCCCCAAAAGGATAATAGTAGTAGAAGATGAAAACTTTTTGTTGAATAATATAAGTATTGCAAGGACTAAAAAGGCTCCTAACATAGAAACCCATGGTGTAAAAATAGGATCAATATCCCATGTACTTCCAGCTAAAAGAAAATATAAAGTAGCTCCTAATAAAGCTCCAGAAGAAAGTCCTATTACATGAGGCTCTGCCAAAGGATTGTGAAATAGGCTTTGTAATATAGCTCCTGCTACACCTAAATTCCCTCCAACTAAAATAGCTAAAAGGGTGCGAGGGATCCTTATATCCCATACTATGATCCCCCGATTATCTGTTTTATCTTGTAAAAGATGAGGAATATCTAATAAGGAAACTCTAAAGCTTCCAACGTTTATGGAGCAGATAAATAAACAAACAAGACATAGTAAAAGTAAGACTATTTTCTTATTCATAAAGGAATTTCAGGATATAAAAGCTCAAATAACCTTTCCATGCCTTCTATCAAACGTGGCCCGGGTCTAAAGACTAAATCATCATTTATAGTATAAACCATCTTATTTTTTACTGCATTTGTTTGTTTAAGCATTGGATGATTTAATATGGATTCTTTTGATATACCTGAAGTTTCTCCAATAAGAATGACATCAGGATTTTTTTCAAGGATATATTCTACACTTAGTACAGGATATTCTGGTTCATTTTTTTCTACGATATTCTTTGCTCTCACTTTTCTTAATAGATCTCCTAAAAAAGTATTAGGAGAAGCAGAAGTAAATGGGTCATTCCATAATAGGAATAAAACTTTAGGCAATTTTTTAACCTGAAGGGCTTTCTTTTGAATATTTCCCCATCTTCTTAGCATATCATTATGTACTGCTCTTGCTTCTTTTTCTTTACCTATAACTTTACCAACTAAGAGTATATTTTCTAATACATCTTCAAAATTTTTAGGATCTAACACTAAGAAATTTGTCTGAGGTAAAGATTTTTCTAATTGGTTGAAGATTTCTTTAGGAAAACTCTCATAAAGTATAATTAGATCTGGATTTAGGGAGATAATTTTTTCTATATTAGGATTGCTAAATCCTCCTACTTTTTCTTTCCTTTGTGCTTCTTTTGGAAAATTGCAATAGTCGGTAACTCCCACTATTTTTTCTTGTGCGTTTATAGCAAAGAGAATTTCAGTAGCAGAAGGAGCAAGAGAAATGATCCTCGTGGGAGGAGTATTTATTGTGATACTCCTCCCCATATCGTCCTTTACAGTGATAGGAAAGGCGAAAGAGAAAGAAATGATAAATAAAAGGACAAAAACAAGAATATAAATGTTCTTTAACTCTTTTTTAGGCATATAATCTTATTACCTCCTATTTACGTCCTCTCAAATCCGATAGTTACTTCTTCCTCATATACCTTTAGTTTCTTTTTAAATGTATTATTAGGAATATCTACCTCTTCAATACTTACTGCTAATATTTCCCTGGAAAGCTCTTCTTTATTCTTCTCTATGATTTTTTTAATCCTTTCAGAACCTTGATAATATAGTTTTATTCTATCGGCATAATCTAATTTAGCTTCTTTTCTTAACATTTGAATCTTATGCTCTAATTCTCTTAGCATCCCTTTATTTAAGAGTTCTTCAGTAAGTTTAGTATCCAGTGCTACCTCTACATTTTCATCCTTATATACTAATATTCCGTCTCCTTCTTCTATCTTTCCTATTACGACATTTTCTATATTTAATTCTTGTTTTATATATTTTACAAGCTTTTCTATGTTTTCTTGAACTCTAAGATTTAACTTTATCCAAAGAGTAGATAATGGTTGTTTTATCTTAATATTTGCTTGATTTCTCAGCATTCTACCAATGGCGACTATCTCTCTTACTGTGTCCATGTCTTCCTCAAGCTCAGGCTTTATGAGTTCTTTGTTTTCATTGGGATAGTCATTGAGATGTACACTTTCTGGTACATCTTCTTCAGCGACTCTTATAATCTCCTGATATATCTTCTCAGAAGTGAAAGGTATAAAGGGTGCTGAGAGTTTTGAGAGTTCTTTTATTACTGTGAAAAGTACGGTATAAGCAGCCCATTTATCCTCATCTTTTTCTGATTTCCAAAATCTTTCTCTATTTAGTCTTACATACCAATTACTTAAATCTTCTATAACAAAATTTTGGATAGATCTTGCTGCAGGTGTGGCATTAAACTTATCCATGTCCTCTTTTACCTTAATGATAAGGGAGTTTAATTTAGAGATGATCCATCTATCTGATAGGTCTGTAAGCTCTGTAAGAGGTATAAGATGTTCCTTAGGCGAGAATCCATCAATTTCTGCATAGATGGAGAAGAAAGATAAGGTATTCCAGAAAGTAAGTAAGAATTTTTTAAGAACGTCATTTACAGCTTCGGCTGAAAATCTTAAAGGTGTCCATGGTGGGCTTACTGTGAAAATATACCATCTAAGAGCGTCTGCACCATATTTAGTAAGTATTGACCATGGGTCTACTACATTGCCTTTATGCTTACTCATCTTTTCGCCTTTTTCATCTAATACCAGTTCTGTAACTAAGACATTCTTATAGGCAGGTTCATTGAATACAAGAGTTGAAATGGCAAGTAAGCTATAGAACCATCCTCTTGTTTGATCTATAGCTTCACAAATAAAATCTGCTGGAAAAGATTTCTTGAATTCCTCTTGGTTTTCAAAAGGATAATGCCATTGAGCAGCAGGCATAGCTCCTGAATCAAACCAACAATCTATAACTTCAGGAACCCTATGCATTATACCACCACATTTAGGACATTTAAGGGTTATTTCATCAATATAAGGTTTATGAGGATTGAAATTATTAGTATCTGTTATTCGTAATTCTTTATAACTCCCTATACATTCTTCATATCCGCAAGAGTCACATATCCAAATGGGGAGTGGTGTTCCCCAATATCTTTCTCTACTTAACGACCAATCAATATTATTGGCAAGCCAGTTTCCAAATCTTCCATCTTTTATATACTCAGGGTACCAATTTATTTTTTGGTTGTTATTTATAAGAGCTTCTTTTACTTCTGTAGTTTTAATATACCAGGAGGATCTGGCATAGTATAAAAGAGGAGTATCGCATCTCCAGCAGAAAGGATAAGTATGGAGATATTTTTCCTCCCTGAATAGTAAACCTTTATTTTTGAGATCCTCTATAATTAATGGGTCTGCATCTTTAATAAACATTCCTGTCCATGGAGTTATCTCTTTTGTAAATTTTCCATTTTGATCTATAGGTTGTAGGAATGGAAGATCATATTTTCTGCCTATTTGGAAATCCTCATCTCCAAAAGCAGGAGCAATATGTACAATCCCAGTTCCCTCATCTAATGTTACAAAATCACCAACTACTACATAATGAGAAGGTTTATTGAGAGGCAGGAATGTGAATAGGGGAATATAGGGCGTTTTTTCTAAATCTCTTCCCTTGTATTTTCCTTCTATGGAGTAGTTTCCTTCTGGTAAGACATAACTCAGTCTTTTTTCTGCCAAAATATAATGTTCATCATTATATTTAACTTTTACATAATCCTCTTCAGGATGTACTGCAAGAGCTATATTTGAGATTAGAGTCCAAGGAGTTGTAGTCCAAGCAAGGAAATAAGTATCTTTGCTATCTTTTAACTTGAATTTTACAAATACAGAAGGATCTTGTGTCTCTTTATATCCTTGAGATACCTCATGATCAGAAAGAGCAGTTTCACATCTGGGACACCAGGGTACAATTTTATACCCTTTATATAAAAGTCCCTTTTCCCAGATATTTTTAAGTAGCCACCATACTGATTCAATATAATCATTACTAAGGGTGATATATGGATTGTCCATATCAATCCAGAAACCAATTCTTTCCGTAAATACTCTCCATTCCTTTTCGTATCTGAATACACTTTCTCTACACTTTTTATTAAACTCTTCAACCCCATATTTTTCAATTTCTTGTTTACTGTTTATTCCAAGTTCTTTCTCAACTTCAAGTTCTACAGGAAGTCCATGGGTATCCCACCCTGCTTTTCTTGGAACATAGTATCCACACATAGTTTTATATCTTGGGAAAATATCTTTATAAATTCTTGGTAAAACATGTCCCGCATGGGGTTTACCATTAGCAGTTGGTGGACCTTCATAGAAATTAAACCTTGGAGAACCCTTTCTAATCTCCAAGGATTTTTTGAAGATATCATTGTCTTTCCAAAATTTCAGTATTTCTTCTTCCATTTGTGGGAAGTTTATTAGTGGTGGAAGTTTCTTGAACAAGCTATCCCTCCTTTCAAATTATATAAGTTAGGTTAAGTATATTATATAAAAAGTTTGTGTCAAGAATTATAGAATTTAGAAAATAAAAAAGGGTGGGAAAGATTTCTTCCCCACCCTTTGAAATTCCTCCAAATTAATGTAGAAAGATAGGTAAGAATACTAATGAGATTACAGACATAAGCTTTATCAGAATATTAATAGATGGACCTGCTGTATCTTTAAATGGATCTCCTACAGTATCTCCTACTACTGCTGCTTTATGAGCATCAGATCCTTTTCCACCATATTTTCCACCTTCAATCAATTTCTTGGCATTATCCCATGCTCCACCTGAGTTTGCCATAAATATTGCTAAAAGACCTCCTGAAATAATTGCTCCAGTGAGCATTCCTCCAAGAGCCTGTTTTCCTAATAGAAAAGCTATTACAAAAGGTGAAAGGATCATAATTATACTTGGGAGGACCATAGCTTTTAATGCACCACGGGTACTAATATCTACACATTTCTTATAATCTGGTTCTGCTTTCCCTTCAAGAAGTCCTTTTATTTCTCTAAATTGTCTTCTTACCTCTTCAACCATATGACCTGCTGCTTCTCCTACAGCTTTCATAGCAAGTGATGAGAATAAGAATGGTAACATTCCTCCAATTAGTGCCCCTGCAAGTACACTTGCATTAGATACATCTACGTATTGAATTCCTGCCCATTCTTTAAAAGCTGCGAATAGAGAGAGAGCTGTTAAGATGGCAGAACCTATAGCAAATCCTTTACCCATTGCTGCTGTAGTATTTCCATAAGCATCTAAGGAACTGGTAATTTCTCTTACTTCTTCTCCTTGATGAGACATCTCTGCTATACCACTGGCATTATCTGCTATAGGACCATAAGCATCTACAGATAATGTAATTCCAAGGGTGGCAAGCATTCCTACACCTGCAACTGCTACTCCCCACATGCCATTAGCTAAATAGCTTAAGTAAGTACCAATAGCAAGTGCTACTATACTGAGGAATGTACTTTCCATTCCTACAGAAAGTCCTGTGATTATATTGGTAGCAGGACCTGTGGTACTAGCATAGGCGATTTTTTCAATAGGTTTATTGGATGTATAGTATTCACTTATTAGACCTATCGCAATTCCATCTAATATACCTATAATAGATGCCCAGAAAGGACCTAAGTTCCCTACTAAGTTTTTAGAAAGGAAAAAGGAGCCTATTGCAGTGAGTATAGATGTTAAAAATGTTCCGTTTCTTAATGCATTTGCTGGATCAGCATTTTTCCTAGAAGCTATTGTTTTTACAAAGACTATACCTATGATTGATGCAAATAAACCTATAGTTGCTAATAAGAATGGAAAAAGGAGTCCTTTCATATCTGCGTATGCAAAGCCAAGTACTGCTGCAGCATGGATGGCTCCCACATATGATTCATAGAGGTCTGCACCCATTCCAGCAATATCTCCTACATTGTCTCCCACATTATCGGCTATTACTGCTGGATTTCTTGGATCATCTTCTGGGATGCCTGCTTCAACTTTTCCCACTAAATCTGCTCCTACATCTGCAGCTTTTGTATATATTCCTCCGCCTACACGAGCAAAGAGTGCAATAAAACTTGCTCCAAGGGCATAACCGCTAATAACCTCAAGTTTTAATCTGGGATCTGGCATTAATCCACTAAGGAGTAAATAAATTAAACTTGAGCCAAAGATACCTAAGCTTGCTTCCATCATTCCCATTACCGAACCACCAGAAAAAGCTAGCTCAAGAGCTTTTCCAGGACCATGCTTTGCAGCTGCCCATGTAGTTCTTCCATTGGCACGAGTAGCAACCTTCATTCCAATATATCCAGATAGCATGGAAAAAGTAGCACCGATAAGAAATGCAAGTCCAAGTAAAGGCTGAAGTACTATACTCATGAAGATAGCAAAAATAACTACAAAGATTGCTACAGTTCTAATCTCTCGGCTTAGGAAGGCATCTGCTCCCTCTCGAATGGCTTTTACGATTTTTTTGATCTCTTCTGGACCTTCCTCTTCTTTAAGAATGCTTCGAGCTATAAAGTAGGTAAAAATAAGACCAATAGCTCCTGAGATAGGTACAATCCAAAGAAGGTTTTGCATATTTCAACCTCCCATCTTTAAAAAATTTTCTCCTTCAATTATCTTAGGTACTATAACTTTAATGTCAAGTTAAAATTATTTTAAAGAAAAATTAAGACTTTTAATTTTCTCACTGAATTCTTCTAATAAGCTTTGAGCTTCTCTTAAAGATGGCGCTTCTACATATAAAAGAAAAGCTGGATCTTCGGGATGCGGGATGACAAGTATCCAAGAATTAGCATAATTTATTTTTATGCCATCGGTGTAGTCTACATTATTATCTGTATTTTCTTCAATAAGTCTTCTCATTATTTTACCTTTATTTTCCCAAGAACAATCTACGGTAGTTTTTATCTTATATAGCTTAGAAATTTGAGATATGATATCTGAAAGGCTAAGGTTAACTTTAGAGTAAAGCTCTAAGAACTTAATTAGGGCATATATTCCATCAAAGGATGCTTGGAATTCGGGATAGATAAATCCATCTTCACTGGCTCCAAATTTTGCGCCAGTTCTTAAAGTGGTCCTTGTAAGTTCAGAAGGAGAAGTTTTACTTCTTATAATTCTTCCGCCTAAAATATTTGCTATTTTTTCTATAGAATTTGAAATGGTAACAGGAACTACTATCTGACTTTGAGGATAGGCTTTTAGGGTGAGAAATGTTATAACAAAGATCAGATCATCCTTAGATAGATATTGTCCGTCAGGGGTGATAATTGAAAAATTTTCTCCATCATCATTTATAATTATTCCAAAATCAGAACCTATTGCTTCAACAATTCTTACCACTTCTTCTGGGGTGGTACTTAGCTTAGTAAATTCTTCTCCATAGAGGTTTAACGATACGCTTTCTATTTTAAGCTTAGAGATAATGCTAGGAAGGAAAAGAGATGAACTATTGCCCTGATAGTCAATTACAATTTTGTATCTACGCTCTGAAATGCTTCTGATATCAATATTTTTCAGTAGACCTAACGTATAATATTCAATTATATGAGGGGGAAATTTTATCTCTCCAACTTCTTCGGTGTAAGTTCTTCTAAAATCTTCTCTGGAAAATATATTTTCAAGCTTCCTTTCGATATTTTTATCTATATTTACACCCTTATTATCAAAGAGCTCAATTAAAATTTTTTCATTGTCAGAAGGTGAGATTCTAATATGGATTCCTGCATTAGCATTAATATTCTCTATAGAATATCGTGCTACTGGAATAGGTAGGGTACGTATATCAAAAACATTTACTCCTGTAGAGAGAATTCCTGTAAGAATAGCTCTCTTTATCATTCTACATGCTGGTCTTGAATCTCTGCTCATTACTACATAAGAAGATTTAGGTAAAATTGTTCCAAAAGCAGCGCCTATTTTAGTAGCAAGTTCAGGAGTTATATCAATATTTATCTTTCCAGAGATTCCCCTTTGTCCAAAGAGAGTTCTCTTGAAGTGGCTTCCCCAGATAATACTTGTGTTTACAATTGTCCCAGTTTCTATTATCTTATTAGGCCATATTTTTACCCCGCTATTAATAAAAGCTCTTTCGCCAATAGTGGTACCATCTCCGATAGTAGTTCCATCTTCTATCTTTGTGAAATTCTTTATATTACAGTGACTTCCGATAATAGATGAATATATAGCGGTCTTCTTACCTATATATGTATTACTAAATATTAAGCTTCTTTGGATTTTTGCCTCACTATCTATATATACAGAATCTCCAATTACTGTAGGTCCTAAAATATTTGCATTGTTTTCTATTTTTGAAAATTGACCTATATATACAGGAGGTCTTATTAAAACAGAGGGAGATATTTCCACATCTTCTTTAGCAAAAACTCCTGGAAAGATTTCTCTACCTGGAATCTTTATTTTTACTTTCCCTTGGATAACATCAAAGTTAGCTTGTAGAAATTGTTCTAAATTACCAATATCGCACCAATATCCTTCTGCAAGGTATCCATAAAGAGGAGCTTTTTTTTCAAGAAGAAGAGAAAACAAATCTTTACTAAAATCAAAAGGTGTGTTATCAGGAATATAATCTAAAACCTCGGGCTCTAAAATATATATTCCTGTATTAACACTATCACTGAATATTTCTCCCCAGCTTGGTTTTTCTAAAAATTTTGTTATTTTCCCTTCTTTATTAGTTATAACTACGCCATATTCTAATGGATTTTCTACAGTGGTTAGTACAATAGTTACTAATGCTTTCTTCTCTTCATGGTATTTTATAGCTTCCTGAAGATTAAAGTCTGTAAGAGCATCTCCACTTATAACTACGATCCTATCCTTGGGCTTATTTTTTAGGGCAAACTTTACACTTCCTGCTGTTCCAAGAGGAAATTCTTCTATGGAATAGTCTAATTGTATATTCCAGTTAGAACCGTCATCAAAATATCCCTGAATAATCTCTGGGAGATAATATAAAGTTGCAGTAAACTCTCTAAATCCCTGCTCATAAAGGAGAAATATAATGTGTTCCATTATAGGTTTACCTACTATATATGCCATAGGTTTTGGCCTTGTGATAGTAATAGGTCTTAGTCTTGTACCTTCCCCACCTGCCATTATGACTACTCTCATTTATAATCCCCCTTTACCAGTCAGTTTTAAGATATTCTTTAAATACTTCAAAATAGGTATTTAATGTTTCTTTTGCAATAGTATCCCATAAAAATTTTCCCCTGACTTTTTTAGCGGCATTTTCCCCAATAGATGCTCTTAATTCATCATTAGTAAGAAGAGCAATAATTTTTTCTGCAAGAGCTCTTTCATCCTTAGGATGGAAAAGAAAGCCATCTTTTCCATCCTCTATAATTTCCGAGAATCCTCCTAAGTTACTAGCAATCACAGGTTTTCCAAGAGCCATAGCTTCTAAAGCTACAATTCCAAATGGTTCATATATACTAGGAAAAACACAAATATCTGTGATATGTAAAAAGGCATTTCTAAGATTATCATCAATGAAACCTGTGAATATAACCTTATTTGAAATTCCTAATCTGTAAGCTTCTTCCATAAGATAATTAAGTTGGGGACCTGTCCCTACAAATATAAATTTTACATCATGATACCTATCTATAACAATAGGTGCAGATTTTAAAAGATACTCTGCTCCTTTTTGAGGATGCATCCTTCCTATAAAAAGTAATATCTTCTCGTTAGGTAATGCATATCTATCTCTGAGTTCTTCAGGATTTAATGAGGTTTTTAAATTTTCAGGGTCAATACCATTGTAAATAATTTTTACTTTATCTTCTGGAAGATTAAAAAGATTTTTAACCTCTTCTTTCATATAAAAGCTACAAACAATAACTTTCCATGCTTCAAAAGTAAGCCACCATTCAGTATTGTGTATAAATCTTTGCTCTTCAGTATAGATTCCTTGATTTCTTCCAAATTCTGTGGCATGAATTGTAGTTATTAAAGGTTTTTTAAGAGAGTGTTTTAAAGTATAACCAGCAAAAGCGGTTAACCAGTCGTGAGTATGGATAATATCAAAATTTTTTTCATTATATAAGTTAATAGCTTTTGTGATCATAGAAAGATTTAAAAAATAAGTCCAAGAAATAAAATTTGGAGTATCAATTATCTTTTCAGAGACTCTGTATATATGTAAATTTTCAAAATGTTCTTCAGAAGGTACCCCTTCGGTTCCACAGGTTATTATAGACACATCTGTGCCTAATTTTGCTAAAGCCTTACTTAAATCATAGACATGTCTGCTTAGTCCCCCTATAATTCTTGGAGGATATTCCCAACTTAACATTAATATAGAAAGTTTTTTCTTATGGTTGTACAAGAGATATAACTCATATGCTCTTTCTAAAATTTCTTTTTCTTGAGAAAAAGTGAGAAGGTTTAATGCATTTTGTAGATCAAGGAACCTACCATCAGAAAATACTTCCCTTTCAAATTTTATATTTGTGTCTGTGGTTTCCATTAAATACCAGAACACACTTTTCTCTTCTTCTGAGTGAAATTCTGTGGATGGTGCATGGTAATGAGTCTTACCCACATAATCTATTATTTTTGCATCTAAGCCTGTCTCTTCTTTTACCTCTCTTATGGCTGTGTCTTCAGGATTTTCGCCATCTTCTACATGCCCCTTAGGTAAAACCCAATTTTCATTTTTTCTTTTAAGTATGCATATTTTGTTGTTTAGCTTATTTATTACCACACCACCTGCTGATAGAGCGCTTTTCATAAAGTTTCCCCCATGATATCCATAAGGAATCTTTTCAGTAGTTTTTCAGAAATACCACTTTTAGATATTTCTGAAAAAATTTCCTCCTTGGAAAGTCCTTTTGCTTTTAGACTTTCTACCATTTTAGAAACAAATTCTTTCCTTTCCCATGGAAAAACAATCCATGCTTCTGTTTCTTTTATATAAAAGTCAGGTTTTACAATAGACCAGGGTTTATAGAATATAGTAGCAATTTTTACTTGAGCCGCCCCACATTGTTCTAAGTGTTCTTGGGCAACTTTTAGACTTTTACCACTATCTGCTACATCATCAGAGATAAGAATTTTCTTTCCTTCTACTATAGTTGAAACGGTCTGAGTAATTACAGGTTTTTCTTTTGTTTCACCTACACCTTTGTAGAAATCAATTTTTAAATTTGCGGTATAAGAATTTCCTAATAAATCTGAGAGTATTCTTGCAGGAATCCATCCACCTCTTGCAATTCCCACAATTATTTCTGGCTCAAATCTAACCCTTTTAATATTATCAGCAATGTCTAAGCATAGTTCATATATTTCCTCCCAACTTGGTACCATATATTCCATTTCTCTTACCTCCTTTTAAAACCAAATGTCTTCTAAATTATTCTATATTAAGAAAGAGTTTTTTAAAAGAAATTTTAAAGATTTTTTATAAAACACAATGCTATAATACCCTTAGTTAGTTTATCAAAGAATATTAAAATCTCTTCAGGAGGTGTAGTAGAATGCCAGCTATTCTTGATGTTCATGGGAGAGAAGTGTTAGATTCCCGAGGAAATCCTACTGTGGAAGCAGAGGTATATTTGGAAGATGGGTCTATAGGAAGAGCCATAGTCCCCTCAGGAGCTTCTACAGGAAGTAGAGAGGCTTTAGAGTTAAGAGATAACGATCCAAAGAGATACAAAGGTAAAGGAGTTCTCCAGGCTGTTAAAAATATAAATGAGATTATAGTACAGGAACTTATAGGACTTGAAGCTTTGGATCAGTATACTGTTGATAAAACTATGATAGATCTTGATGGGACGGAGAATAAATCAAGATTAGGAGCAAATGCTATTTTAGCGGTTTCTCTTGCTACTGCAAGAGCAGCAGCAGAGTCTGTGGGTCTCCCTCTTTATGCATATCTTGGTGGTGCTCAAGCAAAAGAATTACCAGTTCCCTTAATGAATGTAATAAATGGTGGAAAACATGCTGATAATCCGTTGGATTTTCAGGAATACATGATTGTTCCTTTAGCTTCTACCTTTAAAGAATCTCTGAGATGGGCTGTAGAAGTATTTCACACCTTAAAGAGTATATTAAAGAGTAAGGGATTGAATACTAATGTGGGAGATGAGGGAGGATTTGCTCCATACCTTGAGAAGAATGAAGAACCATTAAGCATTTTAGTAGAAGCAATTCAAAAAGCTGGATTTGTTCCTGGTAAGGATGTTTCTTTAGCTTTAGACCTTGCAGCAAGCGAGTTTTATGAAGATGGTAAATATATTCTTAAGGCAGAAGGGAAAAACTTAAGTTCAGAGGAAATGATTTCTTTTCTGGAATATCTATGTGAAAAATATCCTATCGTCTCTATAGAAGATGGACTTTCTGAAAAGGATTGGGAGGGATGGCAAAAACTCACAGAAAGATTAGGGAAGAGAATACAGCTTGTAGGAGATGATATTTTTGTTACTAATCCCAAAATTTTAGTGGAAGGAATAGAAAAGAAAGTTGCTAATGCTATTTTAGTAAAGGTAAATCAGATCGGTTCTTTAAGTGAGACCTTAGATACTATAAGAATTGCTTATCAATCTGGGTATAGATCTGTTATATCTCACAGATCTGGTGAGACAGAAGATACTTTTATTGCTGACCTTGCAGTAGCTGTAAATAGTGGCCAGATAAAAACAGGTTCTTTAAGCAGGACTGATCGTATTGCAAAATATAATCAGCTTTTGAGAATAGAAGAAGAACTTGGAGATGCAGCTATTTATCGTGGAATATTGAACTTCAAAAGATTATAATATATAATTTAATTGAGTTTCGTATAATCCTGAGGATATGGCTTAGGAGTTTCTACCAGGCAACCGTAAATTGCCTGACTACGAGCGGAAGTGCTCCTTAGGGTCTAAAGATCCAAGCGGAGCGAGCAAGATTTGAAGATCTTGCTACACCGAAGGGATAAAAGCCCAGGCGGATGGGTTCCCTCGTATTAGAGAACCTATAGGCTTGGGCTTTATTGCTTTTGAGAGGAGAGAGATATGTTAGAAAGATATAGTAGAAAAGAGCTAAGAGAAATATGGTCTGATAAAAATAGATACTTTCTATGGTGGAAAGTTGAAGAAGCAGTATTAGAGGCAAGAGTAAAATTTGGAGAAATACCACAAGAGATACTTGAACAGATTAAAAGTAGAGTGAATTTTACAGTAGAAGAAATAAAAAAACTTGAATCTGAAACTAATCATGAGATGATTGCTTTTCTTTCTAATGTGGCTCAGTATGTAGGTGAAGGATCGGAATATATTCATCAGGGGCTTACCTCTTCAGATGTTATGGATACTGCTTTTTCTCTTCAAATTTTAGCAGCCTTAGAATATATTGAAGATGATTTAGAAATACTTATTAAAGAGATTGGGAAAAAGGCTCTTCAGTATAAAGATCTTCCTATCATGGGTAGGACTCATGGAATGCATGCTGAACCAATTACTTTAGGGTTTAAATTTTTAGGATGGTGGTCTGAACTAAATAGAGATTTAGAGAGATTAAGAAGAGCAAAAGAAGATATAAGATATGGAAAATTCTCAGGAGTTGTAGGTACTCTTGCTCATCTTTCTCCAAATGTGGAGGAGGAGGCATGTAAGATATTATCTCTCAAACCTGAACCTGTCGCAACACAGGTTATTCCAAGGGATAGACATGCAGAGGTTATATATGTTCTTTCTATGATTGCAACAACTTGTGAAAGAATAGCTTTAGAAATTAGGCATTTACAGAGAACAGAAGTGAATGAGTTAGAAGAGCTGTTTAAGGAAAAACAAAAAGGATCCTCTGCTATGCCTCATAAAAGAAATCCTGTACTCTCTGAAAGAGTTTGTGGACTTTCAAGAGTTATAAGAAGTTATATAAATGCTGCTTTAGAGAATATTCCTCTTTGGCATGAGAGAGATATTAGCCATTCTTCTGTTGAAAGAGTTATCTTCCCAGATGCCACTACTTTAACAGATTATATCTTAAACTTAATAACTGGTATTATTAGGAATTTAAGAGTGAATAAGGATAATATTGAGAGGAATATGATGGCTAATTATAGAATTTACTATTCTCAGAGCATACTTTTAGCTCTTACCGAAAAGGGTGTTTTGAGAGATGTAGCTTATTCATGGGTACAGGAAGATGCATTTAGAGCAATGAATGATAAGAAAGATTTTAAAGATGTAGTAATAGAAGATAATAGAATAAATGAAAAACTGAGTATAGAAGAAATTGAGAGTTGCTTTTCTCCACATAATTTCTTAAGGAATATCGACAAAATATTTGAGAGATCAGGTTTAGTTAATTCTGAGGGATAAGGAGGATGAAAGGTGAAGAGATGGAATGTAATTCTGGAGATATTTCTGAAAGATGGAATTTTTGATCCTCAGGGAAATACTATAAAGAATGCTCTTTATAATTTAGATTTTAAAGAAGTAGAGGATGTTAGATTCGGTAAAGTTTTAAAAATAGTTTTATATGGGGATACAAAGGAAGATGTGGAAGAAAAAGTGAGAAGGATGAGTGAAATTTTTCTTGCCAATCCTGTAACTGAAGATTTTAAGATAAGGGTGGAAGAATGAAAAAAGTTGGTATAGTAGTTTTTCCAGGAACAAATTGTGATATGGATACCTTTTGGGCATTAAAAGTTGCAAAGTTAGATCCCATATATCTTTGGCATAAAGAACATAACTTAAACGATGTAGATTTAATAATACTTCCAGGTGGTTTTTCTTATGGTGATTATCTTAGGGCTGGAGCTATTGCAAAATTTTCTCCTATTATGAACGAGGTTGTTGATTTTGCTAATAAAGGAGGATATGTGCTAGGTATATGTAATGGATTTCAAATTCTTTTAGAAGTAGATCTTCTTCCTGGAGCAATGCTTCCTAATATAACTAATACTTTTATATGTAAAGAGATTGAGCTAAAGGTTGAAGATAATGATAATTTCTTTTTAAGAAATTATCAGGTAGGGGAAATATTAAGAATGCCTATAGCTCATAAAGAGGGTAGATATTACATAAGCTCTGAAGGAATAGAAGAGTTAAAAGAAAACAATCAAATTGTATTGAGATATGCCTTTGAAAATCCTAATGGTTCAGTGGAAAGTATTGCAGGAATTATAAATAAAAAAAGAAATGTAATGGGAATGATGCCTCATCCAGAAAGAGCAGTTGAGGAAATTCTTGGAAGTACTTCTGGATTAAAGATTTTTTTATCCTTCTTAGACTAAACAAGGTGGTGTAAAAAATATGGGGATTTTTAGTCTTAAAGAAGAAGAAATTAGGCATGCAAGAGAGCTTTTGAATAGAGAGCCGAATGATGTGGAGTGGTCTGTGATATCGGTAATATGGTCTGAGCATTGTAGTTATAAACATTCAAAGAAATATTTGAAAGACTTTTTAACTAAGGCAGATTGGGTAGAACAGGGGCCAGGAGAAAATGCAGGCATAGTAAGTATAGGAGATGGATATAAAATAGTATTTAAAATAGAAAGCCATAATCATCCATCTGCTGTAGAACCTTTTCAAGGAGCAGCTACAGGTATAGGTGGAATAGTAAGAGATATCTTAGCCCTTGGTGCAAGACCTATAGCTTTATTAGACTCTTTGCGTTTTGGCCCGTTAGATAAGGAAAGAAATAAATATTTATTTAATGGAGTTGTGGGAGGAATAAGTTTTTATGGGAATTGTATAGGCGTACCTGTGGTAGGTGGAGAGATTGCTTTTGAAGATTGTTATTCAGCAAACCCTCTAATAAATGTTATGTGTGTGGGAATTATTCCTCCTGATAGAAAGGTTTATAAAGGGAGAGCAGAAGGTAAGGGAAATCTACTTCTATTAGTAGGAGCAAGAACAGGAAGAGATGGACTTCAAGGAGCAAGTTTTGCCTCTGAAAAGTTAGATGATGAATATCATAGAAAAAGACCGTCGGTTCAAGTAGGGGATCCTTTCTTAGGTAAGCTTTTAATTGAAGCATGTGTGGAGGCAGCATCTTACGATGGAATAGTGGGTATTCAAGATCTTGGCGCTGCAGGACTTGTTAGTGCATTATCAGAATCTGCAAGAAGAGGAGGAAGTGGAGTCAAAGTTTATTTAGAAAAAGTGCCTCAAAGAGAAGAGGAAATGACTCCTCAAGAGATACTTCTTTCAGAATCTCAGGAAAGAATGCTTTTTATTGTAAAGCCAGAAAAAATTGAAGAGATAAAAGCTATCTTTAAAAAATGGGATTTGGAATCAGAAGTTATTGGTGAGGTAATTGAAGAAGAGAAATTTATTATTTATCATAACGGAGAAAAGGTTGTGGATCTTCCTACAGAATTATTGGTAGATGGGGCTCTTACTTTTGATCCTCTTAGCACTCCTTACAGTTTTGCTTCATCAGAACAGATAATAAGTGTTAAAAAAGAAGATATTTCTAAGTTTATTAATAATGTAAAAGAAGAGATGAAATTAAAAGAGACGATATACAGGCAATATGATTACTCTGTTCAAACAAACACAATTTTGCCTCCAGGATTTGGTGATGCTGCAGTACTTAGGATAAAAGGTACTAATAAAGGAATTGCAATTACTAATGATGGTAATGGAAGGTATTCTTTTCTGAATCCTAAGCATGGTGGCATGTGTGCAGTAGCTGAGTCTTGTAGAAATATCCTCTGTGTAGGTGGGAAACCACTGGCGATTACCGATGGACTAAATTTTGGAGATCCAGATGAGGCTGATGTTTTCTATCAATTTAAAGAGGTGGTTAAGGGTATAAATATTGCATCAAGAATTCTTGAAATCCCTATCATAAGTGGTAATGTGAGCTTTTACAATGGACAGGGAGATAATAAGGTTTTTCCTACACCTGTAATAGGAATGGTAGGAGTATTAGAAGATTTAGATTATTTAATAGTTCCAGGTCTGAAAAATGAAGGGAATCCTATTTATTTAATAGGAGATTTTTCATGGCTTACTTTAGATGGGTCTAAATTTATAAAAGATATGTATGGGATTGTGAGAGGTAATCTTTCTTATGTGGATTTGGTTTGGGAGAGAAAAATAAAGTTATTTATGGAAGAGATAAGAAAGAAAAAATTGATAGTTTCTGCTCATGATGTAAGTGAAGGTGGAATTTTCTGCACTTTATTTGAGATGGCTTTTTGGGGTAAAAAAGGTCTTGAGGTCTTTTTACCAGAGGATAGTGCTTCTGAGAAAATTCTTTTTGGAGAAGGGTCAGGACTTATTATCTTAGAAATAGATAAAAGTGAGGAAGAAGCTTTTATTAAGTTTGCAAATGAGTATGAAATTAAATTACAAAAATTAGGAAGGGTTTTAGAGGATAAGTTTATAATAAAACCTTATTTTGAGTCTTCTTTAGAAGACCTTCTTGGAGGAAGGTGAAATTATGAAGTTAAAAGAAGAGTGTGGAATAGTAGGTGTAGTTTCCAATAATGGAGGAAATGTTGCAAGTTTTATAGCGTATCAGAATCTTTTACATCTTCAACATAGGGGACAAGAAAGTGCAGGTATTGTATCTTTTGTAGGTTTTGAGCCTGTTTCTCATAAAAATTCTGGGCTTGTCTCTAATGTTTTTACTGAGGAGGATTTGAAAAAATTAAAGGGTAAAATAGCAATAGGGCATGTGAGATATTCAACTTCTGGGAAAAATTCATTTTACGATATTCAACCTTTTGTAGTAAATCTTCCGAGATATGGTTATATTACCCTTGCTCATAATGGGCATATTGCTAATGCAAGTTCTTTGAGAAAGATGCTTGAGAAAGAGGGTTCTATCTTTCAAAGTACTTCGGATACAGAAGTAATACTTCATTTAATTGCTCATTCGCAGAAAGGCAACTTGAGAGAAAGATTAGAAGATGCATTAAGTAAGATAGAAGGAAGCTATTCATTAATTATCGCAAGTCATGAGGGTATATATGCTATAAAAGATCCTTATGGATTTCGTCCTCTTTTTATGGCAAGACTAAGTGATGGGACAGTTATTTTTACCTCAGAGACTTGTGCTCTTGGAGATTTTCCTGTGGTAGAGATAAGGGAACTTCACGAAGGGGAATGGGTTTATGTAAATACTAAAGGTGAGACTTTATTCTACAATCCTTTTGAAGAAAAAGCGTCAAGATTTTGTCTCTTTGAGTTTATTTATTTTTCAAGACCTGATAGTAAATATGAAGGTAAAAGTGTATATTCTTACAGAAAATCTATGGGGAAAATTCTTGCAAGAGAGGCTCCAATAAATGCAGACTGGGTTGTTCCTGTTCCTGATTCTGGAATTCCTGCAGCAATTGGTTATAGTGAAGAAAGTAGAATTCCTATAGAGATGGTTCTTATGAGAAGTCATTATATAGGCAGGACTTTTATTAAGCCAAAACAGAAGGAGAGAGAGTCTGCCGTTAAAATGAAGTTTCTTCTTATAGGAGATTTAGTGAAAGGTAAGAGAATTGTTTTAGTAGATGACTCTCTTGTGAGAGGGACTACTGCTAAAAGACTTGCAGAAGGATTTAGAGAAGAGGGAGCGAAAGAGGTACATTTACGGCTATCTTCTCCTCCTTTGATCTATCCATGCCATTATGGTGTTGATATTCCTAACACCCAGGAGTTAATAAGTTGTCATTATTCTCCTAAAGAAATTGCAGAGCTTTTGGGATTTGATTCCGTGGCTTTTTTAAGTTTAGGAGGCTTAATAAGCATACTGCCTGAAAGGGGATATTGTGGCGAATGTTTCGGAAAGAAGATGGTAGAAAATTCAAAAAGAAACCAGTTACTTATAGTATAAGTGGGGTGGGTATTGCAAAAATAGAAAGGGCTCTTTCTTCATTAAAGGGGGAAATAGAATCCACTTATTTACCTTTTGTTGTGCCTTTTTGGAATGGTTTTGCAAGTATTTTAAATCTACCTTTAGAAAATTATGAAAAGCCTCTTTTTGTAATGGGTACTGATGGGGTAGGAACAAAATTAGAGCTTGCTTTAAAGTATAAAGAATTAGAGAATATAGGAGATGATCTTATAGCTATGAATGTTGATGATATACTTACATGTGGGGCAAAGCCTCTTGCATTTTTGGACTACTTTGCGGCTGGAAAAATTGACGTAGAAAACTATAAGATTATCTTAAAAAGCATAGCTTCGGCTTGTAAGAAGGCAGAATGTAGCTTAGTAGGTGGGGAGACTGCAGAAATGCCAGGAGTCTATAAGGGAAAGGGGCTTGATCTTGCAGGATTTGTTTTAGGAATAGTTGAAGAAAAGCACCTTCTGCCGAAGAAAGAGAGAATGAAAGAAGGGAATGTTCTTATAGGAATAGCTTCCTCTGGTATACATAGTAATGGGTATTCTCTTATTAGATATATTATTAAGCAAAAAAGAATTTCTTTAAATAAAGATATAAATGGTCATAACCTTATAAAAGAACTTCTTAAACCTACAAAAATCTATTCCGTTTCTGTACTTTCTCTCTTAGAGAAATATAGAGATTATATTCATGGTTTGGCTCATATAACAGGAGGAGGTATACCAGGTAATCTTCCTCGTATTTTGCCTGATGATTTAAAAGCTGTTATTGATGTTTCATCATGGGATATTCCATGGATTTTTAAGTTCTTTATAAACAAGGGTAAAATTTCTGGGAATGAAGCCTTTAAAGTTTTTAACATGGGAATTGGTTTAATAATGGTAGTCTCAGGAAAAGAGAAAGAAATTTTAGAAGATCTGGCTAATTTAGGCGAAAAAGGCTATGTTATTGGTTATTTGAGAAGAGGGAAAAGAGGGGTAGAAATTAAGTGGAGAGAAAGAGACTTGGAGTTTTAGTTTCAGGAAGGGGTTCAAATCTTCAAGCTCTTATTGATGCATCTCAAATTAATAAATATCCAGCTGAGGTTGTTGTAGTAATAAGTAATAATCCTAATGCATATGCTATTGAGAGAGCTAAGAAATCTCATATTCCAGTTTTTGTTATTGAGAGAGAAAAATTTTCTTCAAAAAAAGAATATGAGGAAAAGATTAAAGAAGTTTTACTAAATTACAGCGTAGATCTTGTAGTTTTAGCAGGATATATGAAAATTGTGGGGAAGACATTACTTGAGGCTTTTCCATGGAAAATTATTAATATTCATCCCTCACTACTCCCATCTTTTCCAGGACTTGAAGCCCAAAAGCAAGCATGGGAGTACGGAGTGAAAATCTCAGGATGTACTGTACACTTTGTAAATGAAGGTATAGATTCAGGCCCTATCATTGGACAAAGAGCCGTACCTGTTTTTGACGATGACACCCCAGAGATATTAGCTGATAGAATTTTGGATGAAGAGCATAAATTAATTGTAGAATCAGTGGAAAAGGTTTGTACTAAGGAGTTTAAAATCTTAGGGAGAAGAGTTGTCTTTGAGAAGGGAGAAGGGAAATAATGAAGGTACTTGTAATAGGAAGTGGTGGAAGAGAACATGCTATTGTCTGGAAACTTTCTCAAGATAAAAAAATAGATAAGATATATGCTATTCCAGGAAATGCAGGAATAAGCTTATTAGCGGAGTGTATACCTATAAAGGTTAATGATATAGAGGAGATCACTAATTTTGCTAAAAAGAATAAGATTGATTGGACTATCGTAGGTCCTGAAGTTCCTTTGGCTCTTGGTATTGTAAATTTGTTTAAGAAAGAAGGATTGGAAATATGGGGTCCAATCAAGGAAGTAGCAAGGCTTGAATCAAGTAAGGCTTTTGCAAAGGAAATTATGAAAGAAGCAAAGATACCTACTGCAGATTTTAAAGTATTTGAATCTTTTGAAGATGCGAAGATCTTTGTTGAAAAAGAAAAATTTCCTTTGGTTATAAAAGCAGATGGTCTTGCGGCAGGAAAGGGTGTATTTATTGTCAATAATAAGGAAGAAGGAATAAATATATTAGAAAAATTGATAAAAGAGAAAATTTTAGGGGATGCTGGCGAAAAAGTGGTAATAGAGAAATTTTTGAGTGGGAAAGAATTTTCTTTGATTGCAGCTGTGAAAGATAATAGTATTTATTTTTTGCCTCCTGCACAAGATTATAAGAGAGTAGGAGAAGGCAATACTGGTCCTAATACAGGTGGTATGGGATCTTACGCTCCTGTACCTTGGATCAGTGAGTCACTGATTGATAAATGTAAGAAAGATATATTTATTCCTCTTATAAATGAACTTGACAAAAGAGGGCTTAAATATGAAGGTTTTCTATATGGAGGACTTATTTTAGTAGATGGAAATCCCTATGTCCTTGAATTTAACGTAAGATTAGGAGATCCTGAAACACAAGTAATTTTACCTTTATTAGATTTTTCTTTATTAACTTTTACAGAAGGTTTTAAGGATTTTAAAGTGAATAATAAAAAAGCAGTGTGTGTTGTACTTGCATCTAAAGGATACCCTGATAAGTATGAGGTGGAAAAGGAAATTAAGATTGAGAATGGTGATGATTCTATTATTTTCCATGCTGGAACGACTTTAAAAAATGGAAAACTTGTGACTTCAGGAGGAAGGGTTCTAAATATAGTAAGTATTGCAGATTCTTTTAAAGATGCTAAAGATAAAGTCTATAAGAAGATACAAAAGATCTATTTTGATGGCATATATTATCGTAAAGATATAGCAGAAGAAGTTTCAAATTTTTAAAATAATCTTAACCAAAATTGTTGACATGGGGGTAGGTTTGAGTTATATTTAGCACTGAATAAAATTAAAAATTACAAAAGGAGTAGGTAGGAAGAGAGATGTTAGGACCGCATTTAGTTTTAGATTTATATGGGTGTCCCAAAGAAAAATTAGAAGATTTAAATTTTATCTATGATCTCTTGGATGAACTCCCAGAAAAAATTGGGATGCAAAAGATTATGCCTCCATACGTGGTAAGGTATGTTCCTGAAGATGATCCTTTAGATTGGGGCATATCTGGAGTTGTAATGATAGCAGAAAGTCATATAGCTATCCATACATGGCCAGACCTAAATTATGCCAGTGTAGATATTTTTTCTTGCAAAACTTTTAATATTGATCTGGCTAAGGAGATCATTGAGGAGAAATTATCAGCTGAGCGGTCCGACTGGGAAATTCTTGTAAGAGGAAGAAGTTTTCCTATTAACCTTCTTAAAAGAGGAAGAAATGGAACAGCATAGACCTATTCCTTCTTTTTGTGGACTTTCTTCCACATCTTTAGAAGGTGCAAAAGTTATTATTGTTCCGCTGCCTGTAGAAAATACAACTACTTATAGAAAAGGCACAAAAGATGGACCTCAAGCAATTTTGTTTTCTTCTTATAATTTAGAGCTATATGATGAAGAGTTAGAGGATATTCCTGCTAAGATAGGTGTATATACCTATCCTGATCTGGGACTTCCCATAGGTGATATATATAAAACTATCTCAAAAATAGAAGAGTTTACTTACGAAACATTAAATTTAAAAAAATTCCCTATATTTTTAGGTGGAGAACATACTGTAACAAAAGGTATAGTTAGAGGATATATAAATTATTTTGGACAAAATTTTTCTATATTACATTTGGATGCTCATTCAGATCTTAAAAAAGAATATGAAGGAACAGAATATAGCCATGCTTGTGCATTAAGAGAAGCAGCAGAAAGATTAAATCTTGTTCAAGTTGGGATCAGAAGTCTTTCATATGAGGAGAGAGAATTTATTGATCTGAATAGTATTAATGTTCTTTGGGATTTTCAAATTAATGGAGATAAATCTTTATGGATTAATAAGGTTTTAGAATCTCTTAAAGATAAAGTTTATATTACCTTAGATTTTGATGTATTTAACCCATCTGAAATGCCAGCGGTAGGTACCCCAGAACCAGGTGGACTTTTGTGGTATGATATTATTACTCTTTTGAAAGAGGTCTTTAAAGAAAAGCAGATTTTAGGTATAGATTTAGTAGAACTTTCTCCTATTCCAGGGTTTATTCCGCCAGATTATCTTGCAGCAAAATTGGTTTACAAAGTAATAGGCTATTGCAAGAAATATCAGTAAAGATGAGATATGGTTAAAAAGAAAGTATCGCTTGTTTTTGGTACAAGACCCGAGGCTATAAAAATGGCTCCTGTTGCTTATGCACTTAGAAATACGGATTTTTTTAACGTTCAAATAATTTTAACCGCCCAACACCGAGAACTTTTAGACCAAGTTATGGAACTCTTTGGGTTAAAAGGCGATTATGACTTAAACATAATGCAAGAGACGCAAACTCTCACTCAAATCACTATTGGTGTACTTAAGGGATTAGATAAAATTTGGAAAGAGGATATTCCGGATATAGTATTAGTTCATGGAGATACAACTACTACTTTTGCTGCGAGTCTTACTGCATTTTATAAAAAAATACCCATTGCTCATGTGGAAGCTGGATTAAGGACTTATAATAAATATCAACCTTATCCCGAAGAAATTAATAGACATCTTACGGGAGTTTTAGCAGATTTACATTTTGCTCCCACAAAAACCGCAAAGGAGAATCTTTTAAAAGAAAATCTTCCTTCGAATAATATTTTTGTGACAGGAAATACTGTAATAGATGCTTTGTTATATGTATATAATAATTTAAACAATTTCAAACCAGAAGGGATTCCTCCACTTCCAGAAAACAAGGTTATTCTTGTAACTGCTCATAGAAGAGAAAATTGGGGCAAGCCTCTAAAAGATATAGTTTTAGCTATAAAAGATATTCTGTCAGAATTTAAAGATTTTTATGTAGTCTTTCCAGTTCATCCGAATCCTATAGTAAAGGATCAAGTCTATTCAGTACTTTCTCAGGAAGAAAGAGCAATTCTTCTTTCTCCGGTAGATTATAAAACGATGGTTTATTTGCTTTCTAATTCCTATATAGTTCTGACTGATTCAGGGGGTTTACAGGAAGAGGCTCCTGCTTTAGGAAAGCCTGTTTTAGTCCTTAGGGAAGTTACGGAAAGGCCAGAAGCTATAATTGCAGGTACAGTTAAGTTGGTTGGAACAGACAAAGATAGAATTGTAAATGAAGTAAAAAAGCTTATTTTAGATCAAGAGGAATATGATAAAATGTCAAAGGCAGTTAATCCATATGGCGATGGAAAAGCAAATATTAGGATAAGAGACATTCTTCTTTATTATTTTGGTTTTTTACAAAATCCTCCAGAAGAATTTAAGCTGTGAGTTTAATAGAAAAATTCTTTTGGGAACTATTTTTCCCTACAAAATGTATATTTTGTGGAAATTATCACGCAGGCTATATATGTCCTGAATGTTTTTCTAAACTTCCTATGCCAGAGAGATATTGCAAACTTTGTGGACGTCCTCTTACAGGAATTAACGAAATTTGTTATAATTGTGAAAGAGAAGGTACTGTATGGGATGGTTTTGAGTTTTTAGGGTATTATAGGGATACATGGGAAGATGTTATTAAAGCTCTAAAATTTCAAAACAAACCATATATAGCACAAACGGTAGCTAAATTAGCTAAAGAGAAGATTTTGAAAAGGAATTGGAAGATAGATATGGTAACTTTTGTCCCTCTAAGCTATAAAAGGATAAAAGAGCGAGGATATAATCAGTCAGAGTATTTAGCTTACTTTTTAAGTAAAGAGTTAAAAGTATCTTATGGGTCTTTATTATATTTAAAAAGAGAAATTAGACCACAAAAAGAGCTAAGTTTAGAAGAGCGAGTAGGAAATATAAAGGGTGCTTTTGAAGTGGATTTGCCTTATTGGGATAAAACTTATAGGAATATTCTTATTATTGATGATGTCTATACTACAGGTACTACTCTTAAAGAATGTGTAAATACATTAAAAACAAAGGTTAGATATGATAAAATGTATGCTTTTACAGTAGTAAGAGCTCTTTAACAATAATTTTTTGAGGAGGTACTTGATATGCAAATTAATTTTACGAGCAAAAATGTTCCTATTTCTCAATCTTTACAGGAATATGCTGAAAAAAAACTCTCAAAACTTACAAAGTTTTTTGAGAATATTAATAGTATAGAGGTAATTTTTTCTGAGGAGAATTGGAGAGATGGAAATAAAAGGCATATTGTAGAAGTGACTTTGGATGCTAATGGGAGATTAATAAAAGCTTCTGAAGCAAATCAGGATTTTAGAACTTCTATTGATTTAGTTATTGATAAGCTTGAAATTCAACTTAAGAAGTTAAAGGGAAAAATGACAGAAAGGGATAGAAGATCCCAAAACCCTATTGGAGTATTATCTCAAGAAACAAAGGAAGAGAAGTCAAAAGTTGTTAAGATTAAAAGATTCTCTTTAAAGCCAATGGATGTGGAGGAAGCTATTTTACAGATGGAACTTTTGGGACATGATTTTTTTCTTTTCTTAGATGCTGATTCTGACAAAATCTCTCTTTTATATAGAAGAAAAGATGGAAACTATGGATTGATCATAACAGAGGAGGAATAATGGGACTTTTATCAAACCTTTTTGATTCTAATACAAGAACTATTAAAAAATTAGAAGAATATGTGAGAAGAATTAATGAACTTGAACCAGAGATAAGTAAACTTTCTGATGAAGATTTGAAAAGAAAGACTTTAGAGTTTAAACAAAGACTTGCGAATGGTGAGACATTGGATGATTTATTGGAAGAAGCTTTTGCAGTGGTAAGAGAAGCAGCAAAGAGAACCATTGGAATGAGACATTTTGATGTACAGCTTATGGGTGGTATTGTACTTCACCAGGGCAAAATTGCTGAGATGCAGACAGGAGAGGGGAAAACCTTAGTTGCTACTTTACCGGCTTATTTGAATGCTTTAGAAGGAAAAGGGGTTCATATAGTCACAGTAAATGATTACTTAGCTAAAAGAGATAGATATTGGATGGGGCCAATCTATGAATTCTTAGGACTAGAAGTAGGACTATTACAGAACAATACCCCATTATCAGAAAGAAAAAAAGCTTATTTGGCAGATGTAATCTATGGAACGAACAATGAGTTTGGATTTGACTATTTGAGAGATAACATAGTACTTTCTGCTGATCAGTTAGTCCAAAGAGAATTAAATTATGCTATCGTAGATGAGGTAGATAGTATTCTTATTGACGAAGCGAGGACACCTCTTATAATTTCTGGACCTGCAAAAGGTGAAAGTCAAATATATAAGCTTGCTATAAGAGCTGCAAGATATCTTAAAAAAGATGTGGACTATACTACCGAAGAGAAAACGAGGACTATTTCCTTAACAGATCAAGGATTAAAAAAAGCTGAGACATTCTTAGGAGTAAAGGATTTATATGATTTTCAACACATGGATCTTGCTCATGCTCTGCTTCAATGTTTGAAAGCTCTTAATTTTTATTACAGAGATAGAGATTATATTGTTAAAGATGGAGAAGTAATAATTGTGGATGAATTCACCGGAAGACTTATGCTTGGAAGAAGGTATAGTGATGGATTGCACCAGGCTATAGAAGCAAAAGAGGGTGTAAAAATAAGAGAAGAGAATGTAACCTTAGCTACTATTTCAATTCAAAATTATTTCCGTATGTATAAAAAACTTGCAGGAATGACTGGAACAGCAGCTACAGAAGAAGAAGAGTTTGTAAAAATATATGGATTGGAAGTGGTAGTAATTCCTCCCAATAAACCTTTACATAGATTAAATTATCCAGATGTGATATTTAAAACTGAAGAGGAAAAATTTGAGGCAGTAGTAAATGAGATAGAAGAACTTTATAAAATAGGAAGACCTGTATTAGTAGGTACCACTTCTATTGAAAAATCTGAAAGACTAAGTAGGATGTTGAAAAAGAAAGGAATTCCTCATAATGTGTTGAATGCGAAATATCATGAGAAGGAAGCTGAAATTATTGCTAAAGCAGGGCAGAAATATGCAGTAACTATTGCTACAAATATGGCAGGAAGAGGAACTGATATTGTACTTGGTGAGGAAGTAGCAGAACTTGGAGGATTACATGTTATTGGTACAGAGAGACATGAGAGTAGAAGAATAGACAATCAATTAAGAGGAAGAGCAGGAAGGCAAGGTGATCCCGGATCCTCCCGTTTTTATCTATCCTTAGAGGATGATTTATTGAGGCTTTTTGGAGGAGACCAAATAAAATCTGTTATGAGTAGGCTTGGTATGGAAAGAGGACAACCTATAGAATCGTCTCTTCTTACCCGAATAATTGAGAGTAGTCAGGCGAAAGTAGAGAAAATGAATTTTGAGATTAGAAAACAATTATTAGATTATGATGATGTACTCAATAAACAAAGAGAGGTCCTTTATGGTGAAAGAAAAAAGATATTGTTGATGGAAGATCTGGAAGAGATAGTACAGAATATGTTGGAAAGAGTTCTTGATAGATTCTTTAATATTATCTTTTCTCAGGAAAATAGAGAAGGATGGAGAAATATATTCTTAGAGATTTTTGGATTTTTACCAAGGAATTGGGAAGAGATACTAAGGATAGAAGATTTAGAAGAAGTAAGGAGTATTTTAGAAAAAGATATAATGGAAAAATACGAACAGAAAAAGAAAGAATTTGGAGAGGAAGTCTGGGGAGAAGTGCAAAGGCTTGTGCTAATTTATACTATTGATAAATTATGGATTGAACATTTAAATGATATGGATGTTCTAAGGGAGGGAATTGGACTTAGAGCAATTGCTCATTACGATCCATTGATAGAGTATCAAAAAGAAGCATATCAAATGTTTCAGGATATGGTTAACAATTTTGAAATGGAAAGTATAAGATATCTCTTTAATATACATGTAACAGAAGAGTCTAAATCAAGAACTGTTTCAAAAGGAAAGAGGAGATAAAATGACAATTTCAACAACAGATTTACTCTCTTTATACAGTGAGATTTTAGAAAGATTTAACAAGCTTGGAGGCTATCTTTGATTTAGAAAAAATGGAGCAGGAGTTAAAAACTTTAGAGGAGAAGATAACACAGCAAAACTGGGAAAATCCGGGTAAGGTAAGGGCTTTAGTCGCCAAGTATAATAAGCTTCAGAAAGATATAGAAGGCTGGAATTTTTTAGAAAAGGAGATAAAAGAACTTTCAGAGTGGAAAGAGCTTTTAGAAGAGGGAGAGGAGTTTAAAGAAGAGTTTGAAAAAAGAATAAAGGGATTACAGGAAAAGCTAAAAAATTATGAAATAGGAATGATTTTGCAAGATCCTAATGATAATGCGAATGCCATATTGTCTCTTCATGCAGGAACAGGAGGTACTGATGCTCAAGATTGGGCTGATATCCTTTTAAGAATGTATATAAGATGGGCTGAAAGAAAAGGATTTCAAGTGAAAATTTTGGATATCTCTCCTGGAGAAGAAGCAGGGATAAAAAGTGCTACTCTTCTAATAGAAGGTGAAAGAGCGTATGGATATTTAAAAGGAGAAAAAGGTATTCATAGATTGGTTAGAATTTCTCCCTTTGATGCTAACCATAGAAGACATACTTCTTTTGCATTAGTAGAGGTAATTCTAGAAATTCCAGAAAGTAATGTAGTTATAAAACCAGAAGATTTAAAGATTGAAACCTTTAGGTCTGGAGGAGCAGGTGGACAGAATGTAAATAAAGTTGAGTCTGCAGTAAGAGTAATTCATATTCCTACAGGGATTGTAGTTCAGTGTCAAAATGAGAGGTCTCAGTATGCTAACAAAGAGATGGCTTTACGTGTATTGAAAGCAAAGCTTGAGGAACTGGAAGAGAAAAAGAGAAGAGAACAGATCACATCTCTAAAAGGTGAAATTCAAGAGATTAGTTGGGGAAATCAAATAAGATCATATGTGTTTCATCCGTATACTTTAGTAAAGGATCATAGGACAGGATTAGAAATTGGCAATGTTCAAGCAGTTATTGATGGAGAAATAGATCCTTTTATAGAAGCATATCTTTATAGTGAATGGCAAAAGAAAGAAAGTAAATGAAAAAAATTTTTTTATTTGGATATTATGGGGAAGGAAATTTAGGAGATGATCTTCTTCTAAGAGGTTTGCTTGAAATCTTAGGAAAAGATTGTCAGATAGGCGTACTAATAAAAAAAAAGAGCAAAGATAATCCTTATTTACAGTTTAAGAAGAATGTAATTTCTGATTTAGTTAGAGGCGTTAGATGGTCAGATGTAGTCATTGGTGGTGGAGGAGGTTTATTTCAGGATAAAACAAGTTTCAGATCCTTTCTTTATTATTTAACTATCATTTGGCTTTCTCTTTTTAATGGGAAACCAGTATATCTTGTAGGACAGAGTTTTAGCCCCCTTAGAAATAAGTACAACGAATTTTTACTTAAAAAAAGTCTTAATCTTTGCAATGAAATCCTTGTAAGAGATCTATTTTCTATGACTTATCTTAAAAATATTGGAGTATCATCTCAAAAGATTTTTTATTCCCCTGATTTAGTATTTTTACTTAATTTTCCTGTAAAAGATAAAAATGAAGATATTGGATTAAATTTTAGACCTTGGAAAACCCTTGATTTAGAAAAATTGGAGGATGTACTACTGAAATTACTTAGAGAAGGTAAAAAGCTTATTTATTTTGTGTTTGATAGGCAAGAAGATAAGAAAGTTTTTGAATCTTTAAGTGATTCGCTAAGAAATAATATATCCCTGATTACCTATGATAATGATTCCTTTTTTGAGACTTTTTCCTCATGTAAATTTATCATAGGTATGAGACTTCATTCAAGTATACTCTCTGTAATTACTAATACACCTTTTATTGCACTCTCTTACGATGAGAAGGTCTCTTCCTTTTGCATGGATATAAACTGGAGATATGTCCTTCCCTTATTGGAATTATCAAAGATCCCTGAGTTTTTAAAGGAAATGGATCAAAGATATGGAGAGCTTTGTAAGTATTTACTGGAGATAAGAAAAGAGCTAAAAGATAAAGTAAAAAGCGACATGGAGGAGTTTAAAAAGGAAGTATGTTAGAAGTTAAATTGCTAAATATTCCTTTTACAAGTTTTAAGAATTTAGATGAATTTAGAAATTTAATTCTTGATTTTTTACATAGAGATAAACTTTGTATGATTTTTACGCCTAATGCAGAGATGCTTGCTTTAGCTAAAGATGATCTTGATCTTAAAAAGATTTTAGAAGAGACAGATTTGAATTTACCTGATGGAGTAGGCGTCTTGCTTCTTGCAAGGAGAAAAGGAGTTGAAATGTCAAGATTTCCAGGTGTTGAAGCATTGCTTGAGATTTTAACTTTTGCAGAAGAATTAGGTGTACCTGTATTCTTCCTTGGAGCTAAAGAAGAAGTGGTAAATAGTATGGTTGAGAGATTGAAACTTAAGTTTCCTAATTTAAAAATTGCAGGATTCCATGATGGCTATTTTTCTGAATCCAAAGAAGAAGAGATTATAGAAGAGATAAACAATTCTGGAGCAAAGATTCTTTTTGTAGCGTTAGGCGTACCTAAACAGGAATATTGGGTATTTAAAAATAAAGAAAAGCTCAAAGTAAATATAGCAATGGGGGTAGGAGGAAGTTTTGATGTTCTTTCTGGTAAAAAAAAGAGAGCCCCTTTAATTTTTAGAAAATTATCTTTAGAATGGTTATATAGGCTAATGCAGGAGCCTAAGAGATTAATTGAAAGGTTTCCAAACCTTGTAAAATTTTTCTTGATATATCTCTTTTATGGGGAAAAGGAATTATGAAAAAATTCATTGACTATTTGGGAATTTCTTTTGGAGTACTTTTAGTTGCTTTAAGTATTGATTTGTTTTTACTACCAAATAAACTTGTAGGTGGTGGGGTAAGTGGTATTGCTATCATTCTGTATTATCTCTTAAAAACACCAGTAGGTTTAATGATGATATTTTTAAATATCCCTATATTTATTTTGGGAGTAAGAATTCTGGGCTCTTCTTTTGGAGTTAAAACTATTTTTGGTACCCTACTCTTATCTATTTTAGTTGATTTTCTTAATATTTATCATATGCCTGTAATTACAGATCCTTTTATAGCTACAGTATATGGAGGAATTCTATCGGGAATCGGACTTGGAATTGTTTTTAAATATGAAGGATCAACTGGGGGAACAGATGTGCTTGCCCAAATCTTATCTCACTTCTCTGGCTTAAATTTAGGTCAATCTTTACTTATTATAGATGGAATTATTGTTCTTATAGCTGGCTTTTTATTTGATTTTGTTTTAGCTTTGTATGCTCTTCTAGTTATATTTATTCAGGGGTATGCTATAGATTTAGTTCAAGAAGGGCTTTCTTATACAAAAGCTGCAATTATTTTTTCTGATAATCCGCATGATTTGGGAGAGAAGATATTGAAAGAGTTGGGAAGAGGTGTTACTGTATTTTATGGAGTAGGACTTTACACAGGAAAGGAGAGAGAAATTCTATATTGTGTGGTTAGTCAATCAGAAGTAGGTAGGTTAAAAGAGATTATTCATAGGAATGATCCAAAATCTTTTGTGGTTATTACACCAGCTCATGAAGTTTTAGGGGAGGGATTTAAATCTTTTAAGATATGAGAAAGGAATTTATTCTTGCTTCAAATTCTCCAAGAAGAAAATTTTTGCTTGAACAAATTGGACTTGAATTTAAGGTTTTTCCTGCTCAAGTTGAAGAAGATAAAGGTGATGGAGAAAAGATATCTCCAATAGAAGTGGTGAAGAAAAATGCAAGATTAAAGGCTCAGAAGGTAGCAGAGAATGTAAATAATGCAATTATAATCTCTGCAGATACAGTTGTAGTTTTGGATAAAATGATTATAGGAAAACCTAAGGATAGGGAGGATGCAATAAGAATACTAAGAAAATTGCGTGGAAAAAAACACTGTGTTTACACAGGAGTAGCTATCTGGGAAATGCCTGAAAATGAGTGTTTGGTCTCTGTAGTAGGAAGTAAAGTAAAAATGAGAAATTATACAATCCAAGAGATTATAAGGTATGTAGATACTGGTGAGCCAATGGATAAGGCAGGAGCATATGGGATTCAAGGGAAAGGAGCCTTGTTAGTTGAAAAGATAGAGGGTGACTACTATAATATAATGGGTTTGCCTCTGGTTCGTCTTAATTATCTTCTTGATAAATTGGGCTATAGTTTGTTGTAAAATTGAAGTAATATGACTTAAAAACTTTAAGAAAGAAGGAGGAATTATGGCTTTAAATTTTTTGGCTGGATTTTTTTCAAAAGATTTAGGAATTGATCTTGGCACCGCTAATACGGTAGTTTATGTAAGAGGGAAAGGAGTTGTTGTTTTTGAACCATCAATGGTGGCTATAAGGAAGAGTGATAAAAAAGTTATCGCAGTAGGGGAAGAAGCAAAGAAAATGTTAGGAAGAACTCCGGAAGAATTTGTTACTATAAGACCTTTAAGAGATGGAGTTATAGCAGACTTTGATGCTGCAGAGAAGATGATAAGGTATTTTATAGAAAAAGTACACAATAAAAGAGATTTCTTAATAAGTCCTCGTATGGTTATTGGTATACCATCAGGTACTACACCTGTGGAAAGAAGAGCTGTGTTTGATACTGCCTATTCTGCGGGAGCAAGAGATGTTTTACTTGTTACAGAACCAATAGCCAGTGCTTTGGGAGCAGATCTACCTATATGGGAACCTTCTGGGAATATTATCGTTGATGTGGGTGGTGGAACTACAGAAATTGCAGTTATATCTCTCGGTGGTATAGTAGTAAGTACTTCTATAAAGGTTGCAGGAGATGAGATGGATGAAGCTATTATGCACTACATAAGGAAAAAATATAATCTATATATTGGGGAAAGAACGGCAGAGGATATAAAAATCTCCATTGGCAATGTCTCTTTGGGAGAGGAGAAGAAAGAATATATGGAAGTAAGAGGTAGGGATCTTTTAACTGGAGTTCCAAGAAATGTGGAATTAAGTTCTGAAGAGGTGAGAGAAGCTCTTAAAGATACAGTTGATATAATTGTAGAGGCTATTAGGAATACTTTAGAGAAGACTCCACCTGAACTGGCAGCGGATATAATGGATAAAGGGATAGTGCTTTGTGGAGGGGGATCTCTTCTAAAGGGATTAGATCAATATATCTCTGAAGAAATAGGAGTAGTAACTATAGTTGCAGAAAATCCATTATTATGTGTGGTAAAAGGTACGGGAAAAATTATTGAGGAGTTTGATAAATATAAGCAGATACTTCCAAAACCTGTAGAAGGATATTAATGGATAAAAAAAGAAGAAGACTGCGTTTGTTTTTTTTGATCCTTCTATTTGCTGTAATACTTTGGGGAGGGGGATATGTAGAGCCTCTCTTTGCTGATTTGCAAAATAGATTTTCACTTTTTTGTACATCTATTATTAATCTAAAAAATGATATAAAGGCTTTTTTTACAATCATGGAGAGTTTGCAGGAAGAAAAAAATTATTGGCAAGAAGAGGCGCGAAAACTTACCGAGGAAAATTTTAAATTAAAACTTCTATTGGAAAATCTAAAAAAAAGAGAAGAAGCATCTTATTGGTTCAAAGAATTGGAAGGCAAAAATATAAATTTTATTTATGCAGAAATTATTGGAAGAGATCCTATAAAGTGGGATTTAGAGTTTAGAATAAATAAAGGAGAAAAAGAAAAGATTAAAGTTGGAATGCCTGTGATTTACAAAGATCAATTAGTAGGTAAAGTGGTTTCAGTAGGAAGTAACTATTCGGTGGTTAAAACTATCATGGATCCCTCTTTTATAGTTGGAGTTACGATTTTAGAGACTAAAGATCAAGGAGTTTTAAAAGGAGCTATTGATCATATGGAGATGCAGTATCTGTTTTCGGATCATGGGATAAAACTGAATTGTACTTTAGTAACTTCTGGTATTGATGAGTATTTTCCCTATGGAATTCGTGTGGGATATATAACTGAAATAGAGAAAAAAGAACTTTTAGTTTTCTCTAAAATAAGAGTTATTCCTTTTATTGATTTTTCCAATATTAATGGAGTAGCGATTTGCGAGAATTTTTAGTTTTGATATCTTGCATATTCTTTTCTCTACTCCAGACAAAAGTCGGTGTCTCGGGATTCCACCCTGATTTTTTATTAGTCTTTTTTATTTTTTTAGTTTTCAAGAAATTTTATTTTGTTGGAAGTTCTCTCTTTTTTATTATCACGTTAAAAATTTTCTCCAATGTGCCACTAATTATGTTAATTCTGTACTGGGCTATAATTGAAATAATAATAAGAATGTGGCAAAAAAGTTTTATCTCTATCCATAAAAGCAGCGCCTTTTTTTTGATTTTAGGATTGAGCATTTATTCTTTCATTTTCTGGAATTATAGTTATGAATTTGGGGTTCCCTTTTTTGTGAATTTGTTAAAGTATGTTTCTTCAAACATACTCGTTTTTTTATTCTTTTATCCTTTTATACCTGAAATGTATGTTAGTACGGAAGAAGAATGAAAAACAAAGAAGAAGTTTTTAAAAGAATAATAGAATTGTGTTTAATTATATTAATAGGAAGACTTTTTTACCTTCAGATATTGAATGGAGACTTTTATAATGATCTTGCTGAAAAGAATTACCTAAAATTTATAACCCTCCCTGCTCCCCGAGGGATAGTCTATGACAGAAACGGGGTAAGTTTGGTTAAAAACGAAATAAAATATTCTCTTTATTTAGTTCCTCCTTATGAGAAGGGAAAGAACAGTATAAAAAAACTTTCAGAGATCATAGGGATGGAAGAAAAAAAGATAGAAAAGATTTTTGAAAAAGTAACTCCTTTCTACCCTGCAGTACTTTTGAAAGAAAATTTAACTCCTAAGGAAATTGTACTACTAGAAGAAAATAGAGATCTTCTTCCTTCATTTTCAATAAATGTCGAGTTTGTGAGATCTTATCCTTTTGGAGATTTGGGGGCTCATGTATTAGGATACATGGGAGAGGTAAGCAAAGAAGAATTACAAGATGAAGAGAGTAATTATTCGTTAGGTGAAAAATCTGGAAAATTTGGGATTGAGGCTTCTTATGAGAAAGTATTAAGAGGAGAAAAAGGCTTCCGTGGTATAAGCCTTTACACAAAGGATAAAAAATATGTTTTTTCTGGGCAAAAAGATCCTGTGCCTGGGAATTCATTAGTACTGAGCTTAGATATTGATTTACAAAAAGTGGTAGAAGAAGCATTAGGTGATGAAATAGGAAGTGTTATAGTTTCAAATCCATGGACTGGAGAAGTTTTGGCAATGGCAAGTCATCCATCCTTTGACCCTAATAAGTTTATTTCAGGGTTTTCAAAGACAGAATGGGAAAGTTTTGTGAAAGATCCTAATAATCCATTAAATAATAGAGCGATCTCTTCTCTTTATGCTCCAGGATCTATTTTTAAGTTGGTAGTTAGTTTAGCCGCTCTTGAAAATAGAAAGGTTTCAGAAAAAGACACATTTTTTTGTCCTGGTGTATATAGAATGGGGAAATATGTGTTTAAATGTTGGAAAAAGGATGGACATGGTAAAATAAATTTTATAAATGGAATAGCAAATTCTTGTAATGTGGTCTTTTATAATGTAGGCCTTAGGGTAGGAGAAGAAGAAATTTTTAAGTTTGCAAAAAAATTCTTCTTAGATTCAAAGACTGGAATAGATATTCCAGGAGAGGTAAAAGGTTTTATACCCTCTAAAAAGTGGAAAGAAGAAAATTTAAAAGAGCCTTGGTATCCTGGAGATACGATTAATCTTTCTATAGGACAGGGATTTGTTTTAGTTACTCCTTTAGAAATACACTCTATGGTAAGTATGATTGCTACAGAGGGTAGACTATATAAACCTCACTTAGTAAAAAGGATATTAAATCCTACAACTTTAGAAGAAAAAGATTTTGAACCTGAACTTATAGGGAAGGTAGATATCAGTAAAAAAACTTGGGAAGTATTGAAAGAGGGTATGGAAAAAGTTATAGAGGAGGGAACTGGAACAGCAGCACGAATTCCAGGAATCAAAATTGCAGGTAAAACAGGTACAGCAGAAAATCCTCATGGTGAAAGTCATGCTTGGTTTTCTGCCTTTTCTCCTGCAGAAAATCCTCAATATGTGGTGACAGTTTTTTTGGAACATGGTAAAAGTGGTGGGGGTAGAGCTGCACCTATTGCTAAAAAGATAATGGAATTTCTTTTAAAGGAGGGTAAATAGATTTGGGGAAAATTTCTATTAAGGGAGATTTAAAGGAAGGTATAAAAATTGTTGTGGATTCATCCTTGGATTGGGAGGAAGCTAAATCATTAATTATAGAAGGAATTGATAGCAGAAAGAATTTTCTTAAGGGAGTACAAGTTTTTGTAGATCTTCAGGAAAAAATTATTGATGAGGAAGAATGGAAGGATTTTCAAAAACATGTTTTTGAAAATTATGGTATAATGCTTACAAAAGAAATAATAAGGGTAAAAGTTTCGCAGTCTCCTTCTAATATAGCGAGAGTTATTGTAGGTCCTATAAGAAGTGGGAGAAGATTAAGTTCTAAAGAGAATCTCTTGATTATAGGGGATATAAATTCAGGCGCTGAAATTTTTTGTGGCAAAAGTATATTTGTATTAGGCAAATTAAGAGGATATGTATATGCTGGATATGAGAATAATGATAAGGCTATAATATTCGCTTTGGAACTGGAACCTGAGAGGATTCAAATAGCAAATATTGCTCTTGATAAAGATGTTATTTTAGATAAGAGTTCTTTAGGTTATTGGATTTTTATAGAGGATGGAGAAATTAAGATAAATAGATATTTAGGGGGTAAAAAAGATGGGTAAGTCTCTGGTAGTTACCTCCGGAAAGGGAGGAGTAGGAAAAACTACTGTTGTAGCTAATGTTGGTACTGGGTTAGCTATGAAGGGATTGAAAGTGGTTTTAGTAGATACTGATATAGGTCTTAGAAATTTAGATCTTTTACTTGGATTAGAAAATAGAATAGTTTACAATATTATAGATGTGGTAGAAGGAAGATGTGATATTACGCAGGCGTTGGTTAAGGATAAAAGATTTAGTAATTTATATCTTTTACCTGCTGCACAAACAAGAGAAAAAGAAGCTATTTCTACAGATCAGATGAAAGCTATTGTTGATGAGCTTAAAAAAATTTTTGATTTTGTGCTAATTGATTCTCCTGCAGGAATAGAACATGGTTTCAAAACCGCTATTTGGGGAGCTGATGAGGCTATAGTGGTTACTACTCCTGAGGTTTCCGCAGTAAGAGATGCTGATAGAGTTATAGGGCTGTTAGAAGCTAATGGGTTGAAGGATCCAAGTTTAATTGCGAATAGAGTAAGATTTGATATGGTAAAAAATGGTGAGATGTTGAGTGTAGAGGATCTTTTGGAGATACTTTCCATAGACCTTCTGGGAATCATTCCCGAGGACGAAAATCTTATTATAAGTGTAAATAAAGGGGAACCTATTATACTCGGTGCAGACAAGTATAAATCTGGATTAGCTTTTAATCTTATTGTTAAAAAGCTTCTTGGGGAAGAGGTTTCTTGGAATGAGTTAGAGAAAACAGAAAATTTCATAGAGAAGGTTTTTAAATTTTTAAGGGGTTGATGGAGGAAAAGATGTTATTAAATAGTTTTTGGGGAAAGAGGACCTCATCTAAAGATATTGCAAAAGAGAGACTTCAACTGGTTTTAGTTTATGATCGTGCCCAAATTGATCCGAGTACTGTGGATCTTCTTAAAGAAGATTTAGTTAAAACTGTATCTAAATATTTAGCTTTTGATCCTGCAAATATAAAAGTTGAATTATCTCAAGAAAATAACACATCTATATTAAGAATAGATGTACCTTTTAAGACCAAGTCATAGATGGACCTTCTTAGAGAATTAAGTAAAGAGCAGTTAGAAGCTGTTAAAACTGTAGATGTTCCACTTCTTATTTTGGCAGGAGCAGGGAGTGGAAAAACTCGTGTTATAACCTATAAGATAGTTTATCTTATATCCGAGAAGATATCAAAACCCGAAGAAATTTTGGCTCTTACTTTTACCAATAAAGCTGCAGGTGAGATGAAAAGAAGAATTGCCTCTCTTTTATCCGGGGAAGATGCTGAGAAAATTTGGGCAGGTACTTTCCATGGTTTTGGTTTATATCTTTTGAGAGTTTATGGGAAAAACTTTGGTTTTCTTGAGAATTTTGTGATTTATGATGAAGATGCACAAGAAGAAGTTATAAGGGAAATATTAAAAGAAGGTGGAAGAGAAGAAGACTACAATCCTAAGGATATAAAGGAAAAAATAGCAAGATTAAAAGACAAGATGTTAACTCCTGATGAATTTTCAAAAAATGTATCAAATTCTTTTGATGAAATTGTATTAGATGTGTATAAAAGATATGAAACATCTTTAAGAAAAAATAAAGCCTTCGATTTTGCAGATATACTTATCTATGCAATTCGTTTATTAGAAGAAAATCCTGCTTTGAAGGGATATCTACAAGAAAAATTATCTTACGTGTTAGTGGATGAGTATCAAGATACTAATAAAATCCAATATGAACTATTTAAAATTTTAGTGCAAGAAAAGCAGAAATTTTCTGTAGTAGGTGATGATGATCAGAGTATATACAGTTGGAGGGGTGCAGATTATCAAAATATATTCCGTTTAGAAGAGGATTTTAAAAATTTGAGAGTAGTTTTTCTTACAAAGAATTACCGTTCTACACAGCCCATTTTAGATATTGCTAACACTTTAATAGTAAATAATGATAAGAGATATAAAAAAGAATTATGGAGTGAAAAAAAGAATGGATCTACGCCAGTTCTTTTTAGAGCTATAAATGAAGAGGATGAAGCTAATTTTATAGTTAGACAAATAAAATTAGAGATTATAAGGGGGAGAAAGCCATCAGAAATAGCAGTTTTGTATAGAACCAATAGACAATCCCGAGTTTTTGAAGAGGCTCTTATTAGATCAAATATTCCTTATAAAGTAATAGGAGGAGTAAGCTTTTTTGATAGAAAAGAAGTAAAAGATATTGTGGCATACCTGAATATTTTGCATAATCCTGACGATATAATTAGTTTAAAAAGAATAATAAATGTACCTAAACGTGGGATAGGAGAAACCACATTTGGTTCTATCAAAAAATTATACGATAAAGGTTTGACTCTAATGCAAGCAGTAGAAGAGATATCAAAAACTAAAAAAGAAGTTAAAGAGTTTTATGATATGTGGAAGTACTTTTTAGAGATGGAAGAGCAATTGACCATTGAGGATCTTATACTTTTGATACTGGAGAAGACAAATTATCTAAAAGATTATGAAAAACAGGGGAAAGAAATATTAGAGGTAAAAAAAGAGAATATTATGGAACTTATTGAATTTGCTCAAAAATATTCGGATAAAAAGTTAGATCTTGGGGAGTTTCTTTCTCATCTGACATTAAACAGTTCAGCAATTGAAAGTCCTTTGGAGGAAGGTGACGTCTCTCTTATAACTCTTCATAGTGTAAAAGGGTTGGAATTTGAAGTAGTTTTCCTTGTAGGTTTGGAAGAGGGAATTCTTCCTCACTATAATGCTACTACTAAGGAGGAAATTCAAGAAGAAAGAAGACTTTGCTATGTGGGGATTACAAGAGCCAAAGAAAGGCTATTTATGTCTTACTCTAGTAAAAGATTCAATAGATATCAAGAACCATCTCGTTTTATTCAAGAAATGTCGCATCTTTTAAGTATAAAAAAGTAAAGAGTTTATGGTATAATATTCTCTGCAGGTCGGGGCGTAGCGCAGGGGTAGCGCGTCCGTTTGGGGTGCGGAAGGTCGCTGGTTCAAGTCCAGTCGCCCCGACCACTAATTTAAAGGTGCGGGGCGTAGCGCAGTTGGCTAGCGCGCCTGCTTCGGGAGTAGGAGGTCGCTGGTTCAAGTCCAGTCGCCCCGACCATTAATTTAAGTTCTATGAATATGAAAAAGCATGTTCATATATTTATTTCAGGTTTGGTGCAAGGTGTTGGTTTTAGGTATTTTGCTTATAAATGGGCAAAAAAGTTTGGTATTAATGGATATGTTAGAAATCTTTCTGATGGAAGAGTTGAGATAGAAGCAGAAGGAGAGGAAGAATTTCTTGAAGATTTTTTGGATAAACTGAAGCAAGGACCTTTAGGTGCAATTGTAGAGAATGTTGAAGTTGTTGATAGTAATGTATTAAGGGAATATTTTGATTTTGAGATAAGGTGAGATATTATGGAGTATCGTTGGTTTGTAGATCAAGTAGTTGAAGATCAGATGCATTGCTATGCTATAAAAAAAGTGCTTGTGGATATAGTAACACCTTATCAAAAAGTTCAAATTATTGAGAATGAAACTTTTGGAAAGTGTCTTATAATTGACGGGAAGATACAATCTGCAGAAAAAGATGAGTATATTTATCATGAATCCCTAATTCATCCTGCTCTAATCTTGCATAATAACCCTAAAAAGGTTTTAGTTATTGGGGCTGGAGAAGGAGCTTCTCTTAGAGAGCTTCTAAAATATGAGGGTGTTGAAATTACAGCTATAGAAATAGATCCAGAAGTAGTTTATTTTTCTGAAAAATATCTTTGGGATTGGCATAAAGGTGCTTTTGGAGATCCAAGAGTAAACCTTGTTTATCAAGATGGATGGGACTATATTAAAAATTGTAGAGATCAGTATGATGTAATTATATTAGACCTTCCAGAGCCATATCCTAATACGCCTGCGTATCGTTTATATTTATCTGATTTTTATAAAATGGTATGGGAAGTTCTTGGAGAGGATGGGATTCTTGTGTCGCAAGCAGATACTACTCAATTAGGACAAGAGCATAGACATTTTTGGATCAGAGATAATTTAAAACAGGTCTTTACAAATACTTATTCTTATCAAACCGTTATTCCTTCTTTTGATAGTAATTGGGGTTTTCTTATCGCTGGAAAAGGTGATTTAAATCCTTTTCTTAGTAAAGAAGAACTTAATAATCGCATAAAAACAAGGATAAAAAAAGAATTAAAATTTTATGATACTGAATCTCATCTTTCTCTCTTTTATCTTCCTAAATATTTGAGAAATAGCTAAGTTTGAGTTTGAATATTTTTGATTCTCAGGAATATATGGAAAAAAATAAAAGACTTGTAAATCTTTTACAAGCACAAGGGATAACATCCCCTAAGGTTTTAAATGCTATCTTAAAAATCCCTCGACACCTTTTTGTACCTCCAGAGTATTTAGATTTTGCATACGAAGACGAAGCTTTACCTATTGGATATGGTCAAACTATTTCTCAACCTTATATTGTAGCTCTTATGACTGAGTCTTTAGATCTTTCTGGAGAAGAAAAAGTACTTGAAATTGGGACTGGTTCAGGATATCAAACTGCTATTTTAGCAGAGCTTTCTAAAGAGGTTTATACTGTAGAAAGGCTAAAGGAACTTTCTGAAAAAGCTCAAAAAATTCTTAAACTTTTAGGGTATACTAATATACATTTTAAAGTGGGAGATGGTACTTTAGGTTGGAGAGAATATGCTCCCTACGATAGGATTATAGTAACGGCTGGCTCTTTAGATATTCCACAACCTTTAGAAGAACAAATGGTAGAAGATGGAATTATGGTTATCCCTTTAGGAAATAAGGATTTTCAGTATCTCTACAAAATAAAAAAGGATAAGGGAGATATAATAAAAGAAAATTTAGGAGGAGTCAGATTTGTAACTTTGAAAGGAGAGTTTGGCTGGAAAGATGAATAAATTAGAAGAGCTTCAACAACTTTCAAAAGAAGCAGAGATATGTAACAAATGTCCTCTCTGGAAGCTGAGAACAAATGTAGTATTTGGAGAAGGTAATGCAGATACAAAGTTAATGTTTATTGGGGAAGCACCAGGATATCACGAAGATCAACAAGGAAAGCCATTTGTAGGTGCAGCTGGAAAATTATTAACAGAACTAATTGACTCCCTGGGATTTAAAAGGGAAGAGGTATATATTACTAATGTGCTTAAATGTAGACCTCCTGATAATAGAGATCCTTTGCCTGAAGAAGTTTCAGCTTGCAGTTATTTTTTGAAAAAGCAGATTGAGATAATAGACCCTAAGATCTTATGTGCCTTGGGACGAAATGCAGCTTTCTCTTTATTAAACCATTCTGTAAATATGTCTACGTCTCATGGTAAGGTTTATCAGTTAGATGGTAGATTAATGTTTGTTACCTACCATCCTGCAGCTGCTTTGTATCATGGGAAACTTTTGGAAAATATAAAGAAAGATTTCTTAGAATTGAAAAAAGTTTATGAGACCAAACTTTTGGAAGATGAGAAAGAAAATTTAGATAAAAAAGAACAAGAGCAACTTTCTTTTTGGTAGCGAAATAATATTAAAAAGGAGGTTAATAGGTATGGAGAAGGATGCAATTTTAAAAGGTCTTGATGGTTTTTCTAAATTGGCAAAACAGGATATGTTAATGAGTGTTCATACGGAAAATCCAGAATATTGGGAAAAAAATGCAAGAGCTCGTCATGATAAGTATAAGGAGCTTTATAAATTAGTAGAAGAAGAAGGAGTGGATAAAGCTTTAGAAAAAGCTGTAGAGGAGTATAAAACGTTGAGAGACGAAACATCTCCTGTCTCTCGTGGCAAAAAAAGAGCATTGGAAAGCTTTTTTGTACTTATAGGAATAGAGCCTTCTCAATTATAACTTAGAAAGTAAGTTTTAAAAATTAAAAACCATGGGTGATAAGCATGGAGTTTGTACATCTTCATGTGCATTCTGAGTTTAGTTTATTAGATGGTGCATGTCAAATTAATGAACTTATAGAACAGGCAAAAAATTCTCAAATGCCTGCTATAGCTCTTACAGATCATGGAGTTATGTATGGTGTTATAGATTTTTATAAGGCTGCGAAAGGAAAGGGAATAAAACCTATAATAGGATGTGAGGTATATATTACTCCTTCATCCAGGTTTGAAAAAAAAGGACAAAGAACTGATCTTTTTCATCTTATTCTCTTAGCAAAAGATTTTGAAGGTTATAAAAATCTTATTAAGTTAGTGAGTCTTTCCTTCATTGAAGGATTTTATTATAAACCTCGTGTTGATAAAGATCTCTTAAAAAAATACTCAAAAGGACTTATAGCATTAACAAGTTGTTTGGCAGGTGAGGTGCCTTTATACATATTGCAGAAGAATATAGAAAAGGCAACAAAAGCTATAAAAGAATATCTTGATATTTTTGGTGAAGATTTCTATTTAGAACTTCAAGATAATGGTTTACAGGAACAGAAAATTGTAAATAAAGAACTTATTGAACTATCCAAAAAGCTTGGAGTACCATTGGTAGCAACAAATGATGTACATTATCTTAAAAAAGAAGATGCAGAAATTCATGATGTTCTATTGTGTATTCAAACAGGCTCAAAAATTCATGAGAAAAATAGGTTAAGGTTTGAAACTAATGAGTTTTACTTTAGATCTGCAGAAGAGATGGAAAACTTGTTTTCTTATGTTCCTGAGGCATTAGAGAATACATTAAAAGTTGCTGATAAGTGTAATGTAGAGCTTCCATTAAATAACATAGTCCTCCCAACCTTTGAAGTTCCAGAAGGTGAGACATTAGATTCTTATTTTGAGAAACTTTGTTGGGAAGGTGCAAAGAAAAGATTTGGAGAGAATCTCTCTACTGAAGTTAAAGAAAGATTAGAATATGAAATCTCTGTGATTAAGCAGATGGGATTTTCTGGATATTTCCTTATAGTTCAAGATTTTGTTAACTATGCTAAAAGAAACGATATCCCTGTAGGACCTGGAAGAGGATCAGCTGCAGGATCTCTGGTTTCATATGTCCTAAGTATAACTGATATTGAACCTATGCGATGGGGATTAATTTTTGAGCGTTTTTTAAATCCTGAAAGGATTACAATGCCAGATATAGATATTGATTTTTGCTTTGAAAGAAGAGAAGAGGTTATAAAATATGTGAGAGAAAAATATGGGAGTGATCATGTAGCTCAGATTATTACCTTTGGTACTATGGCAGCAAGAGCTGCTATAAGAGATGTAGGAAGGGTTTTGGATATACCTTATGGCGAAGTAGATAGACTTGCAAAACTTATTCCTCCTAATGCTAGTATTGAAGAGGCGATACAAAACTCTTCTGAACTTCAGAATCTTTTAAATACAAACCCTCAAGCAAAAAGAATAATTGAGACTGCAAAGAGAATTGAGGGATATGCCAGGCATGCTTCTATCCATGCTGCTGGAATAGTTATTTCAAAGGAGCCCCTCATGGAGTATGTACCTCTTCAAGTAATGAATGGAAATGAAGTAGTAACTCAATTAACTATGACGGATCTTGAAGAGCTTGGACTTTTAAAAATGGATTTTTTAGGACTTCGGACATTAACAGTTATATATGATACGTTACAAAATATTAAAGAGAAATATGGAATAGAACTTGATATTAATAATATTTCATTGGACGATCCTAAAGTCTATGAATTACTACAAAAAGCTGAAACTATAGGGGTATTTCAGCTTGAAAGTAGAGGAATGAGAAACTTATTGAGAGACACAAAAGTAGAGAAATTTGAGGATCTGATTGCAGTATTAGCTCTTTATAGACCTGGACCTTTGGGAAGATTAGAAAGCTATATAAAAAGGAAAAGAGGAGAAGAGCAGGTAACATATCTACATCCTTCTTTGGAGCCTATTCTTGCTGAAACTTATGGAGTTATTATCTATCAGGAACAGGTAATGGAGATTGCACATAGTCTTGCAGGTTTTACTCTTGGACAGGCAGATGTCTTAAGGAGAGCAATGGGAAAGAAAAAACCTGAAGTTATGGAAGAGCAGAGAGAAATATTTATAAAAGGCGCAAAGGGGAGAGGTATTCCTGAAGAAGTTGCAAAAGAGATATTTGAAGACATGGCAAAGTTTGCTGAATATGGATTTAACAAATCTCATAGTGCAGCATATGCCTTTATCTCTTATCAGACTGCTTTTTTAAAAGCTTATTATCCTAAGGAATTTATGGCTGCTATCCTTACAAGTGTTAAAACCAATAATGATAAGGTAAGTAAATATATAGCAGAAGCCAAGAGAATGGGAATAAAGATTCTTCCTCCTGATGTTAATGAAAGTATGGTTGATTTTACAGTGACTCCTCAGGGTATAAGATTTGGTATTTCGGCAATAAAGAATGTAGGGGAAAGTGTAGCAGAGGCTATTGTGGAAGAACGGGAAAAAGGCAATTTTAATTCCATATTTGATTTTATAAGGAGAGTAAATTCAAAAGTAATAAATCGGAGAGTAATAGAAAGCTTAATTAAAAGCGGTGCTTTTGATAGTTTTAGACTTTCTCGGAGGACTCTCCTTCAGAATATAGACAAGCTTTTGGATTCTGTACAAATTTATAAAAAAAATCATATAGCACAAGCCTCTCTTTTAGACTTGGTAGAAGTAAATGAAGAACAATGGATAGAAAAATTTCCAGAATTTTCTATCAGTGAAATTTTAGAGATGGAGAAAGAGATGCTTGGCTTTTATGTATCGTATGATCCCCAGGAAGATTTAAGAAAAATTTCTCAAAAATTATTTGAAGTAACGATAGACGATCTCTTTGATGTAGGATCCGGTTCGGTGATTACAATTCCAGGAATTTTGAAAAATTTAAGAGAGGTAATAGATAAGAAAAATCAGAAGATGCTTTTTGCAACCTTAGAGGATTTTACTGGAGAGGCGGATATAACGGTTTTTTCATCTGTGTATAATAATTTTAAACATTTACTCCAAGAAGGAAAGAAAGTTATTGTTAGTGGGAAATTAGAGGTAGATAAGGATAATAATGAAGAGAGTATAAAGATTATTGTAGAGGAAGTAGGAGATTTAGATGGAGATTGTTTATTGATTAATCTTGTGGAGGAAGTAGAATATGAAGTTATATTTAGGATCCGAGATATTCTGAAAAAAAGAAAAGGATTAGTACCAGTTATATTAAAAACTGATAAGAAAGAGGCAATTTTGACTTCTCCCGACTTTTGGGTTACTTTGGATAAAGAACTTGAAAAGGACTTAGAATACTTAAAGAAGAAGTTTGGGATTAGTTTTGATGTAACAAAAATTCAAGCTTTTATCGGATAAAAGATTTATGTTAAAATGCTTAAAAGTTTTATTTGTATAAGGGAGGGGAAATGTTCAAAGATTGGTTAAAAAAGTACGATGATGATAAAAAGAAGGTGATAGATATTCCAGATGGACTTTGGATCAAATGTCCTCAGTGTCTGCAAATAATTTATTCAAAAGATTGGAATGAAAATTTTAAAGTGTGTATTAAGTGTGGCTACCATGATCAGTTAAATGCCTATGAAAGGATAGAATTACTTATAGATGAAGATACTTTTGAAGAGTTTGATAAAGATATAACTTCAGTAGATATTCTTGGCTTTTATGATACGAAACCATATACTCAACGTTTAAAAGAAGCCCAAGAAGCCACAGGGTTAAAAGATGCTATTGTTACGGGAAAAGGACAAGTAAATGGAATTCCAATATTTATTATAGTTATGGATTTTAGATTTATTGGAGGTAGTATGGGATCTGTGGTAGGAGAGAAAGTAGTGCGTACAGTAGAAAGAGCTATAAAAGATAGAAAGCCAGTGCTAGCAGTAATTGCATCAGGAGGGGCTCGGATGCAAGAAGGACTTTTTTCTCTTTTTCAAATGGCTAAAACCAGTGCTGCAATAGCAAGACTTAGTCAATCAAATATTCCTTACATAAATATTCTTACTAATCCTTCTACAGCAGGAGTACTTGCTAGTTTTGGCTCGTTAGGAGACATTATTATTGCTGAGCCAGGGGCTCTTATTGGTTTTACAGGTCCACGAGTAATAGAGCAAACAATAAAGCAAAAGCTTCCTGAAGGTTTCCAAAGATCAGAATTTATATTAGAACATGGAATGATAGATATGATTGTTGAGAGAAAGAAACTTAAAAGTACGTTATATTTAATTTTGAATCATCTTTGGAGGAAAGAATGGGAAGACTAACTCCATGGGAAAGGATTCTTTTAGCAAGACATCCTCAGCGCCCAACTTTTTTAGATTTTTCGGTAGAACTTTTTGAGAATTTTATAGAACTTCATGGGGATCGTTTATTTGGTGATGATCCAGCTATTGTAGCCGGTGTAGGAACACTTGAAAAAGAAAGTGTAGTTATAATTGGACAGGAAAAAGGAAAAAGTGTACAAGAAAAGATGAGAAGAAATTTTGGCATGCCTAATCCTGAAGGATATAGGAAGGCTCTCAGGGTTATGAAAATAGCAGAAAAATTTTCTTTACCTGTGATTACTTTTATTGACACTTCAGGAGCTTATCCAGGAATAGGAGCTGAAGAAAGGGGACAGGCTTTAGCTATAGCACAAAATCTTAAAGAAATGTCAGTTCTTAAAGTCCCTATAATTATTGTGATATTAAGTGAAGGTGGCAGTGGAGGAGCATTAGGAATAGGAGTAGGGGATTATATAATGATGCTTGAAAATGCTTATTATTCTGTAATCTCTCCTGAGGGATGTGCATCTATTCTATTTAGAGATGCTTCAAAGGCACCTGAAGCTGCAGAAGCTTTAAAAATAACTTCAGATGATCTTTTAAAATTTGGCTTGATTGATGAGATAATTCCTGAACCTAATGAGGGTGCTCATCAAGATTTTCAAGGAACTGTTGATAATCTTAGGAGATCATTAATAACTGTGCTAAGTAAGTTAAGAAAGAAGAATCTTAATGTTCTTTTAGAGGAAAGATGGCAAAGACTTAGGAGTTATGGAAGATTTGAGGAGGAGAAGTAATTATGAAAAAAATAGGAATCTTAACTAGTGGTGGGGATGCTCCAGGGATGAATTCTGCAATAAGAGCAATAGTTAGATATGCTATCTCTCAAGATGTGGAAGTTGTAGGTATTGAAAGAGGATATGAAGGATTAATGGAAGGGGAGTTTATAGAATTACATAGAGATAGCGTAAGTGAAATAGTGCAAAAAGGAGGAACAATACTTCTTACTGCTCGTTCAGATAAATTTATAAAAGAGGAAGGTAAAAAAAGAGCTATAGAAATTCTGCAAGAAGAAAATATTGAAGGATTAATTGTAATTGGAGGAGAAGGATCTTTAAGAGGAGCTTTTGATTTATGTAAAGAAGGGATACCCGTAATTGGAATTCCAGGAAGTATTGATAATGATATATGGGGTACCGATTTTTCTATAGGTTTTGATACTGCTTGCAATAATGTGGTGGATGCTATTAATAAAATAAGAGATACAGCAGCTTCTCATGAGAGGACCTTTGTGGTAGAAGTAATGGGAAGAGAGTGTGGATATATCGCTTTTACCTCTGGACTTGTAAGTGGTGCAGATATTATTCTCATACCGGAAGTTCCTATAGATTTTCCTTATATTATAGAGAAATTAAAAGAAAGGCAGAAAAGGAAAAAGACACACAATATCATAATAGTATCAGAAGGTGTTGGGAGTGCATATTTTATAGGGAAACAAATTGAAGATAGATTAGACATGTCTACAAGGATTGTGATACTTGGACATATTCAGAGAGGTGGTTCTCCTTCAGTATTGGATAGAACTATTGCTACTTTTATGGGGGTAGAAGCGGTTAAAAGACTTCTTAGTAAAGAAAGTGAAATTATGATAGGATGGCAGAATAATTGTCCGACTCCTGTATCTTTGGAAGAGGTAATCAAAAATAAGAAAAGAGTACCAGTGGAACTGTATCATGAGGTAGAGAGCTTATGGTGATTTTTTCTTTTAAAGTTTGGTGCCGAAGGCCGGAGTCGAACCGGCACGGGTGTTGCCCACCCACCAGATTTTGAGTCTGGCGCGTCTGCCAATTTCGCCACTTCGGCGCTGGTGCCGAAGGCCGGATTTGAACCGGCATGGGTTTAAATACCCACTGGATCCTGAATCCAGTGCGTCTGCCAATTCCGCCACTTCGGCATACCTAAGATAAATGTTATCCTTTTTGATACTAAATTGTCAAGATGCATCAAGAAAGGAGTGTAATAATGAAAAGACTATTTTGCCCTTGGAGAATAAAATATATAAATGCTGAAAAACCTAAGGGTTGTATTTTTTGCACAAAACCTAAAGAAAATAGAGATAAAGAAAACCTTATACTTCTAAGGGGCAAGTATAATTTTGTAATGCTTAATCTTTATCCCTATAATAATGGGCACCTTATGATTGTTCCATATAAACATACTAATGATATTAATCTTCTTGAAAGTAAGGAATTAGAAGAAATGATGTTTTTACTTCAGATATGTGTTAGCGCTCTAAAAGAGGTTATGAGTCCTCATGGCTTTAATATTGGAATGAATATAGGAGAAGTAGCTGGTGCTGGAATTGCAGAGCACTTGCATCTTCATGTAGTACCAAGATGGAATGGGGATACAAATTATATGTTTGTAGTGGGGGATACCAAAGTTATACCAGAAGATTTAGAAACAACTTACGATAAGTTGTTTCCAGTAATTCATAAAATCTATGCTAAAAGCGCCAAAAATTAAAAGATTTTTTAGATATATTTATTTAAAACTTATCAGATTAAACGATTCTCCTGAAAAAATTGCTTTAAGCTTTAGTATTGGTGTATTTATTGGAGTTTTTCCTACTTTTGGACTTGGAGGAATTTTGGTTGTTATTATTTCATATATTTTTAAGCTCAATTACTTAGCAGGGGTATTAGGAACTTTTATCATGAATTATATCACTTCTCCTTTTTTTTGGTCTCTCAGCTATTTTATAGGTAATTTCCTTTTATATGGGAAATTTGAATGGAAAATTTGGGAGGAGAGAAATATTAAGGAATTTGCTCTCTCATATATTGTAGGAAACATCATAGTTTCTATACTTTGTTTCTTTCTCTCATATTTTATAGTTAGAAAATTAGTTATAACTTATAGAAAGAGAAGAGGAAGGAGAAAGGCTCCTTCCTCTTAGATATGTGTTTTTTCTCTTTTAATCTAAGGTATTACTTATTAAAGAAAGTCTTCATACTCTCATAAAATGCTGGATCTACAGTCTTCGTCTTTCCTTCAATTAGTGTAATATCCACTGGTACAAGCTGACTTCCTTTTACTGCAATAAAGTAGCCAGATTTACCTTCATGTACTAAATCTACGCCCTCTTTTCCAAGTTGAAGACCTAATATTCTATCTCTTATAGATGGAGTTCCTCCTCTTTGAAGGTGGCTTAAAATTACAGCTCTTGTTTCAACCCCTATGTTTTTTTGAATCTCTTCTGCAAGGACATTTCCTACGCCACCTAATCTTATATGTCCAAAGGCATCCACCATTCCCTCTTGTCCTTTTTGATAGGTGAATCCAGGAAGCTGAGCGCCTTCTGCAATGGCTACTACTGCATAATTATGTCCTCTATCGTAGAGTTTTCTAATATGGTCGTAGAGTTCATTTAGATGTGGCTCTACCTCTGGTATAAAGATATAATCTGCTCCTCCTGCTAACCCTCCATATAGAGCTAACCAACCAGCATGTCTACCCATAATTTCTACTACTATTACTCTTGCGTGAGATTTTGCAGTATCTCTTAATCTTTTTATAGCATCTACGACTACCTCTACAGCAGTATCAAAACCTAGAGTGTAGTCAGTTTCTTCTAAATCTTTATCTATGGTCTTTGGTATTCCAATCATGGGAAGACCTAATTTACTGAATTTAGAGGCTACGCCTAAGGTATCCTCTCCACCAATAGCTATTAGCGCATCTAAGTTTAATTTTTTGAAATTTTCAATACATTTCTGTACATCCTCTTCTTTTTTAAATGGATTTGTTCTTGAACTTCCTAAAATAGTTCCTCCTTCCTCTAAGATATTTTCCACCATTTCCAAAGTAAGAGGTACAGCATCTGCCTTGAGAAGTCCTGCCCATCCATATTTAAGTCCGATAACCTCATCCCCATAATCTAATGCTCTCATTACTATTCCACGGATAGCTGGATTTAATCCTGGGCAATCACCACCTCCAGTTAATACTCCTATACGTTTTTTCTCCATGTTTCATCCTCCTTTTGTGACAATTTTTGTTGATTAATATGATTTTATTATTTAGTATAAAAATTGACAAGGCTTTTGATGATTGATAGACTTTTAAAAATGAATTAAAATTTTGGGAGAGAAACAATGAAGAAGATGAGAAAAAATGAAGAGAATCTGAAGGAACATTATTTTAGGCTATTTATTTTTGCTTCTCTCCTGCTTCTAATCTGTACAGTTCCTATAGCTCAACCTCACTTTTTAAAATTACACGATATATCCGAAGTTCCTAAAGTAACACTCATAAGAGTTTTGGGTAGTATTAGTCTTATTCTCTGGGCATTATGGATAATGTTGGGAAAAAGAAAAATAACATTGCCTCCTAAAAAAATCTCTTCTTTGGTATTTGCCTTTCTTCTTTCTTGGATAATTTCTACTTTTATGTCTACAAATTTTTATCTTAGCTTTTTTGGATCTTATATGAGGCAAATGGGATTTTTAACTTATTTCTTTTATTTTGCTATATTCTTTATGCTTTTTGATGTTATACAAACTCCCAAAGAACAAAAATATTTTTATTGGGCTATGATTTTCTCCACTACTATTGTGGTTATTGTAGGACTGTTGCAATTTTTCAGAGCTATGCCTTGGTTTGAGAGAGTTCGGGCAGAATCAAGAATCATTTCTACTTTAGGACATGCTGATTTTCTTGGGCATTTTCTTGTTATTGTGATGCCTATAATTCTTAGTTTTATATATTATTTTGAGAAAAATAAGATTAAAATACCCCTTTTGATCCTTTTCTTTGCTTCTTTCTTAACGTTACTTGGAAGTTATACTCGTGGTTCATGGGTAGCTTTCTTATTTTCGTTTATTGTATTCTTTGGATTTTTGGGTATTAAAGGTAAGAATATTTTGAAGAAGAATAAAGTTATTACTTTAGTCCTTATTTTAGGAATGCTCTTTACGGTTGGTGCTTTTGGTATATTAGAACAGGAGCTTTATCTTAAAAGGGCAGATTTAGGTACATTTAGTTTAAAAGAGAGATTTGAAAGTATAGGTGCTGGTTTAGGTATAACTCAGGCAAATCCAAGGGTACTTACCTGGAGAGATAGTAAAAAACTTTTTCAAGATAAAATTTTAAAATCTCCAAGAATAATTTATGGATTAGGACCTGAAACTTTTTCTTTTAACTTTACTCCTTACAAGTCTCTTGATCTTGCAAGATATGATGGAGGTAAAGGATATCCAGATAGAGAGCATAATGAATTTTTAGATATACTTTTTCCTCAAGGGCTTTTAGGATTGCTTGTCTTTTGTTTTTTGCTGTTGAGTGTATTTCTCTTTTCTCTTAGAAATTATCAAAAAATTCCAGAAAAGGAAAGATTAATATTCTTAGGAACTGTTACAGGTTGGATTGGCTTTTTAGTTCAAGCTTTAGTTCTTTTTGGACTTTCTGCAACTTATCTTTATTTTTGGACTGTAATGAGTTTTATTTTACTATTTTTTAAATTTTATAATAAAGAAGCTGTTTGGGAGATTAATTTGGGAACACTTTCTGAAAATTTAAAGTATCTTTTATCTATAGTACTAATTTTTATTGGTTTGTTTTCTATGAGCATCTCTTTTAGATTTTTTAGAGCAGAAGTCTTTTATAGATATGGTTTGGATTATTTAAATACAAATGAAGCAGGGAAAGCAGCTTCAATATTGGAAGAAGCTATAAAATTAAGACCGCAGGAAACTGCTTTTCATGAAGCCGCAATTAAGGCTTATATAGGCATTATGGGAGGAGCAGTAAATGCTGAAGATAAAGATTATGCTTATAGAATGGGAGAGGCACATATTAATGGACTTTTGAAGAATGCCTATTATAGGTCTTTATCCTATAACTTAGTAGGTGCTTTTTATGCACAAGCCTATCATTATCTTGGAAAAAAAGATAGGACTCTACTTGAAAGGGCTGAAGACAATCTCTATAAAGCTATTTCTTTTGATAAATATGCTGTACCTCCCTTAGAGAATTTAATGAGACTTTATAGTTTTGATCTTAAAGATATAAATAAAGCAAGGGAGATGGCTCAGAGAATCTTAGAGATTGATCCATATCATTTAGAAGCAGGGACTTATTTAGCATCTATTTTATGCCAAGAAAAAAATTACGATGAGGCTGCAAAAATCTATGAAAATTTAGCATATGCACATTCTGATAATAAGGATATTCTTAATGACCTTGGAGTTATGTATCTTGCACTTGGAGACTATGAAAAAGCCGAAGAAAGTTTTCTTAAAGTTCTAAATTTAGATCCATTATATGATAAGGCAAGAGAGAATTTAAAAACTCTTTATAAGAAATTAGGTATAAATAAGGAAGTACCAGAGATTCCTAATGAAGATATGGCTTATATCCAGTTAGGATTAAACTATTACACTAATAATAACTATACTAAGGCTATAGAAGCTTTTTCTAAAGCTTTAGAGATTAATAATAAGTCTGTAGAGGCAATGAATAATTTAGGTGCTACCTCATATATGATGGGAGATTTAGATAAAGCAATTTTGTACTTTGAGAAAGCTATAGAACTTAATAGAAATTATGTTGAAGCTTATGGAAATTTGGCTTATGCTTATCTTGAGAAGAATGATCTTTCTAAAGCAGAGGAGGTACTAAAAGAAGGGCTAAAGTATAATCCGAATGCTGCTTCTCTGAAAGAAATTTATGAGAAGATTAGGGAATTAAAAGGAGAGTTGAAAAAATGAACAGAGTTGAATTTACAGAGCAAGCTTTGACCATATTAGAAAAAAGATATTTGAAGAAGGATGAGAATGGAAATGTTATAGAAACTCCTGAAAAGATGTTTGAAAGAGTTGCAGAAACTATTGCTATGGCCGATCTTATTTATAATCCTAATGCAGATGTAGAAAAAATAAAGGAGATGTTCTATGATATGATGATATCATTAGAATTTCTTCCTAATTCTCCTACGTTAATGAATGCTGGAAGACCTTTAGGACAGCTTTCAGCTTGTTTTGTAATACCAATTGAGGATTCATTAGTTAGTATTTTTGAGGGTTTGAAATATGCTGCTCTTATCCATCAGTCTGGTGGTGGTACTGGATTTTCCTTTTCTAAGCTTCGTCCCAAAGGAGATATTGTTAGAACTACTGGTGGAATTGCCTCTGGACCAGTAAGTTTTTTGAAGGTATATGATGCAGCCACAGATACAATAAAACAAGGTGGAGTCCGTCGTGGTGCTAACATGGGGATTTTGCGTGTGGATCATCCAGATGTATTTGAATTTATAACATGTAAAAATCAAGAAGGTGTGTTAACTAATTTTAATATTTCTGTAGCTATCACAGACAAATTTATGGAAGCAGTATTGAAGGATGAAGAATTTGAACTTATAAATCCTCGTAATAAAGAGGCTGTAGAAAAAGTTAGTGCTAAAGAGATTTTTAATCTCATAGTGGAACAGGCTTGGAAAAATGGAGAACCAGGAATAATATTTATTGATGAAATTAATAGAAAAAATCCCACACCTGAAGTAGGAGAGATAGAATCTACTAATCCATGTGGAGAGCAACCTCTTCTTTCTTTTGAATCTTGCAACTTAGGCTCTATTAATTTAGGCAAAATGGTGAAGAATATAAATGGAACTTATATGATTGATTGGGAAAAACTAAAAGAGACAACTTATAAAGCAGTCCATTTTTTAGATAATGTAATAGATGTTAATTACTATCCTTTAAAAGAAATTGAGACTATGACTAAGGCTAATAGAAAAATTGGTCTTGGAGTTATGGGCTTCTATGATCTTCTTATACTTCTTGGACTTCCATATAATACAGAAGAAGCAAGAGAAGTTGCTCAAGAAATTATGAAATTTATATGGGAAGAAGCAAGAAAAGCTTCAGTACAACTTGCTGAAGAAAGGGGAGTTTTTCCAAACTGGGAGAAAAGTATATACAAGGATATGGATCTAAAGCTTAGGAATGCTACACTGACCACTATCGCTCCTACAGGAAGTATAAGTATTATAGCTAATTGTTCTTCGGGTATAGAACCTGTTTTTGCATTAGCATATAAGAGAAAAATAAGTCTCGGAGAATGGAATGAAATTTATCCTCTTTTTAAAGAAATCTTAGTTAACGAAGGAATTTATTCTGATGAGTTAATAGAAAAAGTTATTGAGAAGGGTAGTATCCAAGAGATAGAGGAAATTCCAGAAAAGATCCGTAAACTCTTTGTAACTGCTCTTGATATTTCTCCCGAAGATCATATCTTAATGCAAGCTACTTTTCAAAAGTATGTGGATAATGCAGTTTCAAAAACTGTAAATTTAAGACAATCAGCCACAAAAGAAGATATTAGAAAAATATATTTGATGGCTTATCAATTAGGTCTTAAAGGGATTACTGTATATAGGGATAAGTCAAGAAGTGTACAAGTACTTGGAATAGAAGGTGAGGAGAGGGAAGAAGAAAAGCACGGGGTAAAGCCAAGACCTCGTCCTGTAATTACTAAAGGAGCCACAATAAAAGTAAAAACAGGATGTGGAAATCTTTATGTAACAATAAATGAAGATAAGTTTGGAATATGTGAAGTTTTTTCCACCTTAGGGAAAGCTGGGGGTTGTGCTGCATCTCAAACTGAGGCTATCTCAAGATTAATCTCTTTAGCGTTAAGAAGTGGAGTTGATATAAATTCTGTTATAAAACAGTTAAAAGGCATAAGATGTCCTAATCCAACAAGAGGAGAAGAGGGAGATTTTATTTTTTCCTGTTCTGATGCTATTGCAAAGGCTTTAGAGAAATATTTAAGAGTGAAAAAAGGAGAAATTGATTCCTCTAATTTTTTTGTGGATGCAAATCCTAAGGAAAAAGAATCTACCTATTCTGGGGTCTTATGTCCTGAATGTGGATCTCCTCTTCAGATGGCTGAAGGATGTTTAACTTGTAGAGTTTGTGGATATTCAAAATGCTACTAAAAAGCCTAGATTAAATTCTTTTATCTTTTTGGTGTTAATTCTTTAATTCCTAAGGTATAAGGTTGAAGTACTTTAGGAACAATAATTCTGCCATCTTCTTGTTGGTAGTTTTCAAATATTGCTATTAGAGCTCTTGATATAGCTATAGCAGTTCCATTAAGAGTATGGGCATAGTCTAATTCTCCTGTCACTCTTCTAAATCTTATATTTAATCTTCTTGCTTGATAATCGGTACAATTAGAGCAACTTGTTACTTCTCCATATTCTCCTCTTCCTGGCATCCATGCTTCTATATCAAATTTTCGAGCAGCAGGTGCGCCTAAATCTCCAGAGCAAATATCTAAGACTCTATATGGTATCTCTAATTTCTGGAAGATCTTTTCTTCTAAGCTTAAAATATATTCGTGCATGTCTTCAGAATCTTCAGGCTTACAAATAATAAATATTTCTACTTTACTAAATTGATGTACCCGATACAAACCGCGATTGTACTTTCCATAGGCTCCCGCTTCTGTCCTAAAACAGTGAGAAAAACCTAAATATTTTAAAGGAAGATCCAATTCATCTAAGATCTCATCTTTATGGTATCCTCCTAAGGTAATTTCTGCGGTAGCTATAAGTCCTAAATCTGTATCTTCAACTTTATATATTTGTGCCTCAGGTCCGCGAGGCTGAAAACCTATGCCCTCTATAACCTCCATCTTAGCAAGATCTGGGGTTATAAATAACTTAAAGCTTTCAGAAACAAGAGTATCTATAACAAATTGTATAAGAGCAAACTCTAATATAACACTTTCATTTTTGAGGTAATAGAAATTTGATCCTGTAACTTTACCTCCTCTCTCAAAATCTAAAAGGTCATTGATTAGTCCAAGTTCCAGATGATCCTTTGGGGAAAAAGAAAAAGAAGGTAGATTACCCCATTTTTTGATCTCTTTATTATCAGAGTCATCCTTTCCAATAGGAGCTTTTGAAGATAGAAAATTTGGAAGCTGCCAGAGAGCTGAAAAGAGTTCTTTTTCTACCATATTAAATTCTTTTTCTAATTTTTCTATACTTTCTTTTATTTCCTTTGCTTGCTGGATTAATTTTTCTTTTTCTTTCCCCTCAGCTCTGCCAACTTCTTGGGAAATTTTATTTCTCTGAGCTCTTAGATTATCTACTTCCTTTTGAAGTTCTCTTCGCTTTATATCTAAATTTAGAATATAATCTACATTATATTTTTGAGGATCTAAATTTCTTGAAATTATATTTTCCTTCATTTTTCCAGGATTTTCTCTAAGTATCTTAATATCAATCATACCTTCAATCCTCCTTATTGTTTTTAGAATGTATTTTGTAAAGATGAAAAGATTATCTGACAGATAAGTCTAAAAATTTTTTCTCCAAAATATTGAAAACATTATACATCTTTATAAAAAACAAAGAAAGATCTTTTACATTAAAATATATTAATGATAAAACAATGTTAATGATAGAAAAACTATTGAAGATATTAAAAATATGAGAATTTTTGAGAAAAAACTCCTAAATATAAGATTGAATAGAGATACTATTTATAAATAAGGATACAAAACTACCTTAACAGTATATCATAAAATGATATATAATTGACAATTAGATGAGAACTGTTTAATATAGTAAAAAGGTTTAAATGGGGGGAGGTGGAGTAATATAGTTTTAAATATAACTAAGATTTTAGATATTATAATTTTTGGGATCATCGTAGTCTTTTTAATATTTGTATACAGATTCTTAAGTTCTTCACAAGGTAAAACTGTTGAAATAAACGAACTTCAAAGAAAGATAGATGAATTAGCTATAAAAGAGGAATCTCTTAGAAGAGAATTAGGTGAGCTTATAGATTCAATTAGGAGTTTGAAATCTCAAGAGTTATCTCTTTTGGAAGAAATGAAAAGGATGGCTGAAAGACAAAGTCCATCCTTAAATTTTCAAGAGCTGGATCAAAAAATTTCTCTTTTAGATAAAAAACTCACAAGAATATTAGAGATTATAATGTCCAAGTAAGTTCCTATTCTAAAGAATCTAAAGAGCACTATAAAAAAGTTAAGGAGATTTATTCTTTTGTCTCTTTAAATTTTAAAATATCACCAAGGGTAACAGGAGGGGGAAGGAAGTCTTTTAAATAATTTTTTAGTTCTTCCTCTGTTTTTTCTTTTAATAGTGCTTTTCTGGAAAGTAATATTCTTCTATTTTGAGGATTAATTCTTATTATTTTCACTTCTATTTCATCTTCAATGCTAAAATTTTCTAAGGAGGCTTCTCTATCAATAGAGAGATGATTTATAGGAAGGAAACCTTCAATTCCTGGTTCAATTTCAATAGTCATTCCATCTTTTTGTTTTGCAATAATTGTTCCTTTTACATTTTGCCCTTCCTGGTATTTTTCATGGATGCTACTCCAAGGGTCTTGTAGGAGTTCTCTTCTGCTGAGAGTTAATTTTTTATTTTCCTTGTCAATATTAATTATAACTGCCTCAATGGTTTCTCCAATTTTAAAATTCTGAGAAAGGTCTTCTATCCTTTCCCAAGATAAGTACCTTCTCGGGATTAATCCTTCTAAACCTGGTTTTAGTTCTACAAAGATTCCAAAATTAGTTATATTTGTTATTTTTCCCTTTACTTTGTCTCCTATCTGAAGTAGTTTATCTATAATCTCCCATGGGTTGGGTTCCACCTGTTTTATACTGAGTAGTATTTTTTGAGTATCCTCATTTATCTGTAAAATTTTAACTTTTATTTTTTCTCCAATCTCTAAATTATTTCTTGCTTCTTCTATTTTTCCCCAAGATATTTCTGAAGCTGGAACATATCCTATAAGATTTCCGATTTTTACTACCACGCCGCTGGTTATTTTTATAATTTCTCCCTCAGTTATTGATCCCGGAGGAGTTTTTTCTTTAAGTAACTCCCATGGGTTTGTTTGGGTTTGTTTTATGCTGAGTTTTGCTATCTTATTATTCTCATCTATTTCTATAATCCTAGCTTTAACTATATCTCCTATATCAAAGTATTTTTTGGTATCCTTTATAGGGAACCAGGATAATTCCTCCTTAGGTACTGTACCAATTATTCCTAAACCAAGATCTAAATCTATACTATCCTCTGATATTTTTATAACCCTTCCTCTTACTATTTCATAACTTTTTATCTTTTCCCATAAGTTTTGTCGCTTCTCTTCTTGTTTTTTTTCTAAGACTTCTTTTACTGAGATAATTACCTGTTTTCTTTCTGGATTTATCTTTATAATTTTTCCTTCCACATTTCTATTAAGGTAATATTTAGGATGCTTAATAGGAGGAAGATCAATCTCTCTTCGAGGAACAAGTCCCTTTACTTCTCCACCAAGATCTATAATGAATCCGTTTCCTTGATAGTCTGAAATTTTCCCCTTTACCGTCTGGTTATTTTCACAATTCCAGAGGAGTTCTTCCCATTTTTGACTCTCTATGGCTTTTTTATGAGAAACATATACAATTCCTTCTTTGAGATTTACTTTTTGGATTAATACAGTAATATTTCCAATATCTTGATTTTTCTGAATCTTGGTGATTATATCATTAGTAACTTCTGTCATAGGTAAAAATGCGTCATATTTTTTTCCAATATCAAGCCAAATTCCATTCTCATCAACATTTAAGATTGATCCATGGACTAAACTATTTATCTTTATAGCTATATCAGAATCTTCCAGTCTGATATCTGAGAACTCTTCCATCCTTTTTTATCCTCCTTTTTTTGCAAGAATTCTTAAAACCATTAAAAATAATTATAACATAAAAGTTATGGAAATTAATGGAATACGAAGAGGAACCGACACTTGACTTTAGTAGGAATTATGTATATACTTTTTCAATGTTGAGCCGAGGTAGCTCAGTGGCAGAGCAGCTGATTTGTAATCAGCGGGCCGTGGGTTCGAGTCCCTCCCTCGGCTCCAGTTATGTGGGGAGGTACCCAAGTGGCTAAAGGGGGCAGACTGTAAATCTGCTGGCGGATGCCTACGGGGGTTCGAATCCCTCCCTCCCCACCACTTAAATGTCGCGGGGTAGAGCAGCCAGGTAGCTCACCGGGCTCATAACCCGGAGGTCGGGGGTTCAAATCCCTCCCCCGCAACCAAATGCCCATGTAGCTCAGTTGGTAGAGCGTACCCTTGGTAAGGGTAAGGTCACCGGTTCGATCCCGGTCGTGGGCTCCAGCTTTTTAATAGAAAGTAAATTTTAAAGTTTACCTTTAAGTATTTGAAAATTTATTTTAGGAGGAGATAAAGGATGGCGAAGGAGAAATTTGTAAGGACGAAGCCACATGTAAACATAGGAACGATAGGGCATGTAGATCATGGGAAGACGACATTAACGTCAGCGATATCAATGGTATTAGCGGTAGAGAGTTTATCGAGGCCATTGAAGTATGAAGACATAGATAAAGCGCCAGAGGAGAGAGCGAGGGGAGTGAC
>JAKOUL010000087.1 GCA_029776735.1 Dictyoglomota bacterium
TACATACCTGTCCCAAGTTAATCAAGGACTTGCTCTTAAAACTGGTATTGAACATTGGAGAAACAATAAATTCCATACCTCTGGGGCTTTAATATGGCAGTGGAATGATTGTTGTCCTGTAGTGAGTTGGAGTATTATTGATTATTATAAAGAATTAAAACCTGCTTATTATTTTGTGAAAAGGGCTTTTGGAGATATAAAGGTAAATATTGAAGAAAGAGATGGAAAACTTTATATTTTCGGGGTAAATGATACGCTGAGACCTATAGAAGGAAAAATTGAAGCTATCTTCAGTACTTTTAAAGGTCAAGGGAAAGGAAGAAAAGAGGTAGAAGTTGAAATTCCTGCAAATTCTTCTATAGTTCTTACTTCTATTCCTATGGGAGATGTGAATAAGTTTGAGGAGTTCTTTTATGTAATTCTTTATGATAGAAAAGGTTTTATCGTTGATCGCAATGAACATTTCTTTGCTCCTTTTAAGCATTTGAATTTACCTAAAGCTGAAATTCTCTACTCTTTAGAAGAACTTGATAAAGAAATATTCATGTTACACCTTGAAAGTGATTTCCTTGCCTTGTGGACTGCTTTGGAGTTAGATAATGCAGAATGGGAGGATAATTACTTCAATATTTATCCTAAGAGTAAATATAATGTAATATTTAAGGCACCTTATTCTCTAAAAGAGGTAAAAGAGAACATAGAAGTTAATGGATTTAATTTAAAAAGAGCAAGAAAACTTTAATAAACCGTTAGAGTAAGCGGTCTTAATAGGCTTTTCTTATAGGATATTTAAGGGAGGAGCATATATGCCCCTCCTAATTTTTACACATATTTGATGCCGTCTTCTTTGAGAAAGTCAATGATTTCATCTATGTATGCAAAGGCAAGAGCAACTACAGTGTCTGCTCCACCATAGTATATACTAAGTCTTCCTGTTTCCGCATCACATAAAGCTGCACATGGAAATGCTACATTAGGTACATCTCCTACACATTCATAATATTCTTGAGGCGAGAGAAGATAAGCTCTAGATCTATATTTCACGATCCATGGTTTTTCTAAATCAAGGAGAGCTGCTCCAAAGCTATACACGTAGCCGTTACAAGAAAGAAGAACTCCATGATAGATAAGAAGCCATCCCTCGCTGGTCTCAATAGGAGTTGGACCTGCTCCAATTTTTAGAGACTGCCATCCTGAAAATTGATATCCTGAAGACATCACATGTCTATGACATCCCCAGTGAATCATATCAGGACTTTCACTATAGAAAATGTCTCCAAAGGCAGTATGCCCTTGGTCAGAAGGTCTACTAAGCATAGCATACTTCCCATTGATCTTTTTAGGGAAGAGCACCCCATTTCTATTATATGGAAGGAAAGCATTCTCTATCTGATAAAATTCTTTGAAGTCAAATGTATATCCTACTCCTATAGTTGGTCCATGATATCCATTGCACCAAGTAACATAGTATCTATCATCAATAAATGTTACTCTGGGATCATATTTATATTCATTTATTAGTGGATCTCTTGTTTTCTGAATAAAGTTTATGGGCTCTTCTTCAAGGACCCAATTTATTCCATCTTTGCTAAATCCTGCATGCAGGTTCATGGCTCTTGTTCTGTCATCCACTCTAAAAACTCCAGCAAATTCTCCATTGAAGGTTACTACTGCACTGTTAAATATGCTATTGGATCTTTTTATATGGTTTCTCTTAATAATTGGATTTTTAGAATAGCGCCAGACTATCTCAGTACTACCCTTAGGGCGATCTTCCCACGGAAGATTAGGAATTTTTTCACCAATAACTTGTATTTTTCCCATAATAAAGGTTCCTCCCTTTTTTGTTTTTATCTTATCTTAAGGAGAGTTGTAAGTCAACAAAATACAATGAAAATGGTAACAAGTCTAAGGATTTTTTGTCCCCCCGTCCCCCTCCCCGGATTTCTTTTAAAGTCTAAAGGCAAAAATAAGATTTAGGTTTATTTTAGGTTCTTAGAAAATTTCAGGTGGCTCCTCGGGCAGGATTCGAACCTGCAACCCGCCGGTTAACAGCCGGCCGCTCTACCGTTGAGCTACCGAGGAATGAGAGACTATAAACTTACAATTGTGTAAAATTATATATAAACTTTATTTAAAAATCAAGGGGTAACAAAAAAGAGGCTTATTTGTATTAAAATTTCCATTTTTCTTTAAGCATCTTATCAAGTATAATTTTGTTTAGTAATATAACAAAAGTGTGAAAAAAATAATAAAGTATGAAAAGGAGGAAAGTATATGGCAAAGCTTGTTTTTCCTAAAGATTTTTTATGGGGTACAGCTACAGCATCTTATCAGATAGAAGGAGCCGCTTATGAAGATGGTAAAGGAGAGAGTATATGGGATAGGTTTTCTCATACGCCTGGCACCATATATCAAAATCAAACAGGGGATGTAGCTTCTGATCATTACCACCATTGGGAAGAGGATGTAGAGTTAATGTCCTTTATGGGTCTTAAAAGTTATAGATTTTCTATTTCATGGCCAAGGATCTTTCCAGAAGGGAAAGGGTCTGTTAACCCTAAAGGAGTTGCTTTTTATGAAAATCTTGTAGAAGCACTGCTTTCAAAGGGAATAAAACCTGCTATTACGTTATATCACTGGGATCTACCTCAGGCTTTGGAGGATAAAGGAGGTTGGCTAAATAGGGATACATCTAAATACTTTGCAGAGTATGCTAATTTTATGTTTGATAAATTTGGAGATAGGGTTCCCATCTGGATTACTTTGAATGAACCATGGGTAAATGCATTTATAGGATATGCTTTTGGAGCTCATGCTCCAGGGAAAAGAGATATGAAAGGGGCTTTTATTGCTTCTCATAATTTTCTTCTTGCCCATGGACTTGCAGTTCAATCTTATAGGCAGAAGAATTATAAAGGAGAGATTGGAATTACTCTGAACTTTTCTCCTGTTTATCCTGCTACAGAAAAAGAAGAAGATCTAAAAGCAGCAAGGCTTCAAGATGCTTTTTCTAATAGACTGTTTTTGGATCCTATATTCTTCAGAAAATATCCTGAAGAACTCTGGAGAATTTTAGAAAGAAGCTACTGGAGTTTTAAACCTGAGCCTGAAGATTTTGATATTATTAGTAGACCAATAGATTTTATAGGGATAAATTACTATACAAGAACTATTGTACAGGCAGATCCAGAGAATAAAATATTTGGAATTAAAGAAATAAAAGGTCCTGGAGAATTTACAGATATGGATTGGGAGATATATCCAGATGGACTATATGATCTTTTAATACGACTGTATAGAGATTATGAAGTACCTCTTTATATTACTGAAAATGGAGCTGCATTCAGTGATGTAGTAGAAGATGGGAAAATTAGAGATAAAAAGAGAATTGATTATTTAAGAGAACATTTTAAAAGAGCCTATTATGCCATAAGAGATGGCGTAGATCTTAGAGGTTATTTTATATGGACTCTTATGGATAATTTTGAATGGAGTAATGGATTTAGTAAGAGATTTGGGCTAATATATGTAGATTATTCAGATCAAAAAAGGATTTTAAAAGATAGTGCATATTTCTATAAAGAAGTTATTGCAAATAATGGTTTAGAAGAATAATGACTTTGAAAAGTCCCTCCTTAATATTTTAGAAGAGACAAAGTTGTCTTGAATTGAAGGAGGGACTTTTTCCATTTATGAGGATAAAATCTTTACATCTTTCGGAGTTTATACCTAATTTTTTAAGATCTTTTAGATCTTTTATGCTATTTTCCTCTCTTACTTTTAAAATCTTCTTAGCACTTTGAGGACCTATTCCAGGAATTCTCAGAAGTTCTAAGTAAGGCGCTTTATTTATCTCTATTGGGAAGAAATCAGGATGGTTTTTAGCCCATACCATTTTAGGGTCTTCATTTAAAGGAAGATTTCCATTTTCAAATACAAATTCTTCTATAGAAAAAGCGTATCTTCTTATTAAAAAGTCTGCTTGATATAGTCTAACCTCTCTCCAAGTAGAAGTGGGAGAGAGATCTTCTAAAGGAGTTTTAGGGATTGGCTGGAAGGCACTAAAGTATGCCCTACCGAGCTGATACTCTTTATAAAGTTTAGAAGTTAAAGAAAGGATCTCTGTATCCTTTTCTTGAGAGGCTCCTACAACAAATTGAGTGGTTATTCCAGCTTTAGGTCTTATTCCTTTTTGAAGGAGTTTTTTTAAAACTTCCATCTTTTTAAATAAAAGGGAGAAATTTTTTTCAGGAGCTATTTTCTTTAGATATTCTTCTCCTGGGGCTTCAAGGTTTATAGATACCCTATCGGCATATTTTATTGCAGTTTCTATATAATCTTCTGATGATTCTGGAAGGATTTTTAAATGTATATAACCTTTAAAGTTATACCTTTCCCTTAATATCTCTGCAACTTTTAGCATCTCTTCCATGGTATTTTTAGGAGATTTTGTTACTGCAGAGCTCAAGAATAATCCATCTACAAGATTTTTCCTTTTAAGTTCTAAAAAGAGTTTTACTAATTCATCAGCGCTAAAACTTATCCTTTGGAAAGGACGATTAGCTCTATTGGCACAGTAGTAGCAGTTATGAATACAATCATTAGAGAGTAGTATTTTTAAAAGTCTCACGGTTTTTCCATTGGGAAGAGTTGTAGGATAAATCCATCCCTTTAATGTGGGAGTTCTTTTTACTGCTTCAGGAGAACATAAGAAGGACCCACATAGATCAAATTTTGCAGACTCTGCAAGAATCTCTAACTTATCACTTACGTACAAGCTTTCCCCTCTCGTTTAAGTTCTGTTTAATATTATATCACTATGAGTCCTTCTTGAAAAGCAAAAATTTTAGATTTTCTTTGATTCTTTAATCTGTAGCTTGATACGCTCTTTTTTTCTCTTTTCTCTCGCCTTTTTTCTTTTCCTTTTTTGGATTGCTTTCCACTGTTTTCCCATTTTTCCACCTCTTTACTACCTATTTTTGTTTGATAGGAAATATTATATCAAAGACCTATTTTTTAAAAAGATTTATAACCTTTTTAATTAAATCATCTTTGTTTTTTCCTTTTTCCTCAATTATTAAAAGTGGTTCTTCCCCTGGTCTTACCATAAAAAGTTTTTCTCTGGCAAGTTTCTCAATGATGTAGGGGTCATCCATATTATAGGCGATCTCTCTTAATGCCTTTACATCTTTTTGGAGAGCTTGTTCTCTTTTTATTAGTGCTTCTACTTTTTTTGAGTATTCTATGTAATCTCTTACTCCATGATATATAGAAGGGCTGAGGTATAGTATAAAAAGTATAAAGACTAAAAGGAAGAGATTTTTATTTTTCTTCTTTCCCTTTTTAGATTGTTCTTGCCACTCCACGATATATTACTCCTCTTTCAGGATCTATAGTTAGGATCTCTCCTTGAGCTAATTTATTCTGCAAGTCTTTTGCTCCTACTATTATACTAAGTCCTTTACTTCTCCATGGTATAAGAGAGGGAGGAAGTTTTTCATCTTCTATAATTAATCCTTGAATCTTGTCAAGAAGAGGTTCTAATTCAGGGCTAAAAGAAGGTATCAGAAGAATATCGCCTTCATCCACTTTACTTATAGCCTCTTTTACATTTTTAGCAATAGTTACTTTTGCAGTTTTTGGATCTCCACCAAGTCCATGTCCTTTCCCTACCATCTCGCTAACCACATGTACTTTTATAAGATTAGTCATGCCTGATATTCCCATAGGAATGCCAGCAGTTATAACTACTACATCCCCTCTTTTCACATATTCCCTTTGAAGGAGGAGTCTTGTGGATTTATCAAACATTTCATCAGTAGTATAAAAAACCTCGGTAAGAAGAGGAACTACTCCCCAACTTAGATTCAGTCTCCTTCTTATTTCAGGGAAAGGGGTAAGGGCAAATATAGTAGAAGAAGGTCTATACTTTGAAGTCTGTCTTGCAGTAAAGCCACTATGGGTTGCTGTAATGATAGCTGAAGCTTTTATCTCTTTTGCAATTTGACAAGTAGAAAAAGTAATAGCTTGAGTAATATTTTCTTTAGAATCTGATTCTTTTAGAAATTCTTCAAAAGGAAAATTCTCTTCTACTTTTCTTGCAATTTTGTCCATCATTTTTACACTCTCTATGGGATATTTTCCCGCAGCAGTCTCATTGGAAAGCATAACTGCGTCGGTACCATCAAGTATAGCATTTGCTACATCACTTACTTCTGCACGAGTAGGGGTAGGATTATCTACCATAGAGATAAGCATTTGAGTAGCAGTAATTACAGGTTTTCCTGCTATTCTTGTCTCTTTTATGATCCTTTTCTGAATAAGAGGAACCTCTTCATTGGACATTTCTACAGCAAGGTCACCTCTTGCTACCATAATGCCATCTGCCACTTCAAGAATCTCGTTGAAGTTATTTACTGCTTCTCTCTTCTCAATTTTTGCGATAACAGGAATTCTTGCATCATAAAGTTCTAAAAATTCTTTTAGCTCTAAGACATCAGAAGCCCTTTGTATAAAAGATAGGGCGATAAAATCTATCTTCTTCTCAATTCCAAAAAGAACATCTTTTTTATCTTTTTCAGTAAGTGGAGATACTTTCAAAGTGGAGTCTGGAAAGTTCACTCCCTTATGGTTTGAAAGACAACCTCCATGAATAATGCCACATATTAATTTATCATCTTTTTTATCAATAACTTTAAGTTCAATGGCTCCATCATCAATAAGGATCCTTTCTCCCACATTAATATTCTCCAGAAGGTAAGGGTAATTTATAAAGAGAAGCTTTTCATTTCCAAGAGTTTCTTTAGGGGTAAGAGCTATCTCTTCGCCATCTTTGAGATAAATTTTGTTATTTTCTACTTCTCCAACTCTAATTTTAGGACCCTGAAGATCTTGAATGATAGCAATAGGTTTATCTAATTCCTCAGAAAATTTTCTTATTAATTTTATTTTTTCTCCATGTTCATTGTAATCTCCATGAGAGAAATTGAGCCTTGCTGCATCCATTCCTGCAATAATTAAATTCTTAAGCATATCTTCACTTTCACTAACAGGACCTATGGTACATACGATTTTTGTCTTTCTAAACAAATTTTTCTCCTTCCTTGAATTGTTTAATTATATATATTCCCCTTTTAAATCTTAACCATTATTTTATCACAAAATTTTAAAGGATTAGCTTAAAAAGAATTTTAAAAAGAGAAATATTACAAATACAATACCGCTTTTTATTACATAAGAATAAAGTTTATTCCAATCTGCCTTGTAATATTCTTTTGTAATAATTAAGCAAAGGTGCATGGGAGACATAAGTACTCCAAAATAACCACTAATAAAGGCAAATATGATATATTTTAATGGATTTTGGTAAGGAATCATTCTAATAAGTATTGGGAAAGATATTCCTACTGAAGCTTGTGTTGATCCGGTAAGAAGTCCTGTTATAAAAGGTAGCGTAAAGAAACTTATGACGATAGGTATATTAGAGTAATTTAGGAGGTAAGCTATATCAGATACTGCACTGGTAACCTCTAACATTCTTTTAAAGATCATAACAGCGACGATGAGAAGTACGTTTTCAGGCTTTAAAGCATCTTTTAGGGTATTTTTAATATCCTGAAAATTGTATCTGAATATTAAAAATAATACTAAGATTAGTCCTAAAAGTACATATAGAAGATCTACATGAAAGATTAGAGTTATTAGTAAAAGTGCAAGTATAGGTGAGAATGATATTAAGAAGGTTTTTAATGGATTTTTATTTTCTTCTACGGGAGTTTCATCTGTATCCGGAGCTTCTTCTGAATTTTCTTCTGGAGCTTTTTCCGAGAGGTCTAATTTATAAAAGGCAAAAAATAGTCCTATAGCAAGAACAAGGAGTCCATAAGGGAGAGCTTCTCTTATCAAAATAGAGAGGCTTGTCTCGCTCAAAACAGAAGCAAGTAAAATTCCTGGGTAAACAGGAAGAAATGGTTCCCAGACATGTCTGAACCAGTAATTTATATAACTTTTTCTTTCTGGATCAAGATTTGTATCTTTACCTGCTTCTTCTAAAAGAGGAGCAGAAAATAGAGCTCCTCCTACCGATGGTAGAAGTCCCATAATCATAGGCATAGAGATAAGAAGAAGTCTTTTTTCCTTAATAAGGGATTTGATGGAAAGTATCATGTTTTTTAAGAGATCTTTGTTCCTTAGAATATTTTCAAGAACTGCAATTAAATATAATATTAATGCTAATTTAATAGTATCCCATGCTATAGCTCCTTCAAAAACTCCCTTCAATATATCAGAGAAAGGAAGTCCAAAACTTAGTCCCATAATGATGCTTCCACCTAAGAGTGCCCATACTAATGGAAATTTTTTACTAATAAGGACTGCTATAATACCAAAGATGATGCATACTTTTAATAAAGCAATCATTTTATTACCTCCATCCAAAGATTTAATGTGATTAAGGATAAAAGAGTAGAATAGGCTATTACATGAGAAGAGAATGGATAATCCAGTTTGAACTGGATAGCAAGCACTAAAGCGGTAAGCATGGAAGGCATAGCAGACTCTAAGACCGTTACATTAAAAGGAATTCCAGAAAGATTAAACAGATTGGAAAATAGAAGAGCAAATAAAGGAAAAACCAAAAGCTTTAAAATAACCCCAATACTTACTGGAAGATATGTCTCTTTACTTTCTGGCTTTTCCAAGGATAATCCCAAAAGAAACATCATAAGAGGAGTAGTAGCTTTTGCTAATATGGAGAAACTTTCTAATAGGAAATCAGGAATTTTTATAGGTTGTAAAACAAGACCTGCTATTAAGCCCCAGAGAGGTGGGTTTACTAATATTTTTTTAAGGGAATTTTCAGCCCCAAATTCTTTTTGAGATGTAAAAAAATTAATAACTGCAATACCTATAGTATAAACAAATATAATCATTCCCAACTGATCATAAATAATTGCAAAGCTAAGTCCTTCACTTCCATATAATCTTTCCATAATAGGATATCCTAAAAAGGTGACATTTCCACCTATAGTGACTAAGAATAGACTTGCAATGGTTTCTTTTTTCAGTTTTAAGAGTACACCTATAAGTATAGAGAGTGCTCCTACAAGAAAACTTGTAATCCATTCTACTATTGCAACCTTTAAAAATGCTCCTTGAGGGGGATTTGAGTATATAGAGAAAAAGACTAAAGCAGGAAGAGAAAAATTATAGACGAATTTTGAAAAGGTTTCTGTATCATGTTGCTTAAAGATTTGAAATGTTCTTGAAAGAAAGCCTAAAAAACTAATTATTATTAACGTAATTAAGGTTTTTATCATTTTTCTTTGGATCCTCCACTTTTATTACAAAGTATATAAAGCTAAATATACTTATAAGGAGTAATGAAGAAAAAAGAAAAATGTACCCTTTAAGGTCTGCAATCCTTCCTGCAATAAGTGGAAATGCAAAGGAGAATGGTGAAGAAATAAAGTTTAAAACTCCAACATAAAGTTCCTTTTTACCAGTCGGGGCAAGATCAAGTATTATAGCAAAATCTCCTACTGCAAAGGCACCATTAATAAATCCAAGGAGGATAAAACTTAAGTAAATACAAGTGATAGAATTGCCAAAAATAAGAAGGATCAAATCTATAACAACAAATAATCTACCCAGAGCTAATGTTATCTTATGTCCTAATTTGTCTCCTAAGGGACCGTATATAAAAGAAGAAATACCTTGAGAAGCAAGAAGGATAGCTGTAAAATTTGCCACTACTTTGTCAGAAACAGAGAAATTACTTACTGCAAATACTGTTACAAAATTTGCAAAACATACAGAGAAGGCATTTATTATTCTTGAGAAGATATAGCTTTTAAAATTTTTATCTATAAAAACTTCCTTTATTCCCTTTAGATATTCCCGTAAAGGAATATCCTTCCCTGGAGCCGTATTAGGCTCTTCTTTAGTCATAGCCAAAAACACAAAGGATATCATTAAAGCAATACCCGCACATAGGAAGGAATAGCCAAAATTATGAGGGAATGGGTATTTGGAAAGAAAATATCTGGCAAGCGCAGCTCCTCCAATCCCCATTAGAGCTCCAAGGCCACTTCCAAAGGCAAAGAAAGTACCTCTTTTCTCAGGACGAATTACTTTGCTTATCATGGTCATCCATGGAGGACCTAAAAATCCTGCAGAGAATGTAGCAATTCCAAGCATTAATAAGGAAAGGTAAAGAGCAAGTTTAGGGCTTTGAGATGCTATAAAAAAACATATTAAAGCCAAAAAGAAATATGGGAGTCTTTCTCCAAGGGTAACTTTTAATACAAGATCTAATTTCTTTTTATACTTCTCTGAATATTTTGCTCCAAGAATAGCAGGTATCGCCCACCCTAAATTAGATATGGCAGGTATAAGTCCTATCTCTAAATTTCCAGCTCCTAAATGTTTAGCAAAAAGAGGCAAAAGAGTAAGGACTGACCCAAAGGTCATTCCTAAATTGAAAAATGCCATATCTATACTATCTACTATAAAATTTCGTCTATAATCCTTCTCTGTTAAAGCCATAACAAAGTTAATAATATCAGATTTTAAAAGAATAAGTAAGAGTGTAAGATAAGATTAATTTGTATATAATATAATAAATTATTTTTGGAGGAGAATAATGAGGCTTAAAGGAAGGGATTTGCTTTCTGTTTCTGATCTTAGCAGAGAAGATATAGAGGAGATTTTTGCTCTTGCAAAAAACCTGAAAGTAGATGTTATGGCTGGGAAAAAACAGAGTGATTATTTAAAGGGTAAAA
>JAKOUL010000018.1 GCA_029776735.1 Dictyoglomota bacterium
CCTTTTTACTATTAATGATCTTATCTCTCCCAAATCCTCCCATATTACATGTAAAGCACAAATTCCTACAATCTTTCCATCTATTTTTAAGACATAAAAGTCTCTGAGATTTTCATATATATCACTCAAAGATCTTGGAAGAAGCAGATCTTTTTCAGCATATTCATTAATCAACTTTTGTATCTCAGGAACATCTGAAACTTTAGCTTTTTCTATCATGATTCCACCTTTGGTAAAAAGGATTCTATAAATTCTTTCGGATCAAAAGGTTTTAAATCATCTTTATCTTCACCTATGGAAACAAATTTTACAGGAATATTAAAACTTTTTACCACGTTAAAAATTACTCCTCCTTTTGCAGTACCATCTAATTTTGTAAGCACCACGCCTGTAAGTTCTACAGCATTATTAAAAGTCTCTACCTGTTTAATTACATTCTGCCCTAAAGTAGCATCTATTACTACTAAGTTCTCTTTCGCAGAATACCCTAAAGTTTTTTCTATAACTCTTTCTATTTTCTTAAGTTCCTCTAAAAGATTATTTTTAGTATGCATTCTTCCAGCTGTGTCTACAAGAAGTACATTTTTATCTCTTGCTAATGATGCTTCAATGGCATTATAAACAACTGAAGCAGGATCTGCACCCTCCTTTTGAGCTATTACATCAACCCCAATTCTTTCTCCCCAAACCTTTATCTGGTCAATAGCGGCAGCTCTAAAGGTATCTGCAGCAGCTATAATAGGGAAATAACTATTATTTTTAAAGTAGTATGCCATTTTACCTACAGTACTTGTTTTTCCTGTACCATTCACCCCTAAAAGCAAGATAACATTTAGTTTATCTGAATCTAAGTTAAGCTTTAAATCTAGATTATCAAAAAGCTTCAAGAGAAAATTTGAAAGAAAATCTCTTAACTCTTTAGGATTTGAAATTTTTCTCTTCTTTATTTCATTAATAATCTCATTAGTAAGAGACACCCCCAAGTCATTCTGAATAAACTCTGTTTCAAGCTCCTCTAAGAGTTCATCATCTATTTTTGAAAAACTAAAAATTTCCTGAAGTCTTTCTGTGAATTTTCTAAGTTTAGGAAGATTGTTCCAAAAACTCAATTTGATACCTCCTCTTTTAACTTCCAAGAAAAAACTTGTGAAGCTCCTTTCTCATTCAAAGTCACCCCATATATTATATCAGAACACTGTATCAAAATAGGGTTATGACTTATAATAATAAATTGATTTTTGTTACTTAATTCCTTAATTTTCTGCCCAAGAATAGCAGCATTTTGATTATCAAGAGCAGCATCTACTTCATCCCAAAAACAGAAATTAACATGAGAAAGCTCTACAGCGGCAAGAAGAAGAGAAACTCCAACCAAACTTTTCTCACCACCTGAAAGCATCAAAATATTTCGCCAATTTCTTCTTTTAGAAGACACTTTAATAAGTATATCAGAAGAAAGAGGATCACTCTCATTTTCTAAAGAAAGAGAGAGATCAGCATTAGGAAAGAAGAGTTTCCAATTCTCATCAGCTAAATCTTTAAATCTCATAAAAGTCTCAATAAATTTTCTTTCTGCTTCCTCTCTTGTTTCTTTTATAATTTTTTGCAAATAATCCATAGAGCCTTTCACATCTTCAAGTTGCATAATTAAGATTTTATACTTATCTTCCTCGTCCTTTAATTTATCTTTTGCAATAAAATTTATAGGTCCAAATTTATCCATCTCTTCTAAAAGTTCCTTCTCTAAAATCTTTAGCTTCTCTTCACCCAAATTTAACTTCAGCTCTAAGTTATCATTAAGAAAATTATTTTTTCTCTCCTCTTCTAATTCTGCTATTTTGTTACTAACCTCTTTATAACGCTCTTCTAATATTAACTTCTCTTCTCTCAATCCCTGTAATTTTTCATTGGTCTTTCCAAGTTCTTCTTTGAGATTTTTATTTTCTTCTATTATGTCTTTATTTTTAGCCTCTACTTCTTCTTTTCTCTTTTTATATTCTAAAAGTTGTAACTCTAAAGATTTAATATTCTCTTCCAGAAGAAAATTATCCTTCTCCAAAGCCACAATCTCTTCTCTTATTTCTTTTAATCTCTCTATAATCTCTTTCTCTTTATTCTCCACGTTAATAAGGTCTTTTTTCAAGTCTATATGTCCAATTTGCAACCTTTCATATTTTTCTCTTAATTCATCCAGTTCTTTATTTTCCTGTCCCATCTCTTGTTCCAATAGTATTAATCTTTCTAAAATTGTTTTTCCTTCTCGTTGATAAACATCAACAACAGATATCTTTTTCAAAATTTCCTCTTTTTCATTTTCTTTTTTATCTAACAAATTTTTTAGACTAACTAATAAAGTATCTAATTTGTTTTTTTTTGCTCTTAGAGATTCCAAGCTCTTTCTTAGTCCCAAAATATCTTTTTCTAAAAACTCGTTACTTTTCACTAACTCTTTTACTTTATCCTCATTCTCTATGATAGCCTTCTCTGAAGATAGAGTCACTTCAATATTGTACCTTACGCCTCCACTTATAGTTCCTGAAGGTAAAAAAACCTCCCCATTAAGAGTAACAATTCTCCAACCTTCTAAAAGGAGCTCCTTGTATTGAGTTGCAGAAAAAAAATCACGAAATATAATTACGTTCCCTATAAGTCCTTTCACAAGTCGTTCATATTTAGGAGAATATTTCACTATATCTAAGCCTCTGATCGCTAGATTTTTAATCTTTTCTGGAATTTCTCTTATTCTCTCATCTCTACAAAGGCTTAAAGGACGAAAAGTTGCCCATCCAAGATTATTATTTTTTAAAAAATCAATAAGTTCTTTTGCTGTCTTTTCATCTTCTACCACTATGTCATAAATAGAGTTACCCAGAAGATTATAGAGAGCTCTCATATATTCCGATGGAATTTCTAAAATACCTTTAACTATGTCGTAAATTCTATCTCTTTTTTTATTAACAATTTCCCTAACTCCACGAGGATAACTCTCTATAATATCTCCTTTAAGATCTAAAAGAAGATTCTTTAACTTTCTGATCTCTATAGAATTTTTTTCAAAAACTTCTTCTTTTTTATGAAGAATTCTTGTATTCTCAATTAGCTCCTTTTCAATTCTTTCCTGATATTCCTGCAATTCAAAAGATCTTTTCCTCCATCTCTCTAAGAAAGAGGAGAGGTTTTCCATTTTCACATTTAACTCAGAGAGGGAAAGTCTTTCAATATCAGAAAATTCCTTAAAATACCTTGCCCTCTCTTCTAATTTACTTTTTTCAATTAACTTCTCACGATAAGACTTTTCTCTCTCTTTAATCTCTTCTGCCAGTTTATCACTATTTTCTTCTGATATATGTGAAAAATCTACCATTAATCTTTCTTTTTCTTCTTTTAAACTCAATAGTTCTCTCTGAAGTTTTTCTTCTTCACAAGTAAACTCTTCACGTCTCTTTAAGAAAAGCCCTTTTCTTTCTCTTAATATCTCTTTCTCTATATTTAATCTCTGGATGCAATTTTCTATCTCTTTAAGTTTTTCTTCTTCTTTATTAATAGAAATCTCAAGATTATTTAATCTACACTGAATTTCTTCTTTCACTTTTGTTAGTCCTAAAAAAGTTTCTCTAATCTCCCCAATTTTACTTTCAATATCTTCCTTTTCTTTTTTGTTCTTTTCTATATTCCTAATCAATTTTTGCCATGACAAAAACTTTAAAGTTTCTTGAACATCATGAAGTTTATTTTTTAATTCCTCATATTTGATAGCAATGCTTGCCTCATCTCTTAATATCTCAATATTTCTCATAAGTTCTGCCTTTTTTTCTTCAATTTCACCCCATTTACCTTTTATAGTTTGAAGTTTCATAAGAATTTCTTTTGATTTTTCATGATATCCAGAAATTCCTGCAATACTTTCAATAATTTCTCTAACTCTACCATCTTCTCTTAAGATTAAACTTTCTATCTCGTTTTGCCCTAAAAAAGCAAAGCTATACTTTCCTAATCCCAAACCAGTTAGAAATAGCTGAAGATCTTTTAATCTAACGATTTTTCCATTTAAAAGATAACTACTTTCTTCTTCTTTATAGAGCTTCCGAGATATACAATATTCCTCATCATCTACTTGAATATATAGATCTACTTGAGCAAAATTTGACGGAAAATAGAATTTATTTCCTCCAAAGATTACCTCATCAGACTTTTCAGCACGCAACATCTTTATCCTTTGTTCTCCCAAAACCCAACGCACTGCATCAAGGATATTACTTTTTCCACTTCCATTAGGACCTGTTATGATAGTGAATTTTCCAGAAAAAGGAATTTCTGTGGATTCTATAAAGGATTTAAAATGAGTAAGTTCTACCTTTTTAAGATAAACCATCCTTTAGCCTCTTTATTCCATCTTTTGCAGCTTGAATTTCTGCCTCCCTTTTACTCTTTCCTACTTCTATAGATATTTTCTCATCTTCCACCCATAATTCTACATAAAATTTCTTTTCGTGCTCTGGTCCCTCTTCTTTAACCAAAATATACTGAGGTTTTTTACCCTTTCTATAGAGTTGAGTCTGGAGAAGATTCTTCCAGTCTATTTCAATATTCATTTCTTTTATATCTTCTCTAAAAATATTCTTCAAAAAATTTTTTGTATATTCATATCCTTTCTCCAGATAGACGGCACCCAAAAAAGATTCAAATAGATCACAGAGAATAGAAGTCTTTTCTCTTCCTCCCTGCTTCTCTTCCCCAACTCCCAAGAAAACAAGATCATTTAATCTTAAATTCTTTGCTTTCTGAGCTAATGTCTCTTCCTTTACAAGATAAATTCTCATCTGTGTAAGAAGGCTTTCTGATGCCTCAGGATATTCTTTAAATAAAAGTTCTGTAATAATGAGATTTATAACTGCATCTCCAAGAAATTCAAGCCTTTGATTATCAGAGCTAATATCAGAATTTTCATGTTTAAATGATGGATGGGTCAATGATTCTCTTAATAAGTTAAGATTTTCAAAAGAGATCCCTGTTCTTTTTTCTATCTCTTTTCTTACTTCTGACAAATTTATCTTATTCATCTTCAAATTTTTTGAAGATTAGACTTGCGTTTTGTCCTCCAAAACCAAATGAGTTTTTCAAGGCATACCTTATATCTACTTTTCTACTTACATTTGGTACATAATCAAGGTCACATTCAGGATCTTTCTCTTCATAGTTTATAGTAGGATGGACCGTCCCTTCATATATTGAAAGTACAGTAGCTATAGACTCTACAGCACCAGCAGCACCCAAAAGATGTCCAATCATGGATTTAGTAGAACTTATAGGAATTTCATAAGCGTAATTCCCAAATATTTTTTTAATTGCTAAAGTTTCTATTTTGTCATTTAACTTAGTAGAAGTACCATGAGCATTTATATAATTTATATCTTCTGCCCTAATATTTGCATCTTTCAAAGCTCTTTTCATAGAAAGAGTAGCACCATTTCCATCAGGATCTGGCGCAGTAATATGATAAGCATCATCAGAAGCTCCAAATCCTACGATCTCTGCATAAATTCTTGCACCTCTATTTAATGCATGATTCAATTCTTCAAGTATTAAGACACCAGCTCCTTCTCCCATTACAAATCCATCTCTTTTTGCATCAAAAGGACGACTTGCTTTCTCAGGAGAGTCATTTCTTGTAGATAATGCTTGCAAAGCGCAAAATCCTGCCACTCCCATAGAAGTTATAGAAGCTTCTGTACCTCCTACTATTGCAAAATCTGTCTCTCCAGAAGCTACTATCCTATAACCTACTCCTACAGCATGAGAACTTGCTGCACAAGCAGAAACAGGAGCAAAATTAGGTCCTTTAAAGCCAAAAAATATGGATATATTACCTGCTGCCATATTAATAATTACCATGGGAATTACAAAAGGACTTATTCTACTTGCTCCTTTTTCAAAAAGTACTTGGAATTGATTTCCCAAAGTTTCAAATCCACCAATACCTGAAGATACAATAACAGCAGTGTTTTCTTTTTCTTCTTCATTAGGATTCCAGCTTGCATCTTCTAAAGCAAGCTTAGTAGCAGCCACAGCAAATTGAGAAAATCTATCAAGTCTTCTGACCTCTTTTCTATCAATAAAATCCTCTGGATTAAAGTCTTTAACTTCTCCTGCAATTTTTGTAGAAAAATCATCAGTGGGAAACTTAGAAATATATGAAATAGCAGATTTCCCATTTTTTAAGCCTTCCCAAAAAACATCCTTACCAACACCCAGGGGAGATATAACACCAACACCTGTAACTACAACTCTTCTTTTCATTTACTAACCCCCTTTATGAAAGTAAGGGTACTGGAATAAGCCAGTACCCATTTTGCAAAAATTATAATTTTTTCTCTATATACCTTACCACATCTCCTACTGTTTTGAACTTCTCAGCATCCTCATCTTGCACATCAATACCAAACTCTTCTTCCAATGCCATAATCAATTCCACTGCATCTAAGGAATCGGCTCCTAAATCCTCCTGAATAGAAGAATCCAAAGTAATAAGATTCTCATCAACTCTAAGTTGATCTACAATTATCTTTTTAACTTTCTCAAAGATGTTAGTCTCATCCATTCTTCTTCACCTCCTTCCTTAGAAATATTCTGTCTATAATAAATCTTATTAAATACCAAGTCCTCCATCTACATTTAAAACCACACCAGTTATATAGTTTGCCTCATCTGAGGCAAGAAATTTCACAGCAGCTGCTACATCTTCGCAAGTCCCAAATTTCCCTAAAGGGATTTCTTCTAGAATTTTCTTCCTCATCTCTTCTGAAAGTGCAAGAGTCATTTCTGTAGATATAAATCCAGGAGCAATAGCATTTACAGTTATGCCTCTTGAAGCAACTTCTCTTGCCACACTCTTAGTAAATCCAATTATACCAGCTTTTGCTGATGCATAGTTTGCCTGTCCTATATTACCCTTAAGTCCTACTATTGAAGAGATATTTATTATTCTCCCACTTTTCTGTTTTAGCATAATTTTAACTGCAGATTTAGTACATAAAAATACTCCCTTTAAATTTGTATTAATTACCCTATCCCAGTCCTCTACTTTCATTCTCAAAAGCAAATTATCCTTCGTAATACCAGCATTGTTAACAAGTATATCTAACTTTCCCCATTTTTCAAGTAGAAAACTGAACATCCTTTCTACTTCTTCTTCTATACTTACATCAGCCTTATAAATTTCTCCTTCTCCACCAACTTCTTTTAATTCCTTCAACGTTTCTAAAGCTGCTTCTTCATTCCCCTTATAGTTTATAAGAACTTTTGCTCCTTCTCTGCTTAGAGCAAGAGCAGTAGCTCTACCTATTCCTCTACTTCCTCCTGTAACTAAAGCTACTTTACCATCTAACATAAGCCTAATACCCCCTTAATATTACTTAAATCTTCAGGTTTTTCAAAAGATAGTATTTTAACTTCTGGAGTTATTTTCTTTATAAGTCCTTGGAGAACCTTACCAGAGCCTACCTCTACAAAACAATCTACTCCAATTTTAGAAAGAGTATTAACAGTCTCAACCCATCTAACAGGATTTGTAAGTTGCATAAGAAGAATCTCTTTGACTTGATTATCCTTTTCTATAAATTCCAGAGTAGTACTGCTCAAAACCTTAATTTTAGGATCTTTAAAGGGAAAATTCTCCAAAAAATTCTTGAAGGGGTCTTCTGCCTCTTTCATAAGAGGAGAGTGAAATGGACCACTTACTGAAAGAGGAACCACTCTTTTTACTTTTTCTTTCATACCCTCATGCCATTTCTCAAAGGCAGATATTTCTCCCGATAAAACTACCTGATCAGGAGAGTTAAAATTTGAAGCCCACAAATTTTCACCTATTTTTTGAATCTCTACTAAGCTTTTTTTTATTTCCTCTAAATTTCCTCCAAGCACTGCCCACATTCCACCATTTACTTTATTTGCTACCTCTCCCATTATCTCAGCTCTTTTCCGTATAATTTTTAAACCCTCTTCAAAATTAAAAACCTTAGCAGAGTAAAAAGCAGAATACTCTCCTAAACTGTGTCCTGCTACATATTCAGGAATTATACCTTCATTCATAAGAAAATCTGAAAGCATAGCACTTATTGAAAAAATTGCTGGCTGAGAAACTTTTGTATCTTTTACTAATTCTTCAGGACCTCCCTGCACTTTCTCAATAAAATTTTTTCCAAGAACTTTCTCAATACTTTCAAAATAACTTTCAAACTCTTTCTTTCCTAAGAAACTGGAATACATACCTACCGATTGAGAGCCTTGACCTGGGAAGACAAAAGCTAATTTCATATCTTCCTCTCCTAAATAATTTTTAGTATCACTAAAGATTTTATCAAATATTTTTCTTTATTACTTTAAATATCCTTAATTAGGAAGTTTTATGCATCAAAATTTATCTCTTTCCATCTTAATATAACAGAACCCCAGGATAGCCCTGCTCCAAAGCCTACTAAAGCTAATATGTCTTTATCCTTTATTTTTCCCTCAAAAATTAACTCTTCAAGAGCAAGCGGTATAGATGCAGTAGAGGTATTACCATACTTATGAACATTAATAGCTACTTTTTCCATAGGTATACCAAGTTTTTCTGCCCCAGCTTGTATAATCCTTATATTTGCTTGATGAGGAACAAGCCAAGCTAAATCTTTAGAAGTAAGACCTACTTTAAAAAGAGCCTCTTCTGTCACTTCTCCTATAGCTCTTACAGAAAATTTAAAAACCTCTCTTCCATTCATCTTAATATAATGAAGTTTCTTATCAATTACATCTTGAGAGCATGGGTACCTGGCACATCCACCAGGAATCTCTAAAAGATCTGCTCCTTTTCCATCAAGATGAAGACTCCAAGAAAGAAGTCCATAATCATCTCCTACTTCTTTCAACACCACAGCTCCAGCCCCATCTCCAAAAAGAACACAAGTATTTCTATCTTCCCAATCTATAAATCTTGACATGACCTCTGCACCTACCACTAAAACAGTCTTTACATCTCCTGTTCTAATAAACTGAGCCCCAGTAATAAAAGCTGAGACAAAACCTGTACAAGCACTTAAAAGATCAAATCCACCTGCATTTTTTGCCCCAATTTTATATTGGACTAATGCGGCCATAGAAGGGAAAACCATCTCTAAAGAACCAGAAGTAACTATAATAATATCAATATCCTCTGGAGTAAGTTTTGCCATTTTTATTGCTTTTAAGGCAGCCTCAGCTCCAAGATCAGAAGGATTAACCCCATTTTCTGCAATATGTCTTTCTTTTATTCCAGTCCTTGTGGAAATCCACTCATCAGAAGTATTTACCATTTTCTCTAAATCAAAGTTAGTAAGAACCTTTGTAGGAACAGCCGTCCCAATCCCTACTATTCCAACTCCCATGATTTTTTTTACTCCTAAGGATTTCTAAGTTTTTTCTTTTTTCTCTTTTACTGGAAGCACACTTCTTCCCTCATAATACCCACAAAAAGGACAGACTCTATGAGGAAGAATCATCTTGTGGCAATGAGAACATTCCACTAAGGTAGTCTCTGTTAACTTATATCTTACCCATCTCCTATCTCTCCGAGCTGTAGAAATTTTTTTCTTTGGAACTCCCATTTTTATTTCCCTCCTTTTTTATCTAATAGCTTTTTAAGAGGTTCCCATCTTGGATCAACTTTATTTTCTTTAGAACATTCACAAGGTCCTAAATTGAGATCATGCCCACACACAGGGCATAATCCTTTACAATCAGGACGACAAAGCGGTTTAACTGGTAAAGAAAGTCGTATGTTCTCTTCTACCAATGGATCTAAAAACAAACTTTCTTTCTCTAAAATAAATTTAAAATCATCTTCTTGAAGTTTAATCACATCCCCAGAACTTATTACTCTTTGTATTGGAGCATTCCAAAGATAGGTCTCTTCCACCTTTGTTGTAAGGTTGTAAGGGAACTCTTTAAGACATCTGCTACATACAAGCTGAATTTTAGTCTTAAAACTACCTTTCACAAGAACCTCTTTCCCAAGATTGGTTAATTTTAACTTTATATGTACAGGCTCTAAAAAAAATAAATCGGAAAAATGAGGAATAAAATCTTCCTCAAAAAATAATTCTTTTCCTACCTCGGAAAAAAGATCCGAAAGATAAATTTCCACTTAAATCACCCTCTTTTTATTTCTTAACAAGCCTCAAAGTATCTCTGGCGATCATTAATTCTTCGTTAGTTGGAATTACCCATACCTCAACCTTAGAGTCTGAAGTGCTTATTTTTATTTCCTCACCTTTAACTTCATTTTTATCCAAATCAATTTTTATTCCAAGATGTTCCATATTCTCACAAACCATTCTTCTAATGATCGGAGACCTTTCTCCCACACCCGCAGTAAATACTAAAGCATCAAGACCTCCAAGAATAGCATAATAAGCACCTATATACTTCTTTACCCTATAAGAGAATACCTTAAGAGCAATTTGTGACCTCTCATGTCCTTTTTCTGCAGCCTCTTCCACATCTCTAAAATCACTGGAAATTCCAGAGATACCTAAAATTCCGCTTTTCTTATTAAGAATATCATTCATCTCCTTTGGGGAAATTGACTCTTTTTCCATCATTGTCAATGGAATTGAAGAATCAATATCCCCACATCTTGTTCCCATTACAAGTCCTTCAAGAGGAGTATATCCCATACTTGTATCTATTGATTTTCCATCTTTAATAGCCGTAAGACTTGCTCCATTTCCTAAATGACAAGTAATTATCTTTAATTTCTCCACAGGTCTCCCCATAAGTTCAGCTAATCTTCTTGAAACATAATAATGAGAAGTACCATGAGCACCATATCTTCTTATCTTATATTTCTCATACCATTCATAAGGAAGAGCATATAGATATGCTTCCTTAGGCATAGTCTGATGAAAAGATGTATCAAAAACCATCACTTGAGGAACATTTGGAATCAGAGATAAACAGGCATCAATTCCCTGAATATGATATGGATTATGCAGTGGTGCAAAATTTATACATTCTTTAAATTTCTCGTAAGTTTCTTCATTAACAACTGTAGCTTCAAGAAAATCTTCACCACCATTTACTATTCTATGCCCTACTGCATCAATTTCGGAAAGAGAATCTAATATTCCATCATTCTTATCCACGAGAAGTTTGAAAATTTCTTCAATCGCTATTTTGTGAGATGGAAGAGGAATCTCAAAAATCTTCTTTGATTGTGATCCCTTCTGATGAGATATATAGGACCCACTTATACCAATTCTTTCTGCAAGCCCCTTTGCTAACACTTTTTCATCTTTCATATCAAAAATTTGATACTTCACAGAAGAACTACCACAATTTAAAACAAGTATCTTCATAGCTACCTCCATTTCTTCTTTGAAAATTCTCAGGTAATTATACTATGATGAGGATTATTTCACAAGATTTAATAAAAATCGTATAAATTAAATTTTTCTTACATGCTCCACAGATACATTATTTCTTCTAAATATTTCATTGACAAGAGCAAAATCTTCTGTCTCTAATCTTAGCACAAGAAAACCATAATCTTCGCTCTCAGCAGGAAAAGTTGCCATACTCATAATATTTATACCCTTTTCTGCCATAAGATTTACTACTTTTGCTATCTCTCCTGGGGTATTTTTAATTCTTAACATGTATCTAAGCCCTCTCTTACCTTCCCCTAACATTTCAATAAACGCTCTAAATATATCACTTTCAGTAATTATTCCAACTACTTTCCCATCTTCTATAACAGGAAGAGCACTTACTTTATTATTTTTCATTATTAAAGCTGCTTCTTCTATAGGAGCATCTGCATCTACTATGATAGGATTAGAAGTCATAGCATCTTTTACTTTTAACTTTTCTAATAGGTAATTTATCTCAAAAATGCTAAGGGAGGTTGCTCGGGATGGAGAAACAGATCTTAGATCCCTCTCTGTAACAATACCTACAAGTTTTCCTTTATCCATCACAAGGAGTCTTCTAACCTGAGAATTTTGCATCATTTTCCACGCTTCAAGAATAGAGGTGTCAGGAGAAACACTAATAGGATCTTTTGTCATTCGCATTTTTACAAGCATAATAAAATTACCCCCCTAAATAAGCTTTCTTTACCACTTCATTATTAACAATCTCTTCTGTTGGACCCGAAAGAACAATTTTTCCTGTCTCCATTACATAGACCCTATGAGCAATAGAAAATGCCATATTAGCATTTTGTTCCACAAGTAATAAAGTTCTTTTTTCTTCATTTATCTTCTTCAATACCTCAAAAATTTCCTGTACAAGAAGAGGAGCAAGCCCCATAGATGGCTCATCCAAAAGAAGAAGCCTCGCGTTGGACATTAAAGCTCTACCTATAGCAAGCATCTGCTGTTCTCCCCCACTAAGAGTACCTGCAAGCTGTCTCTCTCTTTCTTTTAAACGAGGGAAAAGAGTGTAAACAAATTCAAAATTATTTTGTATTGCAGCACTGTTTTTCAAAAGATAAGCCCCCATTTCAAGATTCTCTTTTACTGTCATGTTAGAAAATACTCTTCTTCCCTCTGGTGCATGTGCTATACCCAGAGCTGCTATCTTATTAGAAGAAAGTTTCCTTAGATTTATTTCATAGAAATAAAGATCTCCTTCAACTATAGGCACAAGATTAAAAATAGAACGCAAAGTAGTAGTCTTACCTGCACCATTTGCCCCAATTAGAGCTACGACTTCACCTTCTTTTACCTCTATATCAATTCCCTGTAAAGCTTTTATTCCTCCGTAATGAACATGAAGATCTTTAATGGATAACACTTCTTACCTCCCTACCTAAATAAGCTTCAATTACTTTAGGATCATTCTTAACTTCTTCGGGAGATCCTTCTGCAATTTTCATCCCAAAATCAAGTACTATTATTCTCTCACATATATCCATAACCACTTCCATATGATGTTCTATAAGAAGAATAGTAAGATTAAACTTATCGCGAATAATAGAGATAAGATTTATTAATTCTAAAGATTCATTTAAATTCATTCCTGCGGCAGGCTCATCTAAAAGAAGAAGTTTAGGTTCTGTAGCTATAGCCCTTGCAATTTCAAGCTTTCTCTGTTCACCATATGGAAGATTCTTTGCAATCTCATTCTTCCTCCTGTATAGTCCAAAAAAATCAAGGAGCTCTTCCGCTTTTTCCTGTTGTATACTCTCTTCCTTTAAGAATCGTTTAGTAGAAAGCAAAACTTTTAAAAGAGGAACTTTATAAACTTTATGCATTGGTATCATAATATTTTGTAAAACTGTTAGCTCTTTAAAAAGTCTTGGATTCTGAAAAGTCCTTGCAATACCAAGTTTTGTAATTTGATAAGGTTTAAGCCCTACAATATTTTCACCATTAAAAATTATACTTCCCTTTAAAGGTAAATAGAAACCTGTAATAAGATTAAAAACCGTAGTCTTACCTGCACCATTAGGACCTATTATTCCTAAAATTTCGTTTTTTTCTACTAAAAAGCTCAAGTCTGATACTGCCATTAGTCCACCAAAAGCACAAGACACATTTTTTATTTCTAAAATACTCATTATTTATTCCTTTCGCTTTTGGAAAATTTTGGTTAACTTATAAAAAGATAATTCTTTATTTCCCATAATTCCTGATGGACGTACTAACATGAGAATTATTAAGGTTAAAGAATAAATAATAAGCCTCAATTGTGCAAATCCTCTAAGAGCTTCTGGAAGTATTGTAAGAACGAAAGCACCAATTATTGAGCCTGTTATACTTCCAAGACCACCAAGAACTACCATTAAAAGAATTTCTATAGATCTCATAAAAGTAAAACTACTGGGATGAAGCATCATAAGGTAATGAGCAAACAATCCCCCTGCTACCCCAGCAAAAAATGCTCCTATAGAAAAAGCAAGTACTTTATAATATGTGGTATTTATACCCATACTCTCAGAAGCTGTTTCATCTTCTCTTATGGATACTATTGCTCTTCCATGAGAAGAATGTATCAACCTAAAAATTACAATGAAACAGATAAAAGCCCAAAAAGCAACCCATGTTATATCTGTAAACTTTGGAATCCCAGGAAAACCTCTTGGACCTCCCACCACATCTAAATTTAAAATAAAAACTCTTATTATTTCCCCAAGTCCTAACGTCGCAATAGCAAGATAATCTCCTTTAAGCCTTAAAGTAGGAATTCCAATTAAAATACCTAAAATAGCAGCAAAAAGTCCTCCTAAAATTAGAAAAACAAGAAATACAATTCCTTGAGCCAAATCCTTTGGTAGAAAAGATAATATCCTTAATAGATTTTCCCCTTGATAAACACTTAAAGCAGCACTAAAATATCCACCAGCTGCCATAAATCCTGCATGTCCTAAAGAAAACTGTCCTGTAAATCCATTAATCAAATTTAAACTCATAGCGAGTATGGAATTTATACCAAAAAATACAAAAATCTGATAGAAATATGGATCTAAGTTTTTACTTAGCTCAGCTAATATCAATAATATTACTAAACCTATTATAGTAAGAATATTTTTTTTCATACTTTTTCTCTAATATATTTTCCTAATAATCCAGAAGGTCTGACAAGTAAAATAATAATAAGTATTATAAATGAAACTGCATCTCTCACCGTAGATGAAATAAAAGCAGATACTAAAACTTCAGCAATTCCAAGGATAAAACCTCCAAGCATAGCCCCAGGAATAATACCAATACCTCCTAAAACAGCAGCCACAAAGGCTTTAAGTCCAGGCATAACTCCCATATAAGGCTCTATCTTATTAAAATAAAGCCCTACAAGTACACCACCCGCTGCTGCAAGCACAGAACCAAGAACAAAAGTAAAAGCTATAACATTATCAATATTAATACCAAGCATTAAAGCCATCTCTCTATCTTCAGAAACAGCACGCATTGCTTTTCCTATCCTTGTTCTCATCACAATAAATTGAAGAACAATCATAAGAACAATAGAAGTAGCCAAAATAATAACTTGCCTATTAGTTAAGATAAGCCCTCCTATATCATATACTTTAAGAGGAATACTTTGAGGAAAAGACTTTGGTGAAGCACCTACAAGAAGTACCATTAGATTCTCTAATAAAAAAGATACACCTATTGCTGTAATCAAAAGAGAGATCCTCGGAGCAAATCTTAAAGGTCTATAGGCAAAACGCTCAACAACGATTCCTAATAAAGCTGCACCCAGCATTGCCAATATTAGTCCTAAAGCAAAAGGTAAATTCAAAGTTCCTAAGGCAAAATAACCAATAAAAGCTCCCACCATATAAATATCGCCATGGGCAAAATTAATAAACTTAAGTATCCCATAAACCATAGTGTATCCTAACGCAATAAGAGCATATATACTTCCCAATGATATACCGTTTAAAACTTGTTGTAGTATATTAACCACTTATAACATTTACCTCTCAAATTATATTTTTAACTTTTTTATTATACAAAGGGGAGGCAAATCTTCTCACCTCCCCCTCCATTCCATTAATAAGATGGAAATTTAAATCTTCTTACGGTTGTACTGTGGCTTTATATACTTGCTTTCCTTCTTTAATTTC
>JAKOUL010000104.1 GCA_029776735.1 Dictyoglomota bacterium
ATTCATAAAGAAGTATTGAGGTGCAAAAACTTCTAAAGCCCTTCCCCCTGTAAATTGCATATCCACTATTCCTTTAGCACATTTCTCATTTGCCTCTTCCTCGGTATCTTGAGCAATCAGAAGTTCTACCTTAATTCTTCCTCTCGTCTCCTCTTCAACAATGCTCTTAAAATTCTCCATTGCTTCGGTAATAATATGTCCCTTTGGGAAAGGAGAAGATGCCCTTATTGTGATATTAGATTGAGCAGGAGAAATAACAGACACAAAGAGAATGAGAAGAAACAAAACTGATAACTTTTTAATATGTCCCCCCATTTTTTAAAACCTCCTTTTAGAAAGAATTTATATCTTAACTATAACATGTGTTATATCAAATATCAAATATCAGATAACTTAAAAAAATTTTATATAATTTACAGAGAAATAACCCTCTTTTCCAAAAAAGATCTCCTTATAGCCTCAATAAGCTCTACTGCCCTTCTTCCTTCCTTACCATCAAGCATAGGTTTTCTATTCTCTCTAATGGCATCTACAAAATCCTGTATCATTCTCGTAATAGGCTTTATGTCCACTGCACTTGGGTCAGTAGCCCCTGTGGCTCCTACACTTCCTCTTTCTATCTGTGGAAGATCTGGATTTGTGGTTTTAAGAAAGACTAAATTTCCCCCTTCAATTATGGCACTCCCTTTTTCAAAATGAAGTTCTAATCTTTCAGGAAATCCAGGATAAGTAGATGTACTTGCCTCTATACCACCTAAAGCACCATTTTCAAATTCAATAGATGCTATAGCTATATCTTCTACTTCTATACCTTTATGAGTAGCAATATTTAAGAATCCAAACACCTCTTTTGGTTTTCCCAGATACCAAAGAAGAAGATCCATAGTATGAGAAGCCTGAAGAGCTAAAACTCCACCACCTGCATCCATAACATTCTTTCTCCAAGGTCTTCCATCATAATACTCTTGACTTCTATACCACTTAACATAAACACTTCCCAAAATAATTTTCCCTAAAAGATTTTTATCTTGATACTCTTTTATTTGAAGAGCTGCATCATCATACCTATGTTGAAAAACAGACCCTAAAATAACCCCTTCCTTTTCACATATCTCAATAAGCTCATCAGTCCTTGCCAAATTACTTTCCAATGGCTTTTCCACAAGCAGATGCTTTTTGTAAGGCACAATCTTTTTCACATAATCCAAATGGGTACCTGTAGGAGTTGCAATAATAAAAGCATCTATATCATCTCTTTTTAATGCTTCCTCTAAGGAAAGAGCATGAACATTATACTCTTTTGCAATCCCTTGGGCTTTTTCTAAATTTCTTCCTACAAATGCCTTAAGTTTTGCTCCTTTTACTTCTTTTAATCCTTTAGCATGTAACGCTGCTGCAACTCCATAGCCCACGATAGCAATTCCAATATCTTGCATCTTTTTACCTCCTAAATTATCAAAAGATCTGGCTTTTTAAATGTTATCCCTCCAACTTCAAGTTCTATTACAGGATATCTTTTAGGATATGTTATAAATAGAGGTCCAGAAGATGTTGCAATAAAGCCATCTTCCGATTTAGTCCCTGCTATAGAGGGATTGTAGCAAAAAGCCTGATTTTCAAGGATTATTTCCTGAGAATTAAAATCAACTCTATAATCTCTTGGGAAATATCCCATAGCTCCCCCTTGATGATGCCTCTTCCATTCATCTTTATATCCCAATTTTTCGTACATCTCTACTGCCTTATTAAGAGGAGTAACTGCCTTCTCACCAGGTTTTGTCGCTGCAATCATCTCACACTCAATTCTTATGGTATCTCTATACTGCTTTAGATATTCTGGAGATGGGGTTCCAAAGTAAACCATACGAGTTATAGTGGTCACAAGCCCCCATTTTCTTGCCATAATGCTGATAAGAAGGTGCTTTCTTACAGGATTCATCTTAGGAATTGGATGTCTATAAAGAAAGACTCTATCATCAGCTGCCACCTGAAAACCTATGGGCTCAATTCTCTCCTTCCATAATTTTCTTGCAATTTCCCCTGCAATCTCTGATTCATAAAGACCAGGATGAGAAGAACAAGCAACTTCTTCTATAATATCGGATACCCTTTCTCCTAAGTTAAGATATCTTCCAATTTCAGGCTCTAATAATTGATACCGACATCTATTTATTTTAGAAGAAACATCTTTAAAAGGAGGCATAGTTATATCACACCCAATATTTTCCAAATCTCCAACAATCTCTCTTATCACATTATTCTCATTTCCTTCATGCCATAGATACTCTACAATTTCAAAACCCTTCTTTTTCATCTCCTCATCTATTTCCATGCGAGGGTATTCTATGTTACTTGTGATAACATAATCTTTTTTAGGCGTAATAAGTAAAGTAGTAACTCCCGTATCTTGAGCTGTACAAAGAACATTTATTCCCCCTGCAGTAAGCCAGCTAAAATTTGCATGCCTCTTAAGCACTAAAGCCTTTAAATTATTCTCCTCCATTAAAGATATAAGTCTATCTCTTTTAATTCTTATTTCTTCCTTAATATCCATCACCCTTTCCTCCTTATTATTTTTGTTCTTTCCTCCCCTTAAAGGCATAACAGACAAATACCACCGAAAGTACCAAGAAAATTAAGGAGATAGGTCTTGTAAAGAGAACACTCCAATCTCCTCTGGAGATAAGAAGAGTCCTTCCTAATTCCCCTTCAGCAATAGGACATAGAATCATACTAATTAAAAGAGGTGTTACTGAAAATCCAAATTTTTCCATAAAATACCCCAAAACTCCAAATAGAATAGCAATCTCTACATCATATAAACTGGAATTTAAAGAATAGGCACCTATAATACAGAAGATAAGAACAATAGGAGTTAAGTATTTCTTAGGAATAGTCAGAAGTTTAGGGCTGTATTTTGCTGAAATAAGACCAAATATGAGGATTAAAAAGGCTATCACAAACATAGATGCAAAAATCTCATTTATAAACTCAGGTTGTTCTCTAAAAAGCAGAGGTCCAGGTCTTAACCCAAAAAGGACTAATATACCAAGAAGAACAGCAGTTACTATATCTCCAGGAACCCCAAGGGTGAGAAGAGGAATTAAAGCTCCACTTGTGGTAGCATTATTTGAAGCTTCTGGCACTGCAATCCCCTCAAGTACACCTTCTCCAAACTGTTTCCCCTTCTTGGAGATCCTCTTATACTGACCATAAGCAACATAAGTAGCTACAGAACCTCCAATCCCAGGTATTATTCCTATAATTATCCCTACAAGACTTCCAAATAGAGCAGCAAGAATTATACCTTTCATTTCTTCTTTAGGAGGAATAACCCTTACAACATTTCGCTCAATTATTTGTCCCTTTTCCTCTCCAAGTAGATCTCTAAAAACCTGAGCAATAGCAAAAACCCCAATCATAACAGGAAGAAGAGGTATACCACTCTCTAAATATAAAGAGCCAAAAGAAAATCTTGTATATCCCATAATAGGATCAAGCCCTATGGTCGCTAAAAAGAGCCCTATAAAAGCTGAAATGAAGCCCTTAAGGATATCTTCTCCGGTTACTGTAGCTATAGCCGTAAGCCCAAAAACTACTAAGGCAAAAAACTCAGGAGGTCCAAATTTTAGTGCCATTTTTGCCAGTTGAGGAGCAATAATCACTAAAGCAATGGTACTTAAAAGACTTCCAATAGATGAGGCAATAGCAGATGTCCCTAAGGCAAGTCCTGCCTTTCCCTTTTGAACTAATGGATAACCATCAAGAACCGTTGCACCTGCTGACGGAGTTCCAGGAGTCCTTATAAGGATGGCCGGAATAGAACCTCCAAACATTGATCCTCCATATATTCCAAGCATTACAATAAATGCTTCTGCGGCAGGCATTTTATAAGCAATGGGAAGGAATAATATTATTCCTGTAGATGCTGAAAGACCAGGAATTGCTCCTACAATGATACCCACCATCGTTCCTGCTATAAGATAAAATAGCATATTGGGTTGAAATATCAATTTAAATCCTTCTAATAAACTTATCTCCATAAATAAATTCCTCCCTTTTTAAAAAGGATAAGGTAAAGGCCAAATAGGTTTAGGAAATATAACTAAAAAAACCTTCCCAAAGAGATAATACATTAAAAAACTTACTATAAAAGAAAAAATTATAGCTTTAAACCATGGCTTAACCCCTGCAATAAGAGAAATTAGGAATAAAAGAATTGTAGAAGCATAAAGAAAACCTATATAATTTATGGAAACCACAAAAAGTATTAAAGAAACTATTGATAGAATGAGCACCTTAAACTCTTTTTTTGTAAACTTTAATACTTTAGGTTTTTCTTTTAAGAGAGCTCTTACTATCAAAACTATACTAAGAAAAATAATCCCACAAAAAGCAATGATAGGAAAAGTCCCAGGATTTAAACCAGTATGGCTTTCAGGAAAGTTTAATGCTTCTTTTAGAAAAAACAAGGATAATAAAATCAAAATTATTCCAATTACTATATCCGCCTTTTTCAAGAAGCTCCCTCCTTTTAAGCCCCCTCTTTAGTGAGGGGGCTTTTAAAATTATTTATAGAAATCCCCTAAGTTATACTTTTCAACTATACCTTTGTAAGCTGAATACTCAGATATAATAAGTTTTCTAAATTCAGTAGGACCCAAGTAAGTTAAATCTTGACTTAGCTTATCAGCATCCTTTTGAAATTCAGGATCCGCAAGGATCGCTTTCATTATTTCATTTATCCTATTTATTATTCTAATAGGTGTTCCCTTAGGTACCGATACTCCTCTCCACATGGCATCTACAAAATCATATCCTTGCTCCTTTGCTGTTGGAGCCTTAGGATAATTCTTCAGTCTCTTCTCTGAAAATACTGCCAAAATCTCCAGTTCTCCAGAATCCACATTAGGAAGCCCTTCTGGAGCAGAGCCCACATAAGAATCAATATGCCCTCCCAAGAGTGCTGTTACAGCTGGAGCACCGCCAGAGAATGGTACATGGTTAAACTTTACTTTGAATTTATTTTCAAACTTCAATGCCACAAGGTGTGTACCACCACCAGCTCCACCATTTCCTACTGTTATAATCCCTGGATTTTGTTTTGCATCTTGCATAAACTCATTTAGATTCTTCCATCTCTTAGTCTTTGAATTCACAATAATATAACAAGGATTATTTACAAGAAGGCAAACAGGTTCAAAGCTTTTAATAGGATCATAAGGAGCAGCCCCCATAAGAGCCCTTGTTACCATAGGATTTGCAGCAGCAACTAAAGTATATCCATCGGGTTTTGCTTTTGCTGCTTCTCCATATCCTATAGCTGCTCCACCACCAGGGACATTCTTAATTATTAACTGCTGACCATTAGCATATTTGGGGAAATATTTACCAACGGCTCTAAAGAGAAGATCGGTAGCTCCACCAGCAGACCAGGAGACAATTATAGTAACTTCTCTTGTAGGCCAAACCTCTTGAGCATTAATAGAGACACTCAAAGCTATCAAAAGAAGAAAAATCACGGAAAGCAACTTCTTCATAAAAAAGATACCCCCTTTAAATTAGTTTTTTGGAGATCCTAAAAATTTCTTTTCTCACCTCCCCTTTTTAAAAAAGTTTAAATTTCTGATATCTGATATAACAGCATTTTCAAAAAAAAAATATAATATTAATACAATTTCATTATAGCTTCAGTTACTCTATTTATATGGTGCTCCAAAATCCTTTTTGCCTCTTCTTTTTCATTATTCAATATAGCATTAATAAGATCTATATGTTCATCTCTCGCCAGTTTTACCTCATCTTTTGCCAAGTGTCTTAAGATTACAATCTGATTTTTAATATTGTTATAACTATCCATAAGATAGGCATTTCCTGAAGATTTTACTATAAGATCATGAATATTCTCATCAATCTCATCAAACTCTTTAGTTTTTTGAGTAAGATTTTCTTCCTTAATAGATCTCTCCAAAAGAATCTTTAATCTATTTCTATCAATCTTATCAAAATATTTATCCAAGCAGTATAACTCATAAATTTTTCTCATTTCCATAATCTCATCTACTTCTTCTTTTGTAAAATTACGGACAAAAAACCCTACCCTTGGCTTTCTAACAACCAGCCCTTCATCTACAAGCTGCTTTAAGGCGTCTCTTACAGGCATAATACTTGCACCTAACTCCTCAGCAAGCTTACGTAGATTTATCTGCTCTCCTGGTTTTATTTGAGCAAGGAGTATTTCCTCTTTTAGAAGTTTATATATTTGTTCTCCAATACTCTCTTTAACAATTGTTCTCATTTTTCTCCTACAATCTTTTATCTGATATATTTGATATTATATTTTACTACTTATAAAGAAAGTATGTCAAACCATATTAAAATAAAAAGCCTTTTCTCACTTACAAAATTACTTAACAATTACTAAATGATAAACTGAAAGAGGAGGTACTTTCAATTCAAAAGTATTATTTTGAATATCTATTTTTCCCTTCTCTCTTATAGTAGGCGATTTGTAATCAAATGCATAAATTGTCCCTGAGCTATAAGTACTATCACTTTGAATATTTATTTGAGCAATACCTTCTTTATCCCAAGATCTATTTATAATGATAAGATGCAATTTAGAATCATCACTTCCCTGAATAGAGGCATAAACAGGCATATTTTCTACGTTAGAGGTTTCTGCACTTACAGCAGTATCTCCATACTTAGAGCCATTTCCATCATAATCTAAGTAAATATTATAAGCAGAAGCTGCATAACTTCCAGAATCTCCCCAACGAGTAGCAAGATATACTCCATATTTTCCAAATATTCCTAATACATCTACAAGAGCAATTCCTCCTGAGATATGATCCTTTGCTCCATAATCAAACTCTGTGATAGCAAGCTTTGTGCCAGGATAATATATATCAATATCATTTTTTATAGTAGGAAGAATAGGCAAAAAGTTAGGGAACCATTGATTTATCCAACTATTCTCTCCTGCTGTAATCTTCCCTTGTGCAGAAGTTTTATAAGTAGGATCCCAAAGAGTCCTTGGGGCTTGCATCCTTGCAATACTTATATCCTTACCGGTAATATCTCCTTCATTGGAGCATATTCTTACTCCTGAAGAAGAGGATGCTTCAGGATACCAGTGGACAGAAAGCACATCAAGAAGTCTTTTACCCTCCTGATCAGATGCTTCCTTCATCTTTTCAAGATACCAGCTAATAAACCATTTGTGACTCCCCTTTTTAGTTGACCAGTCAGGTGCTTCTTGAAGATCTAAAAATCCTTTAAAACCATAGGATTCATCTCCAAAAACTTCTGCATTAGGATCCATCTCTTTTATTACCTTAGCAAGTTCTACAGATTTATTTAGAAGTTCTTCACAGGTAAGCTTCTTAGGATGAATCCTTGGATGAGTGTTTGGCCAAAGCTCTGGCTCATTATCCAAAAGATATCCTTTTATCCCAGTATCAGAAGTAGAGAGTCCATATTTGTTTATAAGATAATTTAAAAGTTCGTCCATATAAACATAGTTATCATTGATATCAGGACTCGTAGAAAAAGGTTGTCCTTTTTTAAATTTTACCTCAGCCCAACGAGGAGATGGAGCAGTCTCACTTTCACTCACTTCTCCATTAGCATCTTTTGCCACATATCCTGCCATCTGAAGGGTTATAGCACTATAAGCTCCCATTTGAAGAGATTGATCATGAAATTTTGTAAGCACAATAGCAGGAATAGAATACTGATCTTGGGGAATACCCATATACCAAGGGAGAAAGTAATCACTAGAATGCTTCCAATCAGATCCTGCATTAGAGTAATTTGTTTCCCAATTATATCCTGTTAATCTATTCCCTCCAGTTCTTCTTGCAGTAGATTTTACTCCATCTATATCCTGATTTACCCCATAAATATATGGACTTATTGAGGTTCTTCCAGAATTTGTATCTATATTGATACTCACATTAAAACTTCCTGAAGGTATAATTTCACCTTCATTTTCAACCTTCGCACACCCTGAGACAAAAATAAGAAGAAACAGAATTAATATACCCTTTAAAAAATCCAAAAGACTCGCCTCCCCCAAATATTTTAATAGAAATATATACTAATTAACATACAGTATATTATTTTATCATGAAATTAGAGAAATTCCATCTGAAAAAACCTAAATAGCCTGTAAATCGTAACCTTACTTAAGATTAAAAAGATCTTTAAGCTATATAATTGTTAAATACATACTCTTACTGTAGAATATTAGAAGAAGGACATAAATTAGGAGGCTAATATTGTGAAAAATAATCTTTGGGCAATAATCATAGGTTTATGTCTCATCATCAGTGCCTTTATTGTTTCTAACACCTTTTATAGCATAAAAGCTTTGGATAATACCCTCAGTGTAACAGGATCAGCGAGGATAAAAGTAAATTCTGATATTGTAAGATGGATTGGGACATTTAGTAGAACTGTCCCTGAAGAGGATCTTAAAAATGGATATAGAAAGATGAGTAATGACTTGAATTTAGTTTTAGAATTCTATAAAAAGAATGGCATTGACACGAAAGATCTTATAATCTCTCCTGTTTCTGTAGAACAGCCATGGTTCTATAGTGATCGGCAAGTTCCCAAAGAGTGTATCTTAAGGCAGACTGTAGAGATTCAGTCACATGATCTTGAAAAGATCACTACCTTAGCCAAAAATTTCCAAGAATTACTCGATAAAGGAGTTAATTTCTCCACCCAATCTTTAGAATATTATTACTCTAAACTACCAGACTTGAGAGTCGATTTACTTACAGAGGCTATGAATGATGCCAAGGCAAGGGCAGAAAAAATAGCCCAAAGTTCAGGGCAGAAGGTTGGTAGTCTAAAGTCTGCCAGTATGGGTGTAGTTCAGGTTCTTGCTCCAAATTCAACAGAAGTGACTGATTATGGGAGTTATAATACTGTAACCATAGATAAAGAGGTAATGGTAACTGTAAGAGCTACATTTTTATTAAAATAAATTGTGGGAAAGGAAATCTGATTGGCCTGACTTTGATGCTGCATATTCCGTACAGCAGACTACTGATGGAGGATATATTGTTGCAGGTACAATGAGGTATGGTAATGGAATGGATGTTTATATATTAAAGTTTGACAAAGATGGAAACCTTTAGAAAAGGCTGGAATTGGGAAGAGATAAAAGAAGATAAATGGAATACACCTGCTGAAGAGGTGTATTACTTAGCTCATAGATGGAAGAGCCTTAATAAGCTAAGATTTTTAGATTTGGGATGTGGCAAGGGAAGAAACTCCATATTCTTTGCAAAAGAAGGTTTTAAGGTAAATGCCTTTGATATATCTGAAAGCGGAATACTTATACTAAGGGAAAGGGCAAAAGAAGAGAATTTAGACATTGAAACATCTATAGGAGATATGCACTCTCTCCCTTACAAAGAAGAATCCTTTGACGCTATTTTAGGCTATCACGTAATCTATCACACAAATAAAGAGGGACTACAAAAGGTAATATCAGAAATTAGAAGAGTTTTAGCAAAAGATGGAGAGATTTTTGTAACCTTTAATTCAAAATCTGCCCCAAGCTATAAAAATCCTAATAATATAGTTCTTGAAGATGGTACTGTAATAAAAGAAGAAGGTATTGAAACAGGGATTCCTCACTATTTTGTGGATAAAGAAGAGGTTCTTGAATTTATGAAAGACTTTGAAATCATAAATATGAAGTATGTAGAGGAAATTATCCCAGGAAGAGGATGTAAATATTACGTTTTAGCAAAGAAGAAATAAGTAAAATAAAGGAGCCTCCCTAAAAGGGAGGCTCCCCTCACTTTATCTTTTTATGCCGCTTTTTTGGGAAAATATTAAGAAACATGATATAAATTTATTAGTTTAATAAGGAGAAAGGGAATGATAAAAAGTTTAGAAATTGAGAATTTTAAATCAATAAAACACTTAAAATTAGACTCAAGCCTATTTTTAAACCTTGATAGATATATAAATATAAAATGATCTTAGTAGAATGTAATCCTGACGAAGCTTTAGTAAATTTCTTGGGAATAAAAAGGGAAGAAATCATTCATGAAAATGGAAAATCAGGAATTTGCAAGAAATTAAAATCAAAGGAAAACATTAAGGGATTAGTTGATGAAGATCCTCTTAGCCCTCAACCAAAATATATTGAAGGATTATTAGTAGAACTTAAAAGTAAAAGTCAAAAGTTGGAGACTTTGGAAAAATTTATAAATTATGATAAAAAATAATTCGGACGGCTTAAGATTATTAAGATAAGAAAGAGAACCTCTAAAATTACACTGATAGTAATAGTTATAATCTTAGTAGTGTTCCTTGGAACTAACCTTTTATTACCCCATGTTAAAGAATTGGCTTTCCACCGCCTGATTAATAATCAAGGTCAAACTATTTATCTTCTTGGAACTCTACATAAAACCCACCTAAATTTTCAATGGTATTCTCTTAAGCATATTCAAGCCCTTATCAAAAATCTAAATCCAGACCTCTTGTTGGTAGAAAGTAAACCCGAAGAGTTAGCAAGAGGGAACTGGGGAGATGGACCTACAGAAATGCCTTTTGCATCTCTTACTGCACAGTCCTTAGGAATTGAAGTTCAAGGTATGGACTGGTGGACTAAAGAAGGTAACGATTCTGAAGAACGTGAAGAAAAAATGGCAAAAAATATTCTTGCAGCAGTACCAGGGCATCGGGTAGTACTTATTCTGACAGGATGGTCGCATGTAAAAGGATTTTTACAATACTTGGAAAAAGCAGGTTATACTGTTACTAAATTCCCATCTGCTGAGAAAGAGAAGTTATTTGATACATCCAATATAAAATTTGTTTTTCCACCGGGAATGGCATACTATATTCAAAAACGTATAGATATAGACAGTGCGGCTCTTCGTTCTGAAAAAGATAAAAAATGGGCATCCACCTTGGAGAGCGGAATCCAATTAAGACAGAGATTGATACAAATCATTGAACAAGTTGGAGAAGGATCACTATAACATAAATTACATAAACTCTTTTACAACTTTTTCAAAGATCTCTTTTGGATCCCTCTTCTTCCTATCCCAATTGAGGTAATATCTCTTCATAAGTAGGTCTTTCCTTCTTATAAATAACACCTATAGGAATTTTATCTCCCCATTCCAACGCTTTTTCAAAGGCAAAATGAATATCAGAAGGATCATAATCCTCTGAAAGTTTATATACCCTTTCCTTATACCAAGAAAAAGTATTTACTCTATTAAAAGTAACACAAGGCTGAAGAATA